>SYLX01000047.1 GCA_005808505.1 Bdellovibrionales bacterium | reverse complement strand
CCGTCAATTGCCCGCCTTCTTCGTAACCGACGTATCCGGGAGGCGCTCCGATCAAGCGCGCGACGGCATGCTTTTCCATGTACTCCGACATGTCGATACGGATCACCGCTTGTTCGCTGTCGAACATGAATTCGGCGAGCGCTTTGACCGTTTCCGTTTTTCCCACACCTGTCGGACCCAAGAAGATAAAGCTTCCGATCGGACGATTCGGATCTGAAATCTCAGCGCGCGCGCGGCGAATCGCGTCCGCTACGACGGTGAGGGCGTGGTCCTGACCCACGACTCGCCTGCGAAGCTCGTCTTCCATTTTCAGAAGGCGATCCTGCTCGCTTTGAAGCATGCGATTGACGGGAATGCCTGTCCACTTCGCGACGACTTCGGCGATTTCTTCGGGGCCGACTTCTTCGCGCAGCATGCGGCCATCGCCTTTTTGCCCGGAGTCGGCTTTCTCGTTGAGGTCTTTAAGCTTCTTTTCAAGCCCCGGGAGCTCGCCGTATTTCAACTGCGCCGCACGCTCTAGATTTCCGGAACGTTCCGCTTTTTCGATTTCGAGGCGAACCGCTTCGATTCGTTCTTTCGTCGTCTTCAAATCGCCGATTGAACTTTTCTCAAGCTCCCACTTCGAGCGAAGCTCTTTGATCTTCGTATCGAGCTGTTCGAGCTCTTCCTCGATTAGCTCAAGGCGATCGAGCGAAGCTTCATCCTTTTCGCGACGAAGTGCTTCGCGCTCCACTTGCAGCTGTTTGCGCTCGCGCTCCATTTGGTCGATCTCAGTCGGCACAGAGCCGATTTCAATCGAAAGGCGGCTTGCCGCTTCGTCCATCAAATCGATGGCTTTATCTGGAAGAAAGCGCGCCGTGATGTAACGGCTAGAAAGTTTGACCGCAGCGATGATCGCGGAGTCTTTGATCCGCACGCCGTGGTGGACTTCGTACTTCTCTTTCAAACCGCGCAAGATCGTAATCGCGTCTTCGACATTCGGTTCGCTGACGAGAACTTGCTGGAAGCGACGCTCAAGGGCCGCGTCTTTTTCGATGTGTTTTTGATATTCATCAAGAGTCGTCGCGCCGATACAGCGAAGTTCACCGCGTGCGAGCGCTGGCTTTAAAAGCTGGCCTGCATCCATGGCGCCTTCCGTCTTGCCGGCTCCGACGAGCGTATGAATCTCGTCGATGAACAAAACGATCTGGCCGTTGGAATCCACAACCTCTTTGATCACGGCTTTGAGACGATCTTCGAACTCACCGCGATACTTAGCACCTGCGATCAACGCCCCCATGTCCAGCGAGATGACTTTTTTACCGCGCAAGACTTCCGGCACGTCGCCCTTAATGATGCGCCCGGCGAGTCCTTCCGCGATCGCCGTTTTACCGACGCCAGGTTCGCCAATGAGGACCGGATTGTTTTTAGTCCGACGCGAAAGGACTTGGATCACGCGGCGAATCTCTTCATCGCGGCCGATCACGGGATCGAGTTTGCCTTCAGCGGCGGCGGCCGTGAGATCGCGTCCGTACTTTTTCAAAGCTTCGTATTTTGCTTCAGGATTATCGTCTGTCACTTTTTGATTTCCTCTGATCTTTGTCAGGGCTTGTTCGACCTTCGCGCGGGAGAGTTGATTCTGCGTGAGGATCTTTGCGAAATCGCCAACGGCTCCGCTCCCTGACTTCGGAAGTGCCGCAAGTAAGAAATGTTCGGTGGAGATGTAATCATCTCCCATGGAGCGCGCTTCATTATCCGCGCCTTCGAAAATTTTAACGAGTCTTTGGCTCGCAACGACCCGTCGAGAAGAGCCGGAAACCTGAGGCATCCGCCCGAGCGCCTGATCCAGATCGCGCGTTAAACCTTGAAGGTCACCGCCAGCCGTTTGCACGAGACCGGGAACGATCCCGTCGGTTTGGCGAACGAGTTCGCGAAAGAGATGCTCAGGCTCTACCGCGGAATGATTTTGGTCTTCCGCGTACTTGGCCGCCGCCTGCATGGCCTCCTGGCTTTTTACCGTCATCTTTTCGATATCGCTCATCGTCGGCTCCTTAACGATCACTAAACTCAAAGCCCTCAATGCGTCACGCACGAGCGATTTGGAGCTGTTACGCTTTAAAAGCGCTCGTGGACTTTGAGGCCTACAAACACTAAGATGAGGCCTCTTGGCGACTTGTCAACGCGTCGGCGTTTTGGGCTGACGTGTTGAGCCGACGTGTTGACCCCAAGATAGGCCGAGGATGAGCCCGTGGTGAATGCTTGTTTAGCCAGGTGCCCTAGGCCATTAGGTTCAAAGAGATCAGGATCACTGACCCAAATTTGACAGGATACCGAGTGGACGCAGCGGATAACGCCAATCAATCTAATTCAGCTTCGAAAGCTGAACCGAATGCCGAAAAGGCCGCAAAGCAAAAGAATAAGCTTTCGCGCAAGTTGCGTCTCCCGCCGGCGACGAATGCTGGCGACCCCATCGTGAGACCTTACTTGCCCAAACGCCATCGTCGCAGCATCAAAGCGGATCGCGTTCAAGCTGCGGATCTCGCACGCTACGACGTCCGT
>SYLX01000046.1 GCA_005808505.1 Bdellovibrionales bacterium | reverse complement strand
GGATTTCCCCTCGCTTGCTCTTTCGTCCCTGCCGGAAGAAATCCTTCTGACCTTTACGAGCTCGGCGATTGACCAGCTTAAAAATGCGAGTTCAGGTCGCGGTGAAACTTATCAGTTGTTGCTTGCCTCACTTGCAAGCGTAGTCGAGTGGACACGCGAATACATTGAAGCTGAGCCGATGAACAACTCTTCAGCGTCTGCAACTGCAACTGCAAAATTCGATGACGCTTCGATCGAGGCTCTCAAACACTTCTACGAAATCTACCCTCAGTTTGCGAAACCCATCGTAGTCAAGGCGACGCCGGTTACGCGCTTGGAGGGAAGTTTAAAGCCGACCTCGCTGCCTCCAGAAAATAGTGCTTCGAGTTCAAAGCCCTCATCTTCAGCAATCGCAGCACCTTTTCTTGCACCAGAACGAAAAGATGTGGCTCTTCAAAATGTGAGTACCGTGCAGTCGCTAGGATTGAAAATCGCGGCCGAAATCATGCAAGCCAAAATGGCGGAACTTATGCGGACCCAGCGGATCACAACACCCGAAGGCCAAGCCGAAGTCGTGAACTCATCAAGCGAATATCAGAGACAAGCTAGTGATCTAACGACCCTCACGAGTTCACTCAATCAACTCCTCGTCGAACTCGCCTCGCCTGGCAGCGGGGTCGCGCAAAAAGATCTCAGTGCGAAGATAACATCTATTATGGAAAAAATTGGTGACCTGCAAAGCAACACGATGACCTTGGCTGCTAACGCGATGAAAAAAAAGATTTTCAACATCACGCAAAGTGGTGGCGCGACGACGCCGGATGGCCAAGCGCAACTCGCCGCGGTCACAAGCATTTACCAAGAAAGACTCTCCGAACTCAACACGGCCCTCACCTCGCTCCGCAAACAACTCGCCGCCTGAAACCGCGCACGCTGTGAGCTAATTGCTGAATCGAAAAGAGGCTTTCTCACTCTCGTGACAAATGCCTCTTCGATTCAAGCTAGGCTCCCCCAAAGCGAGGCGGTATGGCAAAACTCCGACGAAAAGACGGCATCACGATACTCGATATCCCCTCCGTAAAAACGGTGCGCGAACTTGTGGAGCACGCCATCGACTACGGAGTTGATCTCCGGCACGTTGATTTGGAAAATGCGGATCTTGCCGGAGCCGATCTCAGCACCGGGGATTTTCGAGGTGCTCTCTTTAATGGAGCTGATCTTCGCAACGCGAACTTCTCAAGCGCCGACGTTCGCGGAGCCTCTTTCCTTGAAGCTAAAATCAATGAGCGCACGCGGTTTCGCGACCTCTTCTTTTTAGGTTCAGAGTTTGAAGGAGCCGCTGTGGAACGACCCGAATACGAAACCTATGAACGGAGTCCAAAGTGATTCGACCTAAGCAAGCTAAGAAAATTCTCCCGAAGGCCGAGTTTGAGGCTTTTGAAGCGATCATCGAAAACCAACACGGCCGAATGAGCGAAGCGCGGCTAAAGAAAAAAGCAACGATGTCGCGGCGTCTTCGCGAGAAGTACCGCGACCTCGCTCGTCACCAGACGATTAAAGCGAAACGCAAACTCACGAACGAAACCGACGTGAGCCATCACGAAGCCCGAGCTGAAATTTTTGATCGTCTCATCGATCGAATCGAGACGGAGCTAGAGCGCCCGAACCGGCCGCCGCCGCGCAAACGGACATTAAAAAGAAAAACGAAAGCTCAGGCGGAGGCAGAAGCCGCTCAACGTGCGCGAAAATCCATAACCGACGCCCGTCGCCGCTCGTAGGGTCAGAAATCAAAACGCCATTGAACTTCGATAGATTCATCGCGAAGCGAACGACCCGCAACGCGAAACTCCATCTTCTCAAGGGCGTCTTGAACGCACGAAAGTTTGAGCGATGCAGGATCAAGAATCCGTGCGGTCGTGAGTTTTCCTTCGCGACTCAATCGCGCAAGCAACGTCAGACGCCCGTGTGTTCCGAGTGCTGCGCGAAGGCAAGCCATAAGCGGTTCATCGACTTGTCGTTTAAACGCCGCTAAGAAAGCATCGCGATCAAGTCCCGAAACAGGAGCAAGCTTCAGCGGACGAGACGACTGCGTTTTACCACGCGGCTCGTGCGGTAAGCTCTTCGCTAAGGGAGCTTCGGGCTCTAAGTCTTGCAACTCCTCGGCTATCTTCGATGGGTAAAGAAGAACAAGAACAAACGCGAAGATTCGGAGCCAAGGGCTCGTTAGCGGGTCTCGGTCGAGAGTCGCCATCCCTGCCCCGCAATCTGATCCGGCACGTAGATAAGTTCACGAAGAGGTAGCTGCGCCGGTGCTTTCAACTGAAACGAGGCCGGAACGCTGCGGGCAGCTTCCCATTTCGCCACGCCCACTTTGACGATTCCCTTCCGAACGGATTGCGCACCTTCCGCCCACGCGCTGTCGCTCTCTAAAGCCTGCGCCAGATCATTGATCTCGTCCGTCCGCGTGTCACCGGGGCGAAGTCGCGCTCGAAGGTCACGACCTATCTCCTGCGCAAACGGCGCAAGGGCTCGCGCCTCTTGGGAAGTTCGCGCCGTGAGTTCGGAAACAAAGATTCCCGCGATGCGCATGAGATCACGGTCGGCCGTCCCGCCGCGGCCAAACGAGCGAAGCGTCTTGCGAAAGCTAGGAAGATCCCGTCGCGATAAACTTCTAAGAATCTCAACTTCGCGCTCGCGGATTCCACTACCCATTTTTCGCGCGGCTGAAAGTTTAGCAATGCGCGCGAACTCGTTCGCGCGTCCCCCGAAAGCGGCTTTCGTGAGCGAGGTCTCGATCAATTGGCTCCAGAGTCGCGAAGGTAAGGCCGCCTGGAGTGCACCTTGAAGTTTGTCGTCAAATCTGTGCTCGGCAAAGATTTCGGCCGCAAGGTCTACCGCACGTTCATCAAGCGCCGAATCCGTTGCCTCTTCGTTTTCTAATAGGAGCCGACGCAAGGTTGTCAGCGCGCCCGTTGCGTCTCCGGCTTGGTAGCGACCTTCAGCAATTTCGATTAACACCCACGCGCGGCCTGGAAAACTCCCCCGCTTTTCGAGCTTCTCGAACAAGGCGAGCTTTTCTTTTCGCGAGAGAGTCGAGAGATCGACGAGCCCTAACCATTCAACTGATTTTACGTCCGACTCTTTCGCCAAGACTTCCAGCGCAATCGCCTGCGCACGGTTTCGCTTTTCAACGGGAAGAGCTTCGATTCTCTCCGCCGGAAAATAGTAGGTGAACAGTCTTCGCCTCTCCGGATCTGGAAGCGCCGTCCAAGGAATTCGATTCTCAGGCGGAAGACGAGATGAGAGCTCAACCTCAGAATCGGGGTTCTTCATGTCTAAGGCGAGCTGAAGGGCGCGGGCCAAAATCAGGAGTTCATCCGCCGTCTGGGGTCCGCTCCCGTCCACGCGCGCGAGGTAAGCTAGCAAACGTGAAAGTTCCTCTCTCGCAGCACCTTTATCAAGTTTGATCTTTAGCTTCTCAAACCGGCACCCGTTGCCCGGGACCAACTGCACCTCTGGAATTTCGGTCAGGTAAGGATTTACTCCGGCAGCTAAGCTTGAGCCCTCGATGCGGCTTGCCCCTGATCGTCCATTGAAGAAACTTTGCGCGTATCGGAAAGTCACGGCTTCTACGAGGAGCTTCTGACTCTCATCACCACCTGCAAGCGCCAAGGCACAAGATCGGCTCTTAAAAACCGCGAGACGCTCGTAATCATTCAAATGCAAAACGGGTTTACGAACACGTTTTAAAATCTGAACGATACGCCAAGCCTCTTGAGGCGAACCCCGCAGAAGATGGTAGCGAAGAAGACTTTCGCTCTTGTTAAGCCAGACTTCATCGCGAAACGGAATCAAGGCAAAACTCTTGTGCGCGGCCTGCAAGCGACCTGCTTCTAGATGGGCGAGGCCCTCGTTAAGCGCACTCTCGGTGGAGCCCCATCCAGGCACGGAGACCAGACTTATGAGCAAAGCTGTGGAAAGTCTCACTGACCGAAGGACCACGAAAGACTTCCTCCGAATCGCATCCAATCGGGCAAATCCGGATCCGCATCAATGATAGCTCGCGAGTAGGTCCACTCAAGACCCACGCCTAAGGATTGCGGTAAGTACACTTGGAACCGCACTCCGGCTTCCGCCGCAAGAGGAGAGTAGATGCCCCGCATGCCCGCAACCGGCGCGGCATCTTTGCTGTCGAAAAGGTTGTAGTGAAGCCCAGCGATGGCGATAAGCGCATGGCCGATGTCAGTGATGCGAGGGCTAAGCGCTGTGGCGCTTCTCCCATCTAAAAGGACGTAGCCGAGCCCGGCGAGGAATTCAAAACGTGAAGGTTGTCCCGCCTGCGAAAAGATCGTGAGCGCCACTTGCTCGCTGGACGGTGTCGCAACCGTTTCGACTCGACGTACGGCACCTCTTAAGAGCAGCGCGCGCGAGAGCGAATGAGCGACTCCCAGATTGTAAGAT
>SYLX01000045.1 GCA_005808505.1 Bdellovibrionales bacterium | reverse complement strand
GCACTAGGCTAAGGCACTATACCCTTGATTCCTTTAGCATCCCCATGCACGGAGAGGTGGCCGAGTGGCTGAAGGCGCACGACTCGAAATCGTGTTTACGCTAATACCGTAACGAGAGTTCGAATCTCTCCCTCTCCGCCAATTACTAGTTCCCTTCATTTTCGCGAGTCTTTCGAACGGTTTTTCCAAGTCATATCGCAGAGATCTCATTTTGAGACGCGGGTTCGAAAGTACCTTTTTGAGGTATTCGGCTCGTTCCTCTCTGTTTTTCAATTTCCACTGTAATTCCGCATCGACAGCTAGTTCGAACACCTTCGCAAGTGCGCTGTTGCTCGCATCATTGATTTGAAGGGTTAAGCACCACACGCTTAAGTTTGATCTTTCCAGAACAAGCATTCGTCACACCAAAGCTTAGAGCCTTCATTGACTTAGCTACCGCATCGATCTCACATCTAGAGCCTTAAGGCCCGACAAGCTTATAAATCGATTCCACAGCTTCATCACTGGCTTGCGATTTCGATGAACGCCCTTAAGCGCGGGGGGACGTATTTCTGAGAAGGATAAACCAAGCTCAGTTTCGTTTCGGTCCATCTCCATTTAGGTAGAACCCGAATGAGCTTTGGATTGCTTTGTCTGTCCTCGGCCATGAAGTCCGGAAGGAAGGCTATTCCAATATGAAGAAGGGCGAACTCGCGTAACGCTTCGAGTTCATCGGCGACGAGGCGGCTTGGCGGCATTACCTTCACTTCCTCACTGCCATTAGTCAGTTTCATTTCCTTGCGAGACAGTGGCGTCAGAACCAAGCATTGATGGTCTTTTAAATCCCGAGGGTGCTTCAATGCGCCGGCTTTGCGGAGGTACGCCTCGGTCGCCCAGAACCCTCCCGCGATTTCGATAAGCTTTTTTGCAACCAATCCTGAGTCATTGAGCTCTCCTGCACGGATGACGACATCGATACCTTCTTTGACCATATCGACCATGCGATTTGTCACCACGACATCGACTTGGGCTTTAGGGTATTTTTCCAAGTATGTTTTGATTATCGGGGGCAGAATCGAATGCGCGACGTCCGAGGCCACCGAAATGCGAAGGGTTCCAGTCGGTTCCTTGGTTGCGCTTTCTAGCTCCGATTGGGTTGCCTGGAGTTCACCCATAGCTCGAACGCAACCCTCATAAAATGTTTGACCAGCTTGAGTGATAATTAGCTGTCGGGTCGTACGTTGAATAAGAGTCATCCCCAGAGAACGCTCAAGCCGCGCTATTTGTGCGCTCACTGTTGTATTCGGAATCCCAAGCTCCCGTGCAGCTTGGCTGAAGCTTCCGGACTGAACCACTTTGATAAAGACGGGAATCGTATCTAAATCCATTTCTTGATTATGCAATAAATTGCGAGATGTTTCCAGAATTATCCATTTAATCACATAGCCGAAAAAACCGTAAGGTAACTAAGTAATCGAACAGCGGAAAGGAGGCGGCCTCATGAAACAGAGAATGCAACAAGCAACGCGCTTACCGACATATTTTATTTCACATGGCGGCGGCCCGTGGCCATGGCTTGAGGGGTCGATGCGCGAAGCTATGAAGAACTTGAGGCTCTCACTTGAGGCCCTACCGCAAGAGCTTCCTGAAAAGCCGAAAGCGATCTTGATGATCTCTGGCCACTGGGAAGAAGAAGGCTTTGCGATCATGTCCAGCCCGAATCCAGGAATGCTTTATGACTACGGCGGCTTTCCGGCTTACACCTATCAAATTAAATACCCAGCTCCCGGCTCTCCGGAGTTGGCGACGCGTGTTCATGAACTGCTGAGCCACGCGGGAATTGATTCACTATTAGATCCGGTGCGAGGTTTTGACCACGGTACGTTTTCGCCGCTGGCGGTTTCCTATCCAAACGCGGATGTGCCAGTGGTTCAACTTTCGATCCGAAATGACTATGATCCAGGTGCTCACATAAACTTGGGCCGAGCACTGGCTCCGCTGCGTGACGAAGGCATTCTAATTATCGGCAGCGGCCTGAGCTATCACAATCTTCGCAATTTCGACGCGAGAGCCGAAAAACCGTCGCATGAATTCGATTCTTGGCTCAGCGAAACACTCATCGAAAACTCTCCAGAAGAGCGCAGGCAGAGACTGCTTGAGTGGGAAAGTGCACCTTCTGCTCGGCTTGCTCATCCGCAAGAGGATCATTTAATTCCTCTCATGGTCGCCGTTGGCGCGGCTGAAGACGAGCCCGCAACACGTATCTACCATGAAGATGACTTCTTCGGTGGTATCGCGGTCTCAAGCTTTCGATTTGGAAACGATACGGATTCATCAATTAACTTAAGCAAACACAAGGAGAAATAATCATGAAAGCAGTTCTCGTAGCCCTGACACTTTTAAGTCCCTCAGCCTTTGCCGAAACCTATAAGGTTGATTCAAACGCCAGTCGCATTGAATGGAAAGCCGGCAAAAAAGTCGGTTCATTTCACAATGGTGGAATTAACGTCAAGGGAGGCGAAGTTGAAACAGACGATAATGGTGCCCTTAAAAAATTAAACGTGATCGTCGATATGAAGACCATCTCGAACGAAGATTTGAAAGACAGCCCCGAATATCAAACAAAGCTCGTCCAGCATCTTTCAAGTGAGGACTTTTTCAATGTGAGTAAATACCCGGAGTCGAGGTTTGAAATGACAAACTTTGCTTTCAAAAAAGGCTCCACTTCAGAAGCTGTTATTAAAGGTAAGTTCACGATGAACGGGCAAACTCACCCCGTCTCGTTCCCGGCAACAGTCAGCAAAGAGGGGAACACAATTAAGGGTAAAGGAGGTTTGAAAATCGAGCGGCTCAAATGGAACCTCAGATATGGTTCGGGCAGCATCTTCAAATCACTCACGGCTGATAAAATTATCAACGACACGTTCGACCTTACTTTTGATCTGGTCGGAACAAAGTAAAGTGAGTGTTGATTTCCCGATTTAATAATTCATCGATTACATCAATAGGAGAAAAATATGATCGTCGTCACTGGAGCCACAGGAAATTTAGGAAGGCTCGTCATCGAAGAACTCATCAAAAGCATCCCAGCCAGTCAGATTGTGGCTGCCGTTAGAAACCCGGCTAAAGCAAAAGATCTCGCAGCGCTAGGCGTAGTCGTGAAAAAAGCTGACTACGAAAATGCGGAGGATTGGGATAGCGCACTAGCTGGCGTTCAAAAAGTTCTCCTCATTTCGTCAAGTGAGATTGGTAAACGAGCACAGCAACATAGCACTGTCGTTAATGCAGCAAAAAAAGCGGGCGTAAAGCTTTTCGCTTACACGAGCATTCTGCGTGCCGACACTTCTTCACTTTCACTCGCATCTGAGCACCAGGACACGGAGGAACAAATTCGAAAAAGCGGAATTCCATTCGTCTTCCTTCGGAACGGCTGGTACTTAGAAAACCATACGGAGAATCTAGGGGCAGCACTCGAACATGGAGTGATTCTCGGAGCGGCTGGGAACGGGCGCTTCTCCTCAGCCTCGCGATCCGATTACGCCGCAGCGGCAGCAGCAGTGCTCATAAATGAAGGGCACGAAAATAAAGTTTATGAACTTGCAGGAGACAACGCATTCACTTTATCTGAACTTGCAGCTGAAGTTGGCCGTCGCTCAAAAAGAGAAGTCAAATATCAGGACATGCCGGTGAGCGATTATGAAAAAGCTCTTCTCGGATTCGGCTTGCCTGGCCCTATTGCCAGCATGCTTGCTGACTCTGACCGGGGTGCCGCAAAGGGCGAGCTTTATAGCGACTCAAAGGACTTGAGCAATTTAATTAAACGGCCAACTGTGACTTTGTCAGCCGCCGTCGCTCAAGCTGTAAAGGCGTAGGCTCCGAAAATTCTTTTGCAAGGCAGGCGGAATGGCTTTCGGTAGCATTCCGCACGCGACTTTTCTTATAGGTATCGAACTCCTGGGCAATATTAAGTAGCAATCAACCGAATAATTAAACTGCAGGGGGAACTAGAAACCCATAAGTGGGAACCAGAAAAGGAACTAGGAACGAGAAAGGCGGCGTAAAACCTCTGGAAATACAGCTGAGGAACCAGAAACTCTAAAATTAGTAGTTCCCTAGTTCCAGACGTTTTACAGGCACTTACGCGGTGGCCCACTCGATAGCCTCAGTTCGAAGATTGAGGACTTCTCTCCGCCAATTACTAGTTCCCTTCATTTTCGCGAGTCTTTCGAACGGTTTTTCCAAGTCATATCGCAAGGATCTCATTTTGAGACGCGGGTTCGAAAGTACCCGTTTGAGGTATTCCGCACGTTCTTCTCTGTTTTTCAAATTCCACTGTAATTCCGCGTCGACAGCTAGTTCGAACACTTTAGCTAGTGCGCTGTTGCTTGCATCGTTTATTTCGAGAGTTAGTTGTTCTAACTGGTGCGTATAATCAGTCCGCTCGGCCCGAACTTTATTAACTTGGCGCTGGTAAGCTTCTTTATCTAAGACCCCTGAGACAAAGTGTTCGTAGATAATATCCTCTTTGCCTTCGAGTTCTTTGAGCGCTACTCGGAAGCCCTCCATTTGCCTCTTAATCGCCTTCCGTTGCGTCTCCATGGCCTCAGCTAGGGCTTCGGTGATGTCGGTCGCAAACTCCTTTGTAATCGAAAATCGCTGCACTACGGATTCGAATTGCTCAAAGATAGCCTCTTCGCCGATATAAACTTTTTTGTCGTGAACCTTCCTCGAATTCGTACACCGATAGAGATGGTACACCTTAGCAGCTCCAGTAGACTTCAAAGTCTTCTCCTTGCGCTCGTATGTTATTAATCGGCCGCATTCTGGGTCATCACACGTAAGCCATCCTCGGAAAATGTCTTCGCCGACACCGATATTGCTGCGGCCTTTAAAGTCGCCGTTATTAATCTGTTCGACAGCTTTTAAAATGTGAGCCGGGATAATAAGTTCGTGTTTGCCCTCATAGCGCTTTGGATCGTCTTTCAGATAGAAGTAGCCCCAATAAATTGGATTCTTCAGTCGGACTTCAATTGCGTGACGGCTATATGTACGACGGATCTCATCAGGAACAAGTCCTGGCTCTGCCAAATTTCTCTTCCTAATTTCGTCATATGAATAGCCGCGAGCGCGCAGCTCGAACTCACGTTGCACAGTTCGCACGCGCTGAGGATCGGGATGCACAATCACTTTAGCTGTGCCCTTTATTGGATTCCCGAACTTGTCTTTATCTTTGCTATGGAGGTACGCAAGGGGTAGGTGTCTGAAGGGCACGTGGCCGGCCAGTGCCTTGGTCTTTAGAGCAGCTTTGAGCATGGTGCTCTTGCTTCGTGACTCGCTCTTATTTATGACGGCGTTTAGCTCTCGGAATGTAAACTCTGAGTCAGGTGTACCTTTCCAGTAAACCTTTCCTTCTGCAACATGATGAATGATGAGCTTGCCGCTTTTAATGAGTTCATCGTTCTCCTCAAGGTCCGTAAGGTTTCTTGCCTCTCGCGAGCTCCAGAAAAAGAGAACGTGTTGAATATTTTCTTTCAGCGCACGCTGAATCAGAGCACGAAATTTCTTACGCTCTTTTCTCTTAAACGCGGTCTCAATAATCGACTCTTGATGAACGACGTCGAGTGCGTGACGTTTGCGTATTCGAGGAGTTCGCGCAGCTGCGTTTCTCCCGACGTATTTTCTTTTTGACCGTAGCCACTTCGGCGGATGATTAAGAGTGTTTTCTTATTAGGGTTCGCTTCTTCGACCAGCGGGTATTTTACTTCAGCTGGGCGTTCGAGAAAAAAGCAGCAGCCTTCTTCAAGACTAAAATAACTTGCTTCTGTTCATGATTTTCTTTGCGCAATCGGAGAAGCTCTTCGTGATCGAGCCTTGCTTGTTCTTCTTTTGAAATCTTCTTCTTCACTTGATGAACCTTCCGCCAATAGTTCAAGATCGCGGGCGTTATTGCGAGCTGCGTAGCTGCGCGACTCGGTCCCAGTTCCTGGGCTAGACGTACCGCTTGAGTTTTAAAGGCGTCATCATATTTCTGGTTCGCTCTCTTTGCCATAACTTTTCCCTATCGGTTGGTCGTGTCCAACAAACGGGGGGAAGATCAATTATCCAGGCGTTCAAATCTTGGCGTGCAAAATGTCGATTTTCTCAATGACCGGCGGTTGAGCTAAAAGCTCTGACGCTTTCGCCATGAGCGCTTTGGCAATGTCGCCGTTTAAATGCGCCTGACGGTCAGCTTCGTTCGCAAACGCATCGAAGATCCCAAAGGTCGACGGACCAATTCGCAAAGCAAACCAGAGTAGCGTTCCGCTTTCCTGTTGCGCCATTTCTAGCCCCGTACGAAGAAATTCCGCCACTTGAGTTTCTTTGCCAGTTTTTGCTTCGAGTCGAACAAACAATGCGAGCTTCGTCATTTGGTGTCTCCTTATGTATTCAGTGGACGATAGATCCACTAACTTAGAATAAAGTACTTGATCGGGCGGGATAATGTAAGTACGCACTAATAAAGCACATACGTACTAATTGTATACTATTGGCGGAATGGACAAGCTAAATGGCACGAAAGCAAAAACACATCGACTACGAAAATTGCCCGGTAGAAGCTTGTTTAGACCTTATCGGGGGCAAGTGGAAGGGCGTGATTCTAAATCGCCTCATGGAGGAAACTCAGCGTTTCAACGAGATCAAGCGAAAAATTCCGCGGATCACGCAACGAATGCTGACGACTCAGTTACGGGAACTCGAGCAAGATAAGCTCGTTTTACGTAAAGTCTTTGCCGAGGTCCCACCGCGCGTTGAGTATTCGTTAACGGCAAAAGGCCGGTCATTGGAGCCCGTTCTTAAAGCGCTTTTGGAATGGGGCAAGGCAAATGCTTTGTCGAAATAGGTCGAAAGAGGTCTGAGGCGCCCTGCAGCTATCTTGACCGAGCCGGCACTGATCAAGGAGCGGGCGCTCCGCTGCTGCGAACACTCTCCGGCGCCACTACGAGCACCGGGTGGAATTTGCTAGCGGCCAGCCCGATCGGGCGCCGGAGCGCGATCTTCGAACCGCGTTTCTCCTGCACTACGAGCCGGTAAATGTCTGAATTCTTTAGGAATAGAATCGTCGTTAGAGAACCGCGACGACTTGATGGAAGGTAAGCGTCTGAGCATGCCGATTTCGCAACCGCTGCCGTCGATTGCAAAAGGTCTTCACGAGCTGAGGCTTTCGGGCCGCGCCGATGAGTAGCGCGTGTTTTACGTCATTCGAGTTCGTGATGCGATTTATGTGCAGCACCCACAGAGAGCGGAAGTTGCATAGCGCGATAATCATTGAGATCACCCAAGCCGTAAATTGAAGAGACAGAAGCTACCACGATCGTATCGGGACGCTCGATCAAGGATTTTGTTGTTGAGAGACGAAGTCGCTCAAGCTGTGCATTGATTGCCGAATCTTTTTGGATAAAACGATCAGCTCCGTCCAGATAAACCTCTGGCTGAAAATAGTCGTAATACGAAACGAAATATTCGACCGCGTTCTCAGGAAAGAAATGTTTCATCTCGTCGTAGAGCTGTGCCGTGAGCGTCTTATTCGGTGCAAGAATGAGAGTGGGTCTTTTCATCCGCTGGATGACATTCGCCATGGTGAATGTTTTGCCGGACCCTGTGATTCCCTTTAGCGTCTGGTGATGCACTCCAGATTCAATGCCGGAAACAAGCCGCGCGATAGCTTCGGTTTGATAGCCTGACGGGATATATTTGGAATGTAAAACAAAAACTTCATCTGGAATGCGAAACTCCTCCGCTCAATATACTGATTTTAAGCTTCGCTATACCGATTGGTCATCCCAATCTGCATCAAGTCAAATACGCTAAGCAGCTCCATCGACTTACTTATCGTCTTAGAAGGAGTTCAAATTTTGAAGGCATTTATCTAGAAGCTGTTCGAGCTTCTTAATGTCTTTTTTTGAAATGCGGCTGGCCGTCTTTAGCTCGATTTCGTTTACCAGAGCATGAGCGTCGCAGAGAATTCGCTCGGCTTTCGGTTTCATCCTAAAGTCCTGCTTCAGACCGTGTTCCGAATTTTTCAGCCTCGTAATGAAACCGTCTCTTTCTAGGTTTTGCGTTATTTTATTCATTGTTTGCGGTGTAACAGCGGAATTCCGTGCAAGTTCGGCATTGGTGGCCATGGTCTTTTCTTCTAAGTACGAAAGTGCCGCATACTGGGGATAAGTGAGACCTAGTTTCGCGAGCTCCGCTTCGATACGTTGACATAGCTCATGCTCAACAACCTTTAGCTTGTGACTAATGCCCAATGTGTCGATAAATCTCATGTTTCACCACCACCATAAATCAGCATAGGCTTGATAATATCAGCACACTGATGGTATATCAGTACACTGATATTTTGGCTTGGGCCTATGCGCCGAGAGGTTTTATGGAAGAAAAGAACAACTTCGTAAGAGTTAGGGGCGCTAGAGAGAATAACCTCAAAGACGTTAAAGTTGATATTCCACGAGATTCCCTCGTGGTGTTCACTGGCGTATCGGGATCGGGAAAGTCCTCTCTAGCTTTCGGCACTCTCTATGCCGAAGCGCAAAGACGGTATTTAGAATCTGTTTCGCCGTATGCGCGTCGGTTATTCAATCAAATGTCAGTCCCTGAAGTTGATGAGATTGAAGGACTTCCTCCAGCTGTTGCTCTTCAACAGCAAAGAGGATCGCCGTCCACGCGCTCGTCAGTGGGTAGCGTGACAACTCTTTCAAATCTTCTTCGGATGCTTTACTCAAGAGCCGGAGTCTATCCGCCGAATCAGTCGATTATCTATGCCGAAGGGTTTTCGCCAAATACTCCTGAAGGTGCTTGTCCTCACTGTCAGGGTCTCGGACGTATTTTAGATGCGACTGAAAAGTCGATGGTTGTTGATCCTAACCTCACCATTCGAGAGAAAGCGGTGACGGCTTGGCCGACAGCTTGGCAAGGTCAAAATTTAAGGGACATTCTAACGACGATGGGCATTGACATCGACGTGCCGTGGAAGAAGCTTCCGAAAAAAGACCGCGACTTCATTCTTTACTCGAAAGAAAAACCAACGGTTCCCGTTTATGCAGGTTGGGATTTGAGGGAAGTTAAGGCAGCACTTAAGAGAAAAGCTTCTCCGAGCTACATGGGAACTTTCACGTCAGCGCGTGAATACGTTCTTTCTACTTTCCGAACGTCTCAAAGTGCTCTGATGAAAAATCGAGTTTCAAAATACATCGTGAGCTCTCTTTGCCCTGAGTGCAATGGCAAGAGATTAAAAAAAGAAGCTCTCTCTATTAAGTTTGAAGGACTTGATATTGGCGAGATGTCCGAGCTCCCCATGAAGAAGCTCGTTCAAGTTTTCGCGCCTTATGCCCTAGGCTCCGCGCCCCAGCTTAAAAAAATGCGGGAAAAGCATCCTGAGCAAGTCATGGTGGCTCAAACGATTGCAGAAGATGTGGTGGCTCGCCTGAAAGTTCTTTTGGATTTGGGGCTAGGACATCTCTCTCTTGAGCGGCGGACACCGTCGTTATCACCCGGCGAACTTCAACGAATGAGACTTGCAACGCAAGTGCGATCCAACCTATTTGGCGTCGTCTACGTTCTCGATGAGCCGTCGGCAGGACTTCATCCAGCCGATACCGAAGCACTGCTGCGCGCGTTTGAAACTCTTAAATCTTCTGGAAATTCTCTGTTCATCGTCGAGCACGAAATCGAAGTCATTCAAAAAGCCGATTGGATCGTCGATGTAGGACCGAAAGCTGGCGAAAAAGGCGGTGAAATCCTTTATAGCGGCCCGCTCGCCGGGCTCAAGAAAGTACCTCAATCGCAAACCGCCCACTTTGTTTTTAATCAAAAGCTGGTTCACCCTTCGAAAGAGCGCGAGATTCGAGACTTTTTAAAGCTTAAGGGTGTGACGAGACACAACCTCGAAAATCTCTCAGTCGATCTTCCGCTTCATGCGCTAACTAGCGTCACTGGTATATCTGGCTCTGGGAAATCGTCTTTAGTGCAATCACTTGTTGAGTTGCTCACCGGAAATCTCGGCCAGAATGTGGTGAACGAAGAAGTTCCCGTGGACTTAGAGAGCGAAACCATAGCCGTTACGAAGGGACAAATCGTCGGGTCGCCGGGCGTGACTCGTGTGATTCAGGTGGATCAAAAATCAATTGGCCGAACACCTCGCTCAAATCTTGCGACCTATACCGGGCTTTTCGATCATGTGAGGAAATTATTTTCGCAAACGAAGCTTGCTAAATCCCGTCGATACGACGCGGGAAGGTTCTCTTTCAATGTCGGCAAAGGACGTTGCGAGAACTGCGAAGGCGAAGGCTTCGTCATGGTCGAGCTATTGTTCCTTCCGAGTGTGTATGCGCCGTGCCCAGTTTGCCAAGGCGCTCGCTTTAACGAGCAGACGTTAGAAGTGAAGTATAAAGGAAAAAACGTAGCCGAGGTCTTAAAGCTTACCGTTGACGAGGCGGCAGAATTTTTCCACGAAGACGAAACCGTTATGAAGTCCCTTCGGGTTCTTCAGGACGTGGGCCTCGGATACATTCGTCTCGGGCAACCGGCGACCGAGCTATCCGGTGGTGAGGCGCAGAGAATTAAGCTTGCGACCGAACTTCAGCGACCATCGCGCGGAGATACCCTTTATATTCTGGATGAACCAACGACGGGCCTTCATCCGTCAGACGTTGAAAGACTTATGACTCAACTTCAAAAACTTGTTGATGTCGGAAACACTGTTATCGCCGTTGAACACGATATGCGTGTGGTCTCTGAGAGTGACTGGGTCATCGATATGGGGCCGGGAGCCGGTGAAGATGGCGGAAAGATCGTCGCGCAAGGAAGACCTGACGAGGTCGCCCAGGCACCAAAAAGCGTAACTGGAAACTATTTGTCGCGCTTCCTCAAGCACCCCCCGCACTCCAAGCCTCCCAAGAAGATTCATCACAGCGGCTTGCAATATAGCTAAGGGTGCCAAAATCAATAGGCGCGAACGAGCTTCCTGAAGATTTTTAAAGTTCCCGCCCCATTCGATGTGGTAACCCTGCGGTAACTTGATAGCCGCTTCTACTTTTGCCTTCGCTTCTTCGACGAAACTCTCAGTGTCACGTCCTCGCAGGTTAACCAAAACAGCCGAACGACGGTTCGGGTTCTCACGGTTGATCGAGCCGTACGTCTCTGAGAAGGATGGGCGATGTCATCTGCACCAACTGCGAAAGCCATAATCTGCTCACGGACATTCGTCCGGCTGCTCAAGATGATGACTGGAAGCCCTGATGCACAGCCTGTGATTGCAGAGCTGCGAGCAGGTTCAATCCATCGCCGTCGGGTAACGTCAAATCGAGAAGTATGAGATCGAATGGGAAGCGATCCAGTACTCCCTCAGCCTCAAAAAGATTACGTGCGCGCAAAAGCTCGAATTTTGGCTCAAGCGCCCTCCGAACCAACATAAAAGCATCATCGGAATCCTCGACGACTAGTAAACGCATGTCTTTAAGATTAACCAACGTTGAAGCGATTTTGCAATCGAGGCGCGAAACGCACCTCGTGTTTTCACTAAAAGTTTAATCCCGAATTCACTCAGCCAGACAACTGAACCATCTATTCAGTTCTTGATCACAAACTTCACACAGGCATCTTTTTTCTTCTGCCACTTTTCATAAGCATCCGCAGCTTCATCAATTTTAATTCTGTGTGTGATGATGAAAGACGGATCTATCTCACCTTCTAGGATTTTCGCCAGAAGTGGCTTCATGTATTTCTGCATATGGGTCTGACCCATTCTGAAAGTCAGTCCTTTCGCAAAAGCAGCGCCGAAAGGAAGTTTATCTAAGAGCCCACCGTAAACACCAGGAACTGAAATCGTTCCTCCTTTACGACATGCCATCATTGCTTCCCTGAGTGCAATCGGACGGTCGGTTTCTAGCATTAGCACCGTCTTCGTTTTATCGTAAGCATACTGAAGCCCAGTGCCGTGAGCTTCCATACCGACCGCGTCGATACAAGCATCCGGGCCTTTACCACCAGTTCGTTTTTTGAGTTCCTCAAGAACGCTCAATTCTTCGTAATTGATAACGTCAGCGCCGCATTGATCTTTCGCCATGGCTAGTCGCTCGGGAAATCTATCGATCGCAATCACTCGCTCTGCACCAAGCATGTAAGCACTCTTAATTGCCATGAGTCCGACTGGACCACATCCCCAAACTGCAACCACATCACCTGGCTTGATCTTGCAATTCTCCGCTGCCATGTAACCAGTCGGAAAAATATCGCTGAGGAAGAGGACTTTATCGTCTTCGATGTCGCGAGGAACTTTTAAAGCGCCAACTTCCGCGTACGGGACGCGTACATACTCTGCTTGTCCACCTGCGTAGCCGCCATACAAATGCGAGAAACCGAAAAGTCCTGCTGTTGCAGCACCGTAGGCTGCTTCACATGCCTCAGCATCTGGATTGGTGTTATCGCAAAGGGAAAATTCTTCGACATTACAGTGGTGGCAGCTTCCGCAAGAAATTGTAAACGGCACGACGACCTTGTCGCCGCTCCTTAGATTTTTGACGTCTCGTCCAACTTCGACAACTTCACCCATGAACTCGTGTCCCATGATGTCGCCCTTTTTCATCGCTGGAACAAAGCCGCCGTATAGATGAAGATCAGATCCGCAAATGGCCGTCGAGGTCACTCGCAAGATGACGTCGCCTGGATCGATAATCTTCGGATCCGGAACGTTTTCTACCGACATTGTTCTTGGCGCCTGCCACGTTACTGCTTTCACTCTTGGACCCCTATTGTTCGATGCGAATTTGATCGGTTGATCTAGTCAGCTACGATGATAGGAGTCCTGCCGGATCGAGTACTTGTTGATCGAGCGCAGAATCGAAGACATTTTGTACACATCTCGCTAATGAGACTTCGCACTTGGGTTATTAAGAGACTTAAACGTGCTCGCTTCGGAGCTCTTGATACTTGTACTCTTTGCGGTTCCTTTCACGCAACAATATCAACAGGCGCTTTCGGTCAGGCAGCACTATACTGACTTGAAATACTTTGTTGGAATGTCATCCCGAGAGCTTGAGCAAATGCTCAGCCTAGTGGTGTCTCTTCCAGACTCTCAAAAGCGGCATCTCGATGAGTTGAGGCTAACTTTTGAGCCATAGTAGCAAACAGGAATTGATTAATGACGATAGGACTCAGAATTTGAACGTGTACAATGGCGGCTTAAAGGATTAAAATCGGGATTCGGAGTACGAATGATAGATGGTCTAAACCTTACGAAATGGAAGATCTACCAGAATGGTATCTTACGCTTAGTGATCGACAATGTCGCTGTCCCTGCCAATAACGCCAAAGGATCGCTTTTCTATTTCGATGTTGCGCGCCCTATGGCAAATTTTGCGCTTGGCGAACAAATCCAGCTAGTAATGCCGCCTGGTGCGCCGGTCTACAGCTGCCGAGTCACAGGTCTGTCTGAAAATCCCGAAGACACTCAAATTATCCAAATCCAGGCTTCAATAGTCTCTGTCGATATGAGCGGCATTAAATAACAGCAGTGGGTAATAAGCCTTCCAACAATCACTTAATAATGGACCATCAACAGTGGGAACCAGAAAGCCAAGAGTGGGAACTAGAAAAGGAACTAGGAACCAGAATGGCCGCCCAAAAGCGCTCTAATAGTGCAAAGGGAACCACATTAAACACCTTCCTGGTTCCCTATTTTTGGAGTACTTAAAGGCACTTACGCGCTGGCCCACGCAATAGCCTCAGTTCGAAGATTGAGTACTTCTCTCCGCCATTTCTTTTCCCTCAATCGACACGTACCTCCATGTACTCACCGCCATCGCCCTTCGGGCGAACGCATCTCGCTTGGCGGAGGTCATTGAGGGAAAAGAAATGGCGGTATCGGGGCTTCGGACTCGATCGTCG
>SYLX01000044.1 GCA_005808505.1 Bdellovibrionales bacterium | reverse complement strand
GATTTGAGTCCCGAGTCGATCGTCTTCGTCGTGCTCGCAAACTTGAGCTCATCATCTTTTACGCTGTAGCCAGCAGCAAGACCGGCGCCCAAACGAACGGTAAAGTCACCTTCCACAGGGCCAAATTCCTTTTCGAACGCCGCGATTCCTTCGTTCAAAGTTTTTATTAGAAGAGACGTGTCGGGACAGCCTTTAGTTTCGTTGTGAATCTTAAAGCGTCCGTGATCGGAGATCGGCGGACACTCAGTCGGGGGAAGGGGCAGCGGAGTCAGGCGATTGGGTTTGAATCGCTCGTCTCTGAGATCGAGGCAATCATCGGCCACGCCCGCAGCTTGCGAGCTTAGAAAACAAAGGGCGATGAAGAAGAGGAGAGACGGGGCCCAGTGGCGCACGTTGCGCTCAGAACATAGTGATGAGGTGACCAATGCCGAGAACGATCGACATCACGAACGTAGCGAGCATGAGGTGAAAGCAACGCTCCATCACTTTTACGAGTCGCGCTTGCGATTCGTTTTCGACGTAAGCGCGGCATGCGCGCCCGAAGTTGTAAACGGCGACCGCAATGATGATGACAACGATCGCGAAGAACGTTGAGCGAGTGCCTTCGGTTGAACTCCGCGTGATGTGCGCACCGACCAGCCCAGCTACGTACAGGACGGAGAAAGCGAGCCAGATGTTGCAGATGCGGTAAATCCAACGAGCGTAGACGCGCATCGTGGGCTCGGTGAATCGTTGGATCACGCGACGATCGCGTGCTTTCGAGTCAGGATTATGGCGACGCTCGGAACCCGAGTCCGTCGTTTCGCTTAAGTGCGAATCTTCGTGTTCAGCTCCGTCGAGTTTCTTTGCGTTATTCATGGCCGTGATCCTTCGCTATTAGTCTTGATCCCGCTTTAGTTCTCTTCGGTTCTTGCGAAGAAGAACTTGCGTCTCAAAGCGAGACGTTGCTCGCTTTCGTACCAGATTTGTAAGTGGGTCTTCGATGCGAGCTCTTCTAATCTGGATTTGAGGCTAGGAGCCAACTAACAGGTCCAACTAGAAGGACCAATTTCGGGGGAAAAGAAGAATGGGCATTACGAAACTGTTTAGTTTACTGGCGATCACGATGATGCTGACGGCTTGCGGGGGGCTTTCGGCATTGAAGGATGAAGGGGGCGGCGCAACGGAAGCGCTTCTGCAATCGCACTTCCGGGCGGCGGTTGATAAGGAAGAAAACCGGCCCACGACGCCTGATACCGTGATTTCGCAAATGCTCGCTAGCCTCGAATTCCAGAAAAAGCAGCTCGAAGGCCTGCGCGGGATTCCGGAGTTGGCGCAAAACGTAGAAAAGCAGATCGCGCTCATTGATGAGCTGATCGTGAAGCTACAAAGTGACGTTCAACTGCGAGTCAAAGTCGAAGAGATGATGCGCACTGAGGAAAAGAAGGAAGAGAAACGAGACGAGAAGAAGGAAGAAAAGAAAGAGCCGCAACCGCAGGACCGCGACAAGAAAGAAGAGCCGAAGCGTGATCCGAGACAGCCAGAGCCGCCCAAGGATCGCCCGGCCGATCCTAACGATCCGAACTGCAACGATCGCAATAAACAGGATCCGAGCAAACAAGATCCGAATCGACAAGAACCGAAACGAAACTAAACCAATTGCTTTCACAGGAGGTACGTAGAACTAAGGACTCAGTTCTCACGACCATACCCAACCCAAAAAAGAGGGTTCACGGATCGACCCTCTCGTCGACTTGTCGCCGACCAAAGCAGGACTTGCGCCTGGTCGGCGATTCTTCATTTATTTCTGAGTATGTCTCTGGATTTGTTTCTGGCTGCGATTCGTTAGAGAATAGAGTTTTACGGAGCAAGCCATGGGACTCGTCAAAACTTCTCTGATTCGTATCGACAGCGGATTTCTCGGAAACTGTAAAGCATTAGATGAAAAGGGCGATGCCGTCGAGCTGAAAACGCTTTGGTCGGCGGGATCAGCCATCTTGGTGTTTCTCCGTCACTTTGCTTGCGTAGCTTGCCGTGCGCACGCAACGCAAGTCTGGAGCGATCGTGAAAAGTACGAAAAAGGTGGCGCACGAATTCACTTCATCGGAAACGGCACGCCGTCTTACATCCTTCGCTTCAAAGAAGATCTCGGAATCATGGATGCTTCGATCTTGACGGATCCCTCGCTCGAGAGCTTCCGTGCTGCGGGTTTTCGAAAAGGATTTCTCGCGAGCCACGGACCGCGTTCAATGGTGAACGGCGCGAAGTTACTAGCGCAGGGGCATCAACAAAAGCTTCCTGGCGGAGGCGCGGGTAGTGTTTGGCAACTGGGCGGAATTATCGTGGTGAAACCGGATGGCAAAGTCGCTTACCAGTACGTAAGCGAGGCATTAGGAGATTTCCCCCCAGAAAAAGACATCGAGTCGCTTGGGGACATGGGACTCAGTACGTCGGATGTCGCCACGGTTACGGGTTGAGCTTTGGCGGAAGCTTTTCGAAGTGGCGTGGTGAGGGTGTAGCGGCGGCTCGAAGTTGCTTGAAACTTCGTGCGAATCGACTGAAGATGAATGGTCTATGCTTGGAACAAAAAAGCCGCGCTACTCTTTATTCGAATATCGAAAATTCATCCGAGAGGCAGCGCCGTTCATTTCGCTGATCGCGGGGCGAAGAATTCGTCCGAGTGAAGCGGACACGATGTCAGATGAAGCATTGACGGAGCTAGCTCTTCGGATCGACGCCCGGGTTGATGATTTGAAAAAAGCTGGGCCGGGTCCGCATGCAGCCGGTTCGACGAGTGGCCCCGCTGAGGGCTTGGTAGCTGAGTCTGATTCAATCGATGGTGACGAAAAAAAAGAGCCCACGGATCACTGAGCTCTTCTTTCCTAAAAAAAATTTAATTAGTAGGATTCGCAGCGGTGTGAGTAGCACGCGTGCGGAGCATCACTTTGCGCCTGGCAGGTGCGGAGCGCTTCGGTTCGTGCGGAGGCTTTATCGGGAGCGCCGGCGGCGTAGCTGTATTGGTGGTCTTGCGCGAGGCAGTTCCAGAACGTGGCAACAGGCTGCGGTGTTGATACTTTCTTTGCGGGTTTCTTGGATTTTTTTGGGTCGTTTTTTTGAGCCTTTGACCCTTTCGTTTTCTTGGGTGGGGGCGTGTAGACATCTTCATCCGACCAGCTCGAATTATTGTCGCGATGATCTTCAGGCCACTCACCGGGCTCCATTCCTGTCGTATGACGATGGTACCAATCTTCGTACTCTTTCCATGAAGCTGGCGGCGTCGTGACAGATGTGCTTGATCCGTCTGGAAGCGTCACTTGGATGGGGTCTGGCGTCCACGGTCCGCGATCACCTTGAGTAGTGCCGGTAGTGAGTGTGCCATCTGGGAGAGTTACGGGAATCAGCTCATTTGCCGAAGCTGGCGTAAATACATAGGAGCCTAATAAACAAGATAAGATTATAGAAAAAAGAAATCGGCGCATGAGGATCTCCCTTGATTGCTTGCGAGTCGGTCAGGTTCCGCGCGAGCTGAGTGGAGCGCTGGGTGGTGCGAAAATGACCTGACTTGGCGACGGTTAGTTTTGTGCGGAGAGGATTTGCAAGGTTAAAGCCAAAGGCTTCGTGGCGTGGAGTGGCGATGAGACCAGATTTGGTGAACCGTGCACGGTTTGTGACCGTTTCGGATGGGATTAGGAGGACAAATTGATCCCGTTTTCGCGTGGCGTGGTGTCGGCAGGACGCCGGATTTATTTCGTGACGAGAAATTTGGCGAGTCGTTGGATGCTATCGGCTGATTGTTCGCAGTGCGCGCCATTTTTGATCACGACACTCTCGAGAGGCGCTCCGCGAGTGATGAGGGCTTGACGAAAAAAGAAAGCACCTTCGTTGAAACCGAAAGCATCGTGATCATCAATGAGGAGATACAGCGGAATCCATTTGGAATTGGTAATTGAAGCGAACGCGACGGGATCATGCGCGAGCCATACATCGTGTGTCGGATACTCCTTCACCATTTTCTTGAGCCAAAGTTCCACGAGATCGCGTCTGACGTAAGGTTGATGTCGCGAGAGATAGGCACTGACGTCGGGCTTTGATGAGTGGGGGCCCAACGTGAGAATCGCGGGGCAGAGAACTGCAGCCCGTTGAAAAAGTTGGGGAGCGCGAAGGTAGAGACGAGCGGCATTGAAACCTCCCATTGATTCACCCATCAGCGTTCTTGTCGTCACGGGATGGCCCAACTGTGCTTCGACGGTGGAAACGACTCCGTCAACGAAGGAATCGTAGTAGGAACGAGACAAGAAACCGGTCTGTTCACTCAGAAACCACGTTGTGCCAAAGCTCACGCTGATCACGATGGGTGCGTCGATTCCGAGTGCGGTCCACTCCGAGTAAAGGGCTCGATGTTCTGGCGTATCCCAGGACGTCTCGTCACCGCCGTTTCCGTGGAAGTAATAAACAACATCTGTTGATTTTGAGCCTTGGTGTCGCCAGATGCAAAAGCCGTAGTTATTCCAATCGACTTTGCCGTTATTGCACGTACGTGAGAGTTGGATGTCACTTGCGGGAACGCGGGTGATGAAGGATTTCGTTGGTTTCTTCGCGGCCTCAGCTGTTGTTTTGGCTGTCGCTTTGCCGGCGGTTTTATTGGGAGGTGAGTGCGAGCACGCTTGCGTGAGGAGCAGGGTGATGAGGAGGGGCCCGAGCGAAGATAAACAACGAGTCATGTTTCAAATGATAACAAATCGGTCGAGGTCCTGCGGAAAGTTTCGACGTTCTGTTTGAGAACCCGGTCCGTGGTGGTGTTCCGCGGCGGTTTGAACGGACTCGATGGTGTTCACCGCTTTGACAACTTGCTGGACTTTCAAGCTCTTGGTCGCGCGACCGAAGAAGAGTCTATGCAGACGAACAGCTTGAAAAAATCCATCATTGTTTCCCTCAGGTTTTCTGTTGCGATCGTAGCGCTGACGGCGCTTTCGGGCTGCGGCGATAACTTCTCGCCTCTCTCGTTTAAGCAAGAAGTCGACGTGAGCGACCTGGAAGAATCTAGTGATTCTCCTGACGGCGGGTTCGGAAAAGCTCCGGCGGCTGTGGGCCAAGCTCCAGCGAAGGTTGCGAACTTCTGTTCTCCTCTGAGCTTTCAGGGAGTGAAGTGGGATTCGTCGCTCTCGGGCTGGGCGCGCCGGTCGATGAGTATTGGGTTAAGCCTATCGGGAAGTTTTGAAGGTGGACAAGGTTGGAAGAACCTGACGAACAACTTCGATGGTCAAGGATTGAGTGCGGGATTGTTGAATCAGACTTTGGGAACGAGCTCTTTGCAGCCGCTCCTTGCGCAGTTATTGAAGAATAGCCCGGAAGTTTTCACGGCGAGTTTTGGAAGTTCGCACCGGGCTTCGATTGTGGGAATGGTGTCTTCCTGGCAACGGGCGACGGGATATCAACCGCCTACGGTGAAGGTGGTGCAGGGGAAGGCGATTGTTGAGGGGGGCGGGGGCCTTGAGGATGGGGCGGACGTGACGTCGTCGGTTCTTGATAGGCCGGAGGTCGGCGGTGGCGGTAAGGTATTTGGGGAGATGCAGGTTTCTCCGTATGCCGCGAAGGCGACGCCAGCTTCAAGTAGTGTCGACTGGGCGGTTGCGAATCTTTATGACTCTAAAGGTAGCTTTGTTCCATCGTGGAAGTCAGAGCTACGCACGATGCTAGGTCACCCAGACTACGTGTCGATCCAAATTCGGGCGGCGCAAAAGCTCCACGAAAAAGCTTTGAAGTACGTCTCGCGAGTGAAAATCAATGACGTTCGTACTTACTTGTTGATGTTTGATATCGCGGTTCAGAACGGCGGCATTAACGAGAGCGAGTTCGTGGAGTGGGAGAAAGTAGTTAAGTCGAAGGGCCTCACTCAACCCGCAACGAAGTTGAAGGCGTTGATCGATATTCGGGTTCGGCGTGTCCTTACGGAATGGCAGAAGGATGTACGTTCGCGTAAATACGCGATCATCGACGGTACCGGTACGGTGCACGGAAGTGCGCGCAAGTTGAACACTGAATACTGTTACTCTAACCTGGATCCAATCCAATGATGAAAATCGCGATGTTGATTTTGAGTTTTGGGATTGTTGCTTTTGGCTCGTTTGCGGATGCACAGAAGCACGCGGCTCGACCTTGCCAGGAGAAAATTCAGCTTCGGGTGAAGGCACGTCAGGCGCTTTATCAGTGCTTGGGCGAATGGGATAAAGAGAAGCCGCCGAAAGAGGGTGAAGTCCAAGAGGACTGCTCGGCTAAACTCCTAGCCTACATCGAAGGCGTCAACGATGTGAGGGCCTGCCGCAAAGATGCGCAACAGGCTGGCGCGAAGAAGTAAGGTTCTTCGGTTTCAGTAGTGCAGGATTGGGGGCTGGTCAACAGGTCCCCAAAGCACCACGGCAGCTTTCATACTTACCGAGGCTTTTTCCAAAAAACTGTGATGATGGGTTTCATCGGTGCAGGCGCGCTCGAGGAATGCTTTGAGTTCTTCGGGGATCTTCGTTGAGTCTTTTGCTGCAAGCGATCGGTAGCGTTCGTAGGCGATCTTTTCGAGTGCGAGGATCTCTTCGAGAGCCCTATAGGTATCAAGCGTGTCTCCCAGGGGGCTTGATCCTAGGTGGCGGTCGATCTCCTCTTCTTCAGCGACGTCAGGGATAGAAATTCCTTCTTCATGACAATTAAGAATCGTGCAGATTTCTCGTAGGTGGGCCTCGTGGTCTTTGAGATGCACTTTTAATTTGTCGGCCATCTCCGGCGTATCAACATCGCCGAGGGCTTTGCGGTAGCCTTCGACTATCGTCTCTTCCATCTGGGCTAAATCTCGAAGCTGGGTTGTTACAGCAGTGGTGAAGGACTCCATCTGAACTCCTCTCGTGGAGATTGAGACATCCTCGCACGAGGGGAGAACACTACCTTGACGGTGGAAAGAAAAATCTTCGTTGGTTCTTTCAAAAATGGGGATGGAACGAAGAACGGGTCCGTTGAGGACCCGTTCTGTTTAGGTAACGATGATGTGTTGGAAACTCAGGTTGCGTGTTGCTCGAGAATCAGTTGCCGGCCAGTGGGATCATCTTGAGCGTCTCAATTACCGTAGATAGCTTGTCCGGATTCATGTAGAGGTAAGCGCCTGCGCTGCCGCCACTCCAGAGAAGAATGCCGGTTTTGATCGCTGTGGGCGTGCTGTGGAAGAGCGACATTGGACCGGCGGCCTCCGCAGCTTTTTCTGCAGCTTCCATACGTTTAAAGAATGCAGCAGCACGAACGCTCGGTTGGGCTGCCATATCATATTCTTTTCCGGTCTGGTCCTTCGGCATATGGCCCTTCAAGTAGTCTGCGTCTTTGCCATCCTTGATTGCTTGGACCTGTGCTTTGAGTGCGTCCCAAGTTTGGAGTGAGTTCGTTACTCGCGCAAACGTGATCAGAAAGTGATCGTTGCTCGCGACGGCGTCAAACTCCATTAGTTTGAGGAGTCTTGAATATTTGTTTAGTCCCGCGCCCTGTAAGGGGAAGCGCAAGATTTCTTGGATCTGTCCGAGATAGAGATCGCGAGACGTCTGGTCATAGCGAAGCTTCACGATAGAGAGGAAGCTCATGTTCAGAGGCGACGGCAGCTTCGCGAATCCCGCTTCAAGTGACTTCATGATTTGGGGGACAAGAGTCGCCATCTTGGCGAAGAGCCATACTTCAGAGCGCAGTTGTTTCCAAAGCAGTGCTCGATGCGCTGCCGATGAGAATTTGATGCTCTGGTAAAAGCTGTCCATTGAGCTAAACGACGGGCGTTCGTCCGAAAGCTTAGTGCCATAGGATTTCTCATACTTGGCAAAGAGATTACGGACAGATTCTTCTTTGCGGTAGTTTCCAACGCTTTCAAGAACGTACTTTGCGGCCTCGATGAAATTCTCATTTGCAGCAATTTCATGCGGCTTCGGCGAGGGGGCTTGTCCTACAACGGGTTCGATCACCTTCTCTGCCAGCGTCGGGGGAAGTTCATCGGTTTTATTGATTGATCTGTCAGTCAGGTTTAGGCGGTCGTATTGAGCGACGATGCGATCTGAATTTTGCGGTGTACCTGATTCGATCGTTCTCTGAAGGAGCGTCTCTACCCTTTGCAAATCGGCAAAGTTCTTCATGAATGTTTCTCTACTAGCTTCGTGTTCCTCATTTAGCGTTTTGAGAGAACTTTCGATAGCGCTCTGATGCTTAGGATCGAGCTTACCTCGTTGTATCTCGCGCTCAATACGATCGATCAATGTTTTTGAGTGTACGGCCTGCTCGTATGCGAGCTCGGTCACCTTATAGAGGTTTCGAACGATCTTGGCTGCGGCTTCGCCCTCGCCCGATAGGATGTAGCTATTGAAGTCTTGGAGCGTGCGGCGTTCCTGCGCGCGAATTAGCGTTTCCCGAGGGCCGTTCCTTTTCCTGAACCATTCAATGACTCGCTCAAGACGTGAGACTTTGTCATTGATCTTATCGGCCTGTTTCACTTCGTTGATCGCCGTTAGAAGCTCTTGCGTGTACTTCTCTGCGACTTCCTCTTTAGATGCCTTGTAGCGTGGCGCGACCACTCTCACTTCAAGGAGGTCAGTACAGGCATTCTGTGCTTGCGCTAACGGTCCGAAGCCCAGCGTTGCGGCAGTGAGTGAGCCCACAAATAAGTAGTTCAGCGTCTTCAACGTTTTCATATCCAAGACCTCACGGTTTCCCGGTTTTCCAACTGGCTTCAAATACAAGGTGTGCGCCAGGTTTGAAGTTGGTCAGCTTGAATTAAACAGGGTTTGAGGGCCAAGAACGAGAGGCGATAGTTCATCCCGCCGCTTTTCGATAGTCGCTGTCGAAGTGTTGAACAGGGATGGGTTTTATTCAGGGCATTCTAATTCAACGGAGGATCGTGGGGTATCGAGTGGTCCCGGGACCCTTGAGCCGCTTCGCGATGAACCATTCGATGATGGCCAGCACATAAGGAAACCATGTTATCGACGGTATCAGGCCCGCCCTCAGCACGTGGTACGATGTGGTGATGGTCAATCCACTTACGTTCTTCACATTTTGAGCCGTCTTCATAGACCCACTGGCAACGGTCTCCGTCTCTCGCCACGACTTGATGATGCACCGAAGTTCCCCGTGCCCTTTTTGCTTTCTCCACGGGATCATGTCGCTGAAGTGCTTCGTCGAGCATCCAATCGAGCGTGTCTTCAAGGCTGACCAACTCTTTGCGTTTCGTGCTTAGGATCTCTCGGGCCCGCTCAAACTTGGCATCAGTTTCGTACGATAGATCGAGTCGTACCTGTTTCTTCAGCTGGCCACGTGCTAACGCGCACTCTTTTTCAAGGACTGACTTAGGCAGTTTGCGGCACTTCTCAAGCCATTCCTCCTTATTCTCAGGAGTAATCACTGAAGAAACCGTGCGCGCTTTATGAAGTGAGATCTCGCCATTCACAACGGCAGCAGCGAGCTCCGGGACTTCATGAGATTTTCTCACAACGCGAACGAAACACTTCGAGATGTCTTCGGAAAGACCAAGAGCCTTAATGCAATATGGAGTTAAATGCGTAAACCCGTACGTTTCAAAAATCCGATCCTGATCAATGGTGAGTAAGACCCCTAGTAACCTGCGTTCGAATTGAATATATGAAGAAGCGCAGTCAACAGCTTCAATATGAATTTCCATCTTCACCTCGCAAAGGCAAAGATCTAGCACCGCCAAAAAGAAAACTCATTTAAAGCTGGAAAAGTTCTAAACGGCAATCCGGGTTTCGGAAGAAGCGCTGATCGCGCGGATGGGGAAGGGTCCCGGGACTCTCCGAGGGAGATCGCGAGTCCGCCGCTCTTGAAACCAAATTCCCGGCAAATAAAAAGAGCGCTCTTCTGCGCTCTTGTTCGACACTCTTCGCGGAACTACCAAAAGCGTTACGTACACTCCTTGATCATTCAAACTTGAAAGAATACTAGATTTGCAATGAAGAGAGCGAAGAAGAAGAGAGTCGCCTGCCAACCAGCGCGTTCAGTGATTGATGTCATATAGGTCCTCCCTCTTTAAGGCATAATTGAGAGCTCAAACTGAATTGTTCGTTACTTACTCGATCCTTCAAACCCTATACCCAACCGCCCATCGATCTCGTCGATCCGGGTGCCCACGCCGTTTGCGCAGGCTCATCACTTAGTCGCTCTCTTGAAGTTTTCGTACTGAATTGAAACACCCTAACCTCGATCAACAACTTAGCTAAATCATTTAGATCGAGACACTGGACCTTTGGGTTTTGTCCGCCGAGAAGACACTGTCAAAGCGTTGAACTGACGTTTAGCTTTCCAACGACTGTATTCACTTATGGCGGGCCTACGGGTTGCAATAACTCAGTCCGTGCAAGCCTGGGGTGGTTTGCAAGAGTGTTCTGGGCTGGAACATACGGGTGGGGGTTCTGGTGATGTTACGATCTAAAAAGATCGCAAGCCTTTTAGTCTTGTCTCTTCTCCCTTCTCTGAAGTCATCGTCAGTGCATGCGCAAACTACAACAGACAACGTGCTTAACCCGGTTGCCGTCGTGCCTAAAGCCGACGACGCCATCTCGCAAGCTCGCCTCCGTGCGCTTGCTTTGTTCCGCGCGCTTACGGGCGTGCCGCTCCCAATTGATGACGATCGCCTCGTCCAGATGGAAGCGGCGATCAGCGCCGGTCGCGAGCGAGACGCTGCCAAGATCGCCACCAGCGATCCTCTCTTCTATGACGTCCGTGTCCGCGACATGGCCCGCAAGATGTCAACTCGCGACGAGTCCGTCAGAGCGCCCTTAAGCGACTTCGTCGCAACCTTTGTGGGCGTCGTTCGCGACAGCGACTCAACCTCAGCAAAAGAGCTCCTCACGGGCAACTTCACGTACCGCGGGAAAGCAGGTCTGACCCAAGCCAACGGTCAGCCCGTGCGCCAGGACCTCCTAAACGACTTCCTCAATTCCAACAACCACTACAACGACCTTGCCAACCCAGCGAACAAGTTCTCGCTGATGAAGGTTCTTGAGAAATCGCCGATCCAAAAGGTCGTCATGAGCAACGCAAACACCGTCCCCGTGGATCACCCAGATCCCGCCGGCCTCATCACCACCCGAGCCTTCATGGAAGCCCACGCCATCGCCGGCACCAACCGCCGCCTCGTGGAATTCAGCTTCCGCCAGTTCATGTGTCAGCCCATCACGCAGTGGGCAGACGCCAGCGCCCCTGATGACCGCGTAGGCCGTGACGTCGACCGCGCCCCCGGTGGCAGCCCGAACAAGTTCATGGTGACCTGCAAAGCTTGCCACGGACAAATGGACGGTCTCCGCGGTGCCTTCGCGATGGTTGACTTCAACGGCAACCAAGTTCGCTACCAGACGGGCACAAACCCGGTCGGTAAGATGAACCGAAACGCCGACGTGTTCCCCGAAGGTTTCCAAATGCGCGACAATACCTTCGTGAACTACGCAACCGAAGGAAAAAACCGCGACGAATTCGGCTGGCGGTCGGATCTCCAGGGCAAAGGAATGAAAGAATTTGCCGCGATGATCGCAAACAGCCAAGGCTTCAGTCGCTGCTTAGTTCGTCGCGTGTTCAGCAACGTCTGTAAACGTGATGCCGGTGCAGATGAGGAAGGTCTCATCCGCGCGATCGCAAACGATTTCGAAGCTGGCAACTACCACCTCCGAAACCTCTTTGAAACCGTCGCGCTCCGTCCCGAGTGCGTAGGCACGAAATAAGGAAGGGAGCATACAATGAAAACATTCAAGACTTCTCCTCTCATGCTCCTTCTGATCGCTCCGATGTTCGCGCTCTCGGGTTGCGGCTTCGGTATGGAAACATCCGATTCGTTTGCTTCGCGAGGCGGCGCTTTTAACGAATACGCACAGCACGTGGACAAGATTCCCGTAGGCGTTTCTTACTCCGAAGATCTTCTTCAATCGTTCCAGGCGCAAACGGGTGCTGCGGCTTCAAACCGCACGATGACCGCTTTCCGCAACGAGATCACGAAAGTTCCCGAAGCGGGTAAAGCCGATGGCGTAACCGCACCCATGTGGAACGCGATCACGAACTTGGCCGGCGAATCCTGCCAAGACCTAGTGGAGAAAGAACGCGATGGCGGCAAGCGCGTCTTCCAGATGGTCGATCTCAAAAACAACACGGTCGCGATCTCAAAAGAAGCCAAAGAGAACGCGATTCGCGGGATGGCGCGGTCCTTCTGGGGAAGAAACGAGTCGGACTCGGAGCGCTCCATGATTCGCGAAGCTCTCGATGAAGCATTCCCGCAGACCACGACGACCGCGCAAAAAGAGCGCGCGATGCTCTACGCCTGCACGGCGATGCTCGCGGCTCTAGATGCGCATAAGCGCTAAGCGAAAACGCAAAAAGCGCCGGTCGGGATCGAAACAGAAAATAGAAATCAAATGTTGGAAGGTTGATACGGATGAAAAAATTCTTCGATAAAAATGGTCGGCAGGTTTTTCTCCACGACGATCACAAGCGTCCCACGTCGCGCCGTGAATTTCTCGGCACTGGGCTTCTGGGATTCTCGGGCTTCATGATGGCGCCTTCGGTTCTAACGGTGCTCTCGGGTCTCGAGCAAGCTCACGCGGCAGGCGATGAGTGCGAGACGAAAGCCTCCAACCGATTGCCGGCGTTTATCTCCGTCAACCTTGCAGGTGGTGCAGCTCTGGCCGGAAACTACATTCCTTTAGATCAAGGTGGCCAGCTGCTCCCGAGCTACGACGTCCTCGGGATGGGCGCAACGCCTCCCGTTGAGCGTGAGTTTCAAGGGGTTGGATTCGCCGGCGTCAACAACGGTCGCCTTACGTCGCAATTCCTTGCCGGGCTTCGAACAACGGCTTCTCAAACGACGCGTGATAAGACCGCTTTCTTCGCGGTTTGCGTGCCGCTGCAAGATGATTCCAACAATAACAAAATCGATCCCTCTGGTCTCGTGACGGCAGCCGGACTGGCTGGCGAACTTCTCCCAAAGCTCGGCATGCGCGAAACGCCCACGGGTGTTCGTCATGAGTACGCGATGGTGCGTCCTCCGGCGCCGCTTATCGTGAACAACATCAATGACCTTACGGGAGCGCTTACGCCTGCTGGTACGCTCGCGACTCGTCTCGATAACAATCAACGTCGCTCGCTCCTGAGCCTTGTGAGCAAGCTCAGCGGATCGCAAGCTGCGGCGATTCGATCACCGAACAGCGCATCGGGCTCCACGCTCGCGAAGCTTGTTGAATGCGCAACGGGTAAGAACGTGAGTCTCGCCGCGCAAACAACTCTGGGCGTTGATCCACGCCAAGATACGACGGTGGGACTTTCGACTCTTTGGGGAATGCCCACGGCCGGAAACCAATTCGGCCGCTCGCAAAACGAACGAGTCATCATGGGTTCGATGGTTTACAACGCACTCAAAGGGAATGCCGGTGCCGTTGGCCTCGACATCGGTGGCTACGATTACCACGGAAACAATCGCGTCGACGTCACGGATGTTCGTGATAACGATGCCGGTCAGCTCGTCGGTAAAATTCTCGAGTCGGCGGCGGCGATGAACCAAAAAGTTTTCATCCAAGTGCAATCCGATGGGTCCGTGGGTGCGCCTCGCGGCTCGGACATCAATGCTTCCTTCACGGGTGACCGTGGAGCTGGCGGCATGTCTTACATTCTTGTCTTCGATCCCGCAGGACGTCCAGCTTCCAAGCCCGGTTACCAGATCGGCCACTTCACGGCAGGTCAAGGAGCTGCGGACAATTCAGTGGTCGGTTCTGCGGAGAAAGCCGGAGCCGCGGTATTTGCGAACTATATGAAATTCGCGGGGCAGTTGGGCCGACTCGACAGCATCCTGACTCAACCGTTCAACTCCGTGCAGCTCGAACAAGTTCTGCGTCTAGCTTGAGATTTTTTTGAAGGGGATCGTCGGGATGAATCGCAAAAAAATTCTGGGACTCACATCTTGGTGCGTACTTGGTGTGGCGATGGCACTGTCGTACCAAAATTGCTCCGATCCCGACTACGGTGCCAAAGGTTCGGGAAGCGTCGTCGTTTCACGCGCGCTCTGCGAAGGTGAAATGCTCGAAGCTTTCCGAGCCAGCTACTATCCCTTCTTGAAAGACGCCTGTAAGAACTGCCATGTTCCTGGCGGCGTGGGTAAAGGAACCTTCGCGCACCAAACGGATATCGCTTCGGCTTTCGCGGCTTTCAAAAACGCAACGACGATGAAGATCGAAAACAATGCGCAGAGCTCCGGTCACGCTTCTCCGTTCACCGGCACGCAAAACACGCCGCAGATCCAAGCCGCCTCGAAAATTTGGAGTGAGGCGCAAGAGATTTGTGGTTCCGATGTCGGCGGTAGCTTTGATCCTCAGGGCCTGACGACGTCGAAGGCCATCGCGGCAACCGCAACCTACCGCACGATCACGTGGAACCTCGATACCGAGATGAGCAAAGGTGGCGGCGACCTCGGTCAGGCCGCATTCTCGATCCAAGTGAAACAAGTGACTTCGGCAGGTATGCCGCCGGTCTACTATTTCGATAACCTAACGGTTTCAACGGGCACCGAGAAGATCCAACTTGGTGAGATTCGCATCAAAATCAACGGCCAGCTTGTACAGACAAACTCGACATATTCGCGTCTGTCTGTTGAAGTAGACAAAGCAAAAACGGGCGTCGTGATTTCGAGCGCGACCGCGATCTTAGATGTTCCCGTCGGCACAGGCGACACGGTGGAGATCGGATTCGGCAAGCTATCGAAAATTGCGTCGCCTTAAGCGTAACCGCATGAGGCAGCAGCGAAGAATATGGATCAACTTACTCCCGAAGCTTTCGTTTCACCAATCAACCACGGAAGTTTGAGCGAACAAAGCGGGAAGTGGGTTTGCCAAAAATCGGGCGCAAAATTTCCTCTCATCGCAGGCGTTCCTTGTTTGCTGCCGGATGCCGATCGCGCTTTGATCGAGTGGCGCATGCGCGCCCAAGGGCTCATCCAGCACTACGAAAAAGCGATTGCGGATTTGAAAGAAGAGCTTCGCGCACCTTCCCTTCGCACCTCTACGCGCTCGCGTCTGGAGAAGACACGCGCCATGACGATCGCGCATGTCGAATTCCTGCGCGCGACATTTGAGCCACTGAAGCTCAATCAAAAAGGAGCTCAGCCAAGTGCCGAAGCCCTCGGCTACAAACTTCCGCCCTCGCAAGCTATACAGGGTTATTTTCCTAATCTCATTCGCGATTGGGCATCGGAGTCTGGTGAAAACGAAGCGGGCTTCCTGCTCCTCAAGGAAGCTTGGGGAGAAAGTTACGCAGAGAGAACTCTCGTTCTTGGGGCAGGTGCGTGTAGGCTCGCTTTTGATTTGCATTCCAGCGGGCTTTCGAAACAGACCGTCTGTGCAGATCTCAATCCGCTCCTCTTCCTCGTCGCTCGCCGAATTCTCGCAGGCGAGACGCTCAAGCTCGTGCACTTTCCGACTGCACCCAAGAACAATGAAGCGGCGAGCGGAGTTCTTCGGGTAGCAAAAGCTCCCAAGGCAACACGCACTGAAGGCTTTTCCCAGGTCTTCGCGGACGTCTATTATCTGCCTTTTGCTGACGAGAGTGTCGATACTGTAGTCACACCGTGGTTGATCGATATTCTGCCCCAACGTTTTGAATACCTTGTTCAAGAGATCAATCGCGTTCTGAAACCCGGCGGCACTTGGATCAACTCAGGTTCTCTCAACTTTACTCTCCGCAGATGGAGCGATTCGGTCTCGCCGGAGGAGGCAATTGAGATCGCAAGCGAAAATGGGTTTAAACAGGAGATGTTTTTCCAGCGAGCTGTTCCGTATCTGCACACGGCTGAAGACGCGCACCAACGAACCGAGACCGTCACGACGTTCCGCCTTAAGAAAACTCACAAAGCGCCTTTAAGTCAGCAAGCGCCCCTTTCGCCCGAATGGCTCGCGGACATCAGCGTGGCTATTCCCAAAGAAATGACGGATCAAAATGAAGTGGCGTTCTTCGACTCGCAAGCTTTTTTGATCGCGCACATCGATGGCAAACGCTCCGCGAAGGATTTAGCTTTGCTTTTAAGTCAGCGCTACGGACTCGCGGCCGATGAAAGCTTAGACGCAGTCGTCAGCTTCCTTTCGCGACGAGCCAGCACACGGGCTTTCCGTTCCTGATCAATTCTAATTGTTTAATCTTTAGTCTGTTCGCAATCTAAGAGCACTCGAGCCCCACGAGCTGCTCTCAGAGCCTGTCTGCACGTGCTTATATGAAATTCGCGGAGCCAATGTCTCCCGCTTGGTCAGTGTCACTCACTTGACGCTCAACAAAGGTTTGGACGTTTCTGGTTGGTACCGGAATTTGCAATGAGACTAGAAGCATATACAGGCGAAAAGCGGGGCAGGGGTGCCGGCGTTTTTTTGCTATCTCGTTTCGGGAGGGGTTCAGGCGCACGTTTGTAGAGACCTATCATGAATCCGGGAAGCGCCAACGTCGGGGGGTGCGGCTTTTAGACGGTCCCGGATCCTATCATCCTTTTAGAACCATCCGAACAGGGCCGGGTTGTGCAACCCGGCCTCTTCTTTTTTTAGCGTGCTCCGTTAGAGTTGCCAGACGAAGAAGAGTTACTAGAGGAACCACGCCGGCTTTCTCGCAAACGACGACTGGCTTCGATGAGCTCAGCGCTCTTTCTAACGAGTTCAAGTCGCTCGGCGATCAGACGTCGGCTGATCGCACGAGCTTCGGTGACTTCGCGTGTGAGTTCTTTGGTGAGTTGCAGATCAGGCTCAAGACTTGGAAAGCCGGAATTGCTCGCGACATCTTCAGACAACGTGCGGGGAGTGTCCGTTCTCGCCATCTCCGAAACCTTTCTTTCCGAATCCTCGTTTGTAAACTCGGCGCGAAAGAGAGATTAGCGAAAATTAGGCTCGCAAAAAAGTGAGTCAGTTAAAAAGTTGGAGAAATCTAGACCTTTTTCAACAGTGACGTGTTCCAAGAAAATTGGAAGCCGTGAAGTTGAAATTTGATTCCCAAATCAGCTAAGCGCGTGGATCTTCGGGGAGAGAGGCAGGCTCATCGTGTGACAGTTGAAACTGCCGACTGCCCTCGATGAGCGCCCGACTATCTCGACGGATTCTTTCAAGTCGCAAAGCGAACTGCGCGCTGAGCTGGCAGGCGCGCGAACCACGTTCGCGCACTTCCGCGCAATGCTCGAGGAGGCGGCGAAACTTCTCGTTTCGCTCTTGCCAGCCTTCTCGCTTCATAACTTGAGTGCCATCCGCGCGGCCGTTTTCGGTAAGCTCATCGCTCGTGAATGAATCGTGTTCCATTTGCCCTCCAGCCTCGCAAAAGGAGGCTAGCCCGAAGGCTCCGCGGATCAGTGCATTCCTGCAGAGCGCTCCGATAGCATCGATTCGATTTGTTTCTCGGCCGCAAACCAGTAGTCTTGCTCTTTACCAGGTTGGAAGCCGTCTTTCTCCGCCAAGTGGTAGGCAGCGTCTTGGATCATGCGGTAGCGTTCTTCGTTCGAAATTTTCATATCGCGATCGACTTCCGTCGCGCTCGCTTGTTGTGAAACGGTCGCCCCTTGAGAAGCCGTCTTCGTTTTCTTACCCTTCGTCACCTTTGCCGACGACTTGCCCGCACCTTTGCGTGATGCGGAACCTGAAGCCGAACCCGACGCCATTCCTATCGAAGTGTTGTCCGAACTAGCACTCGGAGCCGCTTTTACCGACGGAGCCTTAGCCATGATGTCTCCTCACTTTCGTTTCACTCACATTTAAAACTGACTCTAAACTTTTGCCTACGACACTAGCGGAGAGTGGCTGATCTCTTACTGATCACCACCATCTCGGGGATCTCCGCGCGAAGGCAGTTTGTAATCTTTCAAACTCAGCTTCCGGTCAAACGGGCGATTGAGAAGTGTTCTGAAAATCAACTCTCAAGTCTCGGCCTCATCTCATACCGGAAACACTGCTCATTCTTTGAACACCGATCTGTCTAACGAAGGCCGCGTGCGGATCCATCCATGCTCGGAACCGATTGGTACCTTTTTTAACCGGTGAATCTTGAAGAGATTCACAAAAAGATATTTAGATTTCGAATACATAACGGCGTTTACGAACTACCCGTTGGCACTTTTCGCGCTTAACTCCTAGATTCAGGGCGTATTGAACCACACGGATCCGGCCCCGGCTGCGACCCAAAAATCTTCAACAATTGGGACACAAATGGCCCACAAAAGCGTGACTGAAACTTCCATCCAGCAAACACGACGCGCCCCTTTTAAATCGGGAGATGAGGCCACTGGCCGCACCTCCGGGAAGGCCGCTCCAACCGAAGCGCGTGGCAAAATGGCGCGAAACGAATCGGCACTCGTGCCGCCTTCGCGCGTGATCATCGACCGCATTCGACCCGAAATCGACGGCGGGAAGTTCGCGGCCCGACTCTACATCGACCAGGAAGTCGAAGTCGAAGCCGTCCTGATCGTCGATGGCCACGACAAGCCAAAAGGTCGACTCTTCTATCGTCATGAAGATGCCAAAGCGTGGCAGTGGACACTACTCAAAGACAAAGGCAATGACATTTGGACCGCGCGCTTTAAACCCGAAAAGCTCGGACGTTACCTCGTAACGGTTGAAGCAGCCGTCGATCGTTTCACCACGTGGCGCATGGATCTGAAAAAACGTGTGGCCGCTGGTCAGAACGTTCAAGTGGATCTTCAAATCGGAATTCTTCTGATCGAATCGTGGATCCCGGAGCTTCTCGATGATCGTGAAAAGCGACTCGTCGGAGCCGCGATGGCGCAGCTCAATGATCTCTCAAAAGGCGAGAGCTTCGACGAAGCTTCGATCAGCGCTGTACTTGACGACCCAGCGTTGAAAGCCATCGGCGATAAACTTTTCGATCAAAAAAGTCTTGTTCGCTTCGAGCGCGAAATCCCGCTGCAGATTGAACCGGTTATCGCGCGCTTCAGCAGCTGGTACGAGTTCTTCCCGCGCTCGGCTTCGAATGAACCCGGTCGTCACGGAACGTTCCGCGACGCTGCCGAAAAGCTCGAACATGTAAAAGAGATGGGTTTTGACGTTGTTTACTTCCCACCGATTCATCCGATCGGTGTTCAGTTCCGAAAAGGGAAAAACAACGTGCTCACGACCGAAGCCGGTGACGTCGGAAGCCCATGGGCCATCGGCGGAAAAGAAGGCGGACACACAGCTCTGCATCCTGACCTTGGAACATTTGCTGATTTTAACTTCCTTCTCTCGCGCGCAAAAAAACTCGGAATCGAAATCGCGATGGACATCGCGTTTCAATGCTCGCCCGATCACCCGTACGTTAAAGAGCATCCAGAGTGGTTTAAAAAACGTCCCGACGGCACGATTCAGTACGCCGAGAATCCGCCTAAGAAGTATCAAGACATCTATCCGTTTGATTTCGAATGCGCGGACTGGCGGGGACTCTGGGAAGAACTCAAAAACGTCGTGCAGTTCTGGGTTGATCGTGGCGTAAGAGTTTTCCGTGTCGATAACCCGCACACGAAACCTTTCCATTTCTGGGAGTGGCTCATCAACGAAATTCGATCCGAGCGTCCTGACGTGATCTTCCTGGCGGAAGCTTTCACACGTCCGCACGTGATGGCGTACCTTGCGAAATCAGGCTTCAGCCAATCGTACACGTACTTCACTTGGCGCAATCTCAAGTGGGAGATCGAACAATACATGAATGAGCTCACGCAGACCGAGCTCATCGATTACTTCGGCGCAAACTTTTGGCCGAACACGCCGGATATCTTGCCCGAGTCGCTGCAAATCGGCGGGCGCCCGGCGTTCATGCAACGCGTGATTTTGGCGGCGACTTTGTCGTCGAACTACGGTGTCTATGGTCCAGCCTTTGAGCACATGGAGTGGAAGCCTCGCCATGAAGGCAGTGAAGAGTATCTTGATTCCGAGAAGTATCAACTCCGTCATTGGGATTGGAAGCGTGAGGATAGTCTCGCCCCTCTTCTCCAGCGTCTAAACCAAATCCGCCGTGAGCAGACGGCTCTGCAATCCAATCGCGGATTCCGATTCCATCCGACGACGAACGACAAAATCGTCGCGTATTCGAAGTCGACGGAAAACGGGGAGCGCGTACTCGTTGTGGTGAACTTAGATCCTCATCACAAACAGTCCGGAACGGTTGAGCTTCCGCTCATCGACTGGAAGATCGACGAGAACGAAACGTTCCAAGTGCACGACCAACTCACGGATGCACGTTACTTCTGGAGCGGCTGGCGCAACTACGTCGAACTCGATCCGCACTCGCTTCCGGCGCACATCTTTGTGATTAAGCGACGGGCGCACGCGGTTTCCGAGTTCGATTACTTCCATTGAATTGGATGAATTAGAAAATGACCTCGGGGTCTCGCGGTTGAGCCCTGAGCCAAAAGACGGTTGAGAGATTTTTAAGAGAGTTAAGAGGCTAACGGTGGAGAAAATGACGGAGACAACCAAAACGGAAGTGATCGCGGGACCAGATCTGCTCTGGTACAAAGACGCGATCATCTACCAACTGCACGTGCG
>SYLX01000043.1 GCA_005808505.1 Bdellovibrionales bacterium | reverse complement strand
GGCGTTTTGCGATCAAAACACGAGCTTCGAGAGCATCGACGACCTTCCCTACAATTTTGCGACCTTCACCAACGGTTGCTGGCGAGAAAGTTTCGCCGATATGGTTTGTCTCGTCGCGATACTTTGAGAACTCAATGGAGTCGATAACACCTTCGGTTCTCAACATCTTGAGAGCTTCGCGCTTTTGGTAGAGTTCCTGAGCCAGACTTCCGAAATTTGCAAAATCGGTGTCATCATCAAGATCGAGCTTCACTTCGATATCGTTCGCTTCGGCAAAACGCATAAACTGACCAGCGTCTTTTAAGACCTTATGGTAACGAAGGATCTCGCTCTGGTAGTTGTCCTTATCGATTTTCAGCGTCTTATTGTAATCCGAGTAAGACGTGTAATCGCCAATTTCGATAATCTTCACGACTCCACCGAGGAGAACGAGCTTTGCGGCTTGAGCTTCAAACCATGCGATCTTCTCCGCAAGTTCTGAAAGCTCTTTGTCGTCGCCGAGATGGCCATAGATCTCGATTCCCAAGTCGAGTTGAATCTTCGTGTTCTTCTCCCATGCAATACGACGCTTGAGCAATTCGAGGTAAGCACGAAGAGTCTGAAGATCCATCCCAACATCGATATTTAAGCGGCCACCTCCGGTGTAGTACTTTGTCCGCTCTACGAGGGCGATCTCCTTCAGTTCAGGCCGGAACGCCAAGATGTCGTTCTTTGCGAACTCAAGTGTTTTGTAAAAACGCTCACGCTTTTCGTGGAACGAAGCCTCCCCTGGGAGCGTGTGGCCACTTCCATTATAGTTCGTGTTTACGTGGATGCCGGCAGCTTCGAGTTCGGCCACGATCTTAGGACCATGCGGAACGGGATTCACCGGCGGCGGTGGGGGCGGATTCACCGGAGGCGTTACGATCGCAGGCGGTTGCGAGAAATCTCCCGCACAGTCGTTTCGGCGAAACTCTTGCCCGCGTTTTTCCCAATGACAGCTTGAATGTTTTGCTTCGTCTTTCAAGAATGCGCAGTACTCAGAAGCCTTCTCAAAGCGAATGGGTCCACTGCTGGTGTAGCAAGATCTCTGAAGGCGCTCATCGAATCCAGAAAACTGCACGGGTCTGATGTTGGTTTCTTCGAAATCGGCTCCGCATTCATTGCGGTAGAGCGCTTCGCGCTGCTCACGCGCACAAGCGTCGTTCTTTTCAGAGTCTTTGAGAGTCGTGCAATAGTCAGATTCGCGGGTGAAGATTTCGCGCGTTTGGCAAACAACACTTCCGTTTACAATCTCGGTGAAGTCGTACTTGAAGGTCCCGATCTTCTGCCAGCGCTCTTCAGGCTTGCCGTTGTCTTTGGGAATACCAGGTCCAGAAACATCAACTGAACAGCCCGTGATCCAAGTGGCCAAAAGCGCGGTTGCGATGCGCGCGAAACGATCCGAAATCATGGTGAACTTCTCCCCCGAATAGCGGCCGAAATGCCGGCCGGCGTGTTGGTGCTAAACCCCGTTTTCAGATTGATTTATCAAAGCTTGTGCCGCCGCCAAGAATAAGCAAGCTCGAATATAAACAAGCTGAGTGGGTTTTGTGCCCATCGACTCTGACATTTCTTTCATAGCGGGCGTGAATCGCGCGTCAGCGGATGTGGAGGAACTCAATCGGATGCTGGGTGCGGCCCGATTGAACGAGGTCCGCAAGAATCTCGCCGATGACAGGTGCGAATTTGAAGCCGTGCCCTGAAAAGCCTCCGGCAAAAACTATGCGAGAATCGACGGGATGAGTGTCGATCACGAAGTTCTCATCAGGTGTCATCGTGTAAAGGCAAGTTGCGAACTTTACGAGCTCACCCGTAACTCCGGGCATCCGTTCGTTGAGAACTTTTCTCATGGCGGTTAGCTCGTCTGCTGGAGGAGCCAACAGAAACTTATCTTGAGGTGCTTCCACCCAAGCTCCTCGATTGTGCGATGCGATTTTGATTGCCCAGCCGTCTCGCTTGGGAGAGCCGTACGTTAACTCCTCTCCATCTTGGAAGAAAAAGCACGGAGTACCGTTTTCCAGCGCATATTCGGGCGATGCTTTGAACCAGTAAAGAATCATGCGCTTCAATCGCAACGGCAGTCCGAGATCTGCAAGAAGCATCTTTGTCCACGCGCCCCCGGTGATCACAAGCTTCTCGGCGCGAAACACTTGCTCGCGAGTTCGAACAACAACGCCCTCGTCATCGCTTTTGTAATCAAGCACGGTTTGGTTTTCGAGAATGAGGGCTCCGTGAGCACGGGCTAAGCGCGCATGAGCTGCAACACTCGCCTCAGCCAACACGAATCCTCCTGACGGCTCGTAGAGCGCACTCTCACCGGCTTTCGCGCGAAACATCGGAAACTTTGAGGCCGCTTCTGAAATCAAAAGCGTCTCCATGGGGATCGAATATTTTTTGGCACTCTCATGTGTACCGCGATAAACAACGCTCTCTTCCGGCTTTCCGAAAAGCACGAGGCCTGTGCGCTCAAAAAGTCGCTCTTGGGCTTCGGCTTCGAGCTCTCCCCAGAGTTGATACGCACGTTCTAAAAGCGGAACGTAGCTTGGATCTTCAAAGTAGGCTTTGCGGATGATGCGAGTTTCGCCATGCGAACTTCCACGATCGTGCGTGAGTGAAAATTGCTCGAGACCTAAAACTCGCACTCCTCGCTTCGCGAGGTGATAACAAGCGGCGCTCCCCATTCCCCCAACGCCGAGAACGATAACGTCGAAGCGAGCATCTTCGTTAAGATTTCCGTTAGCATTTTTTCCGAACATCTCGCCCACTTCAACTACCTCTACGTTGGTTTTGCCGCTCGCAGTCTGCCAGAAAAATTCGCCAAATAATTTTTGATTGAAGACCTGCGCTCGCGATTATACGTGCGCATTTCCCCTCGCAAAGTCTCTCGCTTCAGGGAGGCTTTGGTCTAGTTTTTCTTGCGCCAATAGCCGATTTCCCTAGGGAAACGCGACTGTCGAATATTCTGACAGTCATGAGAGTTTGACAGGGTGAGCGTACGCTACTTACGCTCGGTTGATCAAAAACACGCCCAAAACCGTCACTGTGTCGAGAATCATTTTCTTGGCGCAGGAGACGTTTTTCGCCCTGCTTAGTAGGAGCGGGGTCACATGGTATAAACGAGGCCAGTATCACCGGCCTCTCCAGGAGGAGATCGTGAAAAACCACGGGAACAAAAACCGGAACAATCAGTGGGTCGCCGCACTGGCGATGACTCTCGCGACATTGACGTCGCTTCCCAGCGCTCACGCCACGTCAGCACTTCGCGCGACGCCGGTTGATAGCCAGTCGCAAGAATTCGACGAAGAGGATCTGCAAGCTTTGATCGATGAATCCGAAGCTCCGCTCGTCCCTGCCCTCTTGAAGCCGAAGTTGAAAACCGAAAAAGAAGGCGCAGCTAAAATCTCTAAAGGTGAGTTTGAGAAAATCGCCTGCATCTCGGAAGGCCGCCTCTCGATTCGCGATGAATCTCTTCGTGACGTTCTCTTCAAAGTTCGCCGCCACACGAAGCTCAAAGTTTTCCAAGGCTGGGGCAACAACAAGAAAACGGCAAAGATCGACGGCAAGAAATATGAGTTCGTGAAAGTTCAAGCCGACCGCGATGAAGACGAAGACGAAAACATCGGTTGGGTTGCGCTCGCTTACGTTAAATCGCCCGCTGAATGCGAAGGCGCAGGCAAAAAGAGCCGCAGCACAAAGGTACAACCGCTCGCCGCTGCGGAGACACTGGACAACGCTCGTTTCCCCTTAAAGAAGCGTCCGACTGCTTCTTACGAAAGTGGCGCGCGCATGTTCGGAGCAGGCCGCTCGGGAAAGCGCGTGCACGCCGCTTGCGACCTTTACCTCGACACGAACGCTCCCGTTATTTCCGTATCACCTGGAAAAGTGATTCGCGGGCTTTACTACTTCTATCAAGGCACTTACGCGCTGGAGGTGAAGCACTCGGCCGGTTTCGTCGTTCGCTACGGCGAAGTGACCGGTCAAGCCGCAAAGAACGTAAAAGCTGGTGCAAGCGTTACGAAGGGCCAAACTGTTGGCTACATGGGCAAGGTCAACTCGAACTGCTGCGAGCCGATGCTCCACTTCGAACTTTACAGTGGCAAGAAGTCAGGCTCTTTGAGCCAAAGCGGAAACAAGTATAATCGTCGTAGCGATCTGATGAATCCGACGAAGTACTTGAAGAGCTGGGAGCGTGGCCTCTAAGCTTTTCGCCTCTCTCACGTAGCCAGTAAAAAGAGCCAGAAAAGAGTTAGATGAAATGAAAAGTTGGCGTCTCGTTTCCGTTCTTATGGTCCTCGTTGCGTGTACTGCGTACTACTTCTTGCGTCCTACCCAAAGCCTTTCGGCTTCAGCGAAGTTGCAAGAAAACGAAGAGAGATCAGCACAGACCGGAAGCGTGAGCCAACTCCCCGCTGCAACAAAAGATCCGGCTCGATCAGGGTCGGATCCCGCAGCTAAGAGCGACACGACTCCCACCTCCCCCCAAGCAGCGACTCAACAAAATTCTTCTAAACCGAACGACTTAAAACCTGAAGAAAGAGCCGCCCTCACGAATTATGCGGGAACTCTCTACGAGTTTTCACGCAAAGGCGCGAATCCGAAATCGTTGATACAACGCCTCACGCAGCAAGGCCTGAAGCCTGAGGTCGCGCAAGATTTCAACAAAGAGACGGGAAAACTTCTTGTCGTGAGAACGGAAGAAACTCTTCCCGGCACGCGCTACTTCCACGCCCAATTCTTCGAAGACGAAAATAAACAACCTTTCTTGCAGCACATGAGCTTCGAATTTCGCCCCGGCCCTGAAAGCATGAAAACGGCCGTAGATGCGGTTCAAGAGAAGTTCCCTGGCCTCGGCCGCCCCGAGAGCCAGAGCGACGGCTACGTGCTCTGGAAGACGCAAGACGGCTATGTCGTATGGGTGAAAAAGATGTCGGCGCAGGATCTCAAGCATGACCCCTTCAACGCTTACGCTCCTGAAGACGTCGACACCGTTCGCGTCGTGGTTGAACAAGACATCCATTCAAACAACGACGATAGCCACACGCACTGATCTGATGCGCCTCTGTTGCGCTTCTGTTGCGCTTCTGTTGCGCCTCTGTTGCGCTTCTACGCCGCTGGTTGTCGATTTGGAGTCCCGACTCGAGCGTAAAATGCAATTAAATGCGATTTGACGACGCGACGCCTCGGCTCTCCCTACGTGGGCGATAGTTTTATCATTGCGAACTGGACCACAAAACTGATCCGCGTCTAGGATCGGTTGCATATGAAACTTATCCGCTCTCTCGTCTTCCCGTGGTTCGTGTTTTTTGTCGCGGCTGTGACAGCCCTTGTCATTCTGGGCGTTCGCTTCCCGCACATTCCCGTGAAAACGCACCCGCTCTACGGAGTTTTATTCGGAGCCGGTGCCGTGCTTTGCTTGCTCGCGAATTTGCGCTCGCTCGGCAACGTCGGCATCTGGATGCTCGAATCTCTTCCCGACTCGCTTCGCTATACATCATCACGCTGGATTTTCCGTGCGTTCAAAGCAGCAGCGATTGCAGCCGTGTTCTGGTTTGTCGGGCGTCTCCCTTGGGTTCCGCTCGTGTGGCAAGGCGTGGTCATTCCGACCGTCTTCACGATCTGCCTCTTTGTGTTGATCTTTAGCCTGATCGGGCCGATTCTGAAGTTCTCCGCGAACATGGCTTGGAGTCGCGCCTTCAGCATCATTCTCAGCCTCCCGATCCTGGCGGCTGTTCCGGCGACGGCGGCCTTCATCGGTCAGAATATTGTGACCGCTTACCGCGCAAGCCAACCAAACTTAGTGATCGCGGCCGATCCAAACGCGGCCTCGCAACAGACGCAAACTTCTGCCGCGACCCCGCAAGATCCCGCGGCGGCGGCCGAGTCTGCAAAAATTGCGGCGCTCAAAGATCAAGAGATCACTTCCTGGCTTCGCGTTGGAAAGCCTGAGCAAAAAGCTTTCGCTCTTCGCGCCCTGAATGAACGGAAACCTCTCTGCGCGGAACGAACTCGCGAAGTCATCGCAGCTCTCGATGCGAAAGGTCCTACCGACAACGTTCTCTGGGCCGTGAAGGCCGTTGACTGCGCGGAGGTTCGCGCCGTGGTCGCGATGCCTCGCCTAGCGCAAATCATGGTGGAGCATGAATCTCCTGAAGTGCGCGCAAGTGCGATCCGCGCGATGAAGAAGTACGGTAACGAGAACGTGCGCCAAATTGCTTATCTTCTCGTCAAACGGATCAACGAAAACGAGCCTCCAGAAGTAGTGGAAGCGGCTGCTTCTGCTCTCGCCCCTCTAGGTCCCGAACAACAGCGTTGGTCCGCCAACCGATTGAAAGGCCTTCTCGGTTCAGGCGATGCAACAACGGGTGCTGCTAAAGCCTTGATCCAAATCTTCGGTCGCGATGACCTTGTCGCGGAATACGTTTCGCAAAATTTGACGGGCCCTGAAGATCGTCGTCGGCAAGCGATGGAGATGATCTGCCTACTTCCGAAGGCCAAACGTGAGATCGCCGATCCGCACATCGCAACTGTTGTGTCTTTCGTGAAAACGGCCGACGAAAACGATCCTGGCTTAAAAGCTCTTCGCTGCATGGGCCGCACGGGCTTTCAGGCGATTCGCGCGGAACTCAACGAACCTAAACATCTCAAAAAACCGATCGCGGCACGAGCACTCGCTCTCATGAACGCAAAAGACGCGCCCGATGCGGAAGTCTTGGAAGTCGCAAGCCAATGCGCGCAGGATCAAGACGCCGAAGTTCGCACCCTTTGCAGTCAAACCCTCGGTCACATCGGCGCTCCGGCATTACCGAAAATTTTGGAGCTTCTCCAATCCGGCGACAAAGATTTGAAAGAAGCGGGCCGTATCGCTCTTCAAAACTTTGACGATCCCGAAGCGAGAGATGAGCTCCAAAAAATCCGGGCCGATAATTCAGGTTGGATGGCGAACAATAAAAAACTTGAGATTGCAAAGGCCGTCGGCACGGCACTTCAGAAGCTGCAAACGCGCGTGGATCCTCAAGGCTGACCTCAATTCCAGAATAATGCTTTACAACCTCCATGCCCGACCGAGAGCAT
>SYLX01000042.1 GCA_005808505.1 Bdellovibrionales bacterium | reverse complement strand
CCTGCCCCGGCAGCAACGGCGACACCGACTCCATAAAGTGATCCAAAATTTCGTCCTTTGCTAGAGCTTAGGGTTGGCACGGAGGTAGACTCAAGAAACGGGGTTTCAACCTTTGCGGAGCCAGACGGCGTGATGAATCGAATCGTAAAGCTAAGCTTGCTTCTATCCGTGGTTTTGCACGCGATGTTCGTGGCCGTGCTTTACTTTCAGAATTTCGAACAGCCGAAACCTCAAGCAAAGCCGGTCGTTGTTGAGCTTGCCGAGACTTCCCCTCCGATCTCTCAGACCTCTCCTTCGGAACCCAAGCGTGGTTCAACGGAAAAGATGCGTCGTTCAGACGGAACGTCATCCTCCAACTCGAAAGTGCCGATGAAGTTAGCCACTCGCGATTTCGGTTTGAACTCGCAAACCGCTTTGCGAGAGAGGTGGCAGGAATCCGGAGACGTCTCCGTGAAAGTCGGACCAAAAAGTGAGCCCTTGCAACCTCCCGGGAGCGATCCGATGAAAAGTCTCGCGGAAGTCGGGCAGGGATGGTCCAAGGGCGTGCAGTACGGCCAAGCCATGGACATTGCTTTCACCAATGAGACGCTGAACTTTTTCGATTCCCTCCATCGCAAAATCGATAGCACTCTCGTGTTTCCCGAAGACTTCGTCAAAGCGCGGATGAAAGGAAAAGTTCGCGTTGAAGCAATCGTATCGAAAGACGGCACGCTTTTGGAGTTACCAACCGTACGTGCGGATAACGATCTTCTTCATGCCTACGTCACCATGCTTCTCATCCACCGCATGAGTGAGCCGCTTCCACCACGCGCGCACCTGAAGACCGAGCGTGCCGTGGTCGCCTTCGACTTTGATTTTCGCATACGCGTAGAAGGGCAAAATCCCACAACGCTCATCAGCGGTGTTCAGAAAAATCACCTGCGCTTTGCGCGCGAAGGTGTTGTTGATCCGATCGTAAATGAGAAAATCCAAGAGATTTTCACTCACTACATTCCGCCGATCATCGTCTTTCCCGGTGGCGTCTATGTCGACTTCATCTTGGCCTACCAATACATTAAAAATCTTGCGGAGAATGCTCCCCTCGAAAGTGAGGAGCGAGCCAAGCGCTTAAAGCTTCTTCATCAAGAACTTCGGCAGACCATCCACTCCACGAAAGATCGGAAGCCAGCTCCTTTTGCTCCGCTCGAAGAAGTGGGCGGCTCGTAAACAAAATCAAAGGAAAACCGGATGCATTTGATTACGACACCTAGAGTGAGTCTGCGCCGATTCCGAATTGATGATCTCAAGAACCTCTCTCGCCTAGAGTCCGATCTTGAGGTGATGAAATACACTCCGATGCGCGTAGCCCAGCCGATTGAGAAAACTCGCGAGCGATTGCAACTGATCATCGAGAAGCAAAATGAGAGGTCGCCGCTTGGGATCTGGGCTGCGGAATCGATTGAAGACGGTTCGTTTATCGGCTGGTTCATGGTGAATCAAACTCAATACGAATACCCCGAGCTTGGATTCATGCTCGTACGAGAAGCTTGGTCAAAAGGTTTCGCCACCGAGATCGCCGCATCCCTTCGCGATTTTGCGCTCAATACGCTCGGGTACTCTGGCCTAACGGCGGTGACTGATGAAGCCAACGGGGCTTCAAAGCGCGTTCTCGAAAAAATCGGTTTTCAATTCGTCCGCAAGTTTTCGAAGCAAGATCTTCTACTGGGAAAGGAAATTGAACTTTCCCTTTTTGAGTTGAAAAGCCGGAGCTAAGAAAAAGGCGCTAGAGCTTAAATCTCCGCATTTTGCGGCTTTCGCTGGGTCCGTTAAGTATAAACAAAATTAGCTGACAGCATCAGGCGTGTGGACTTCCGCTCGCCTCTCGGTTTGATTCTGGTGAGTCAGCTCCGCGATGGTTTGCACGAGAATCTTGGGGTTGATGGGTTTTGTGATATAGCTCGTAAAACCCTCATTGTAGCATCGATCGCGTTCACTCTTAAGCGCGTGCGCGGTGAGCGCAACGATGGGATTACGAAAGCCTTGAGCCCGGATAGCTGCATGGGCAGAGTAGCCATCCATCTTCGGCATTTGCAGATCCATCAAAATCAAATCGTAGTTGCGCTTTTTCGCCATCGCGACGGCTTCCTCGCCGTTGTTGGCAACGTCGTAAGAGGCTTCGGCGCGATCCAAAAATCGACTGACCAAGACCTGGTTGTCGGTTGAATCGTCCACGATCAAAATCAAGTTGCCATTTAAAACGGCGCGCCCTGACTTCTCGCTGGCTCCACCCGCTGCGACTTCTTGGTGTCTTGCGTGTTCTTCCATCGGCGCAAGCGAGAGCGTAAACTTAAATGTCGTTCCTTTTCCGAGCGCACTCTTCTCCAGAACAATGTCGCCACCAAGTAGACGCGCAAGCTGCCTTGACAGTGAAAGACCTAATCCCGTGCCGCCATACTTCCGAGTGATTGAAGCATCGGCTTGGGTGAAGGGATTAAAGAGTTGGCGCTGCTGAATCTCGTCAAGCCCGATGCCTGTGTCGGTGACCCGCATCTCTAAAAACTGAAGGTCAACTTGACCGCCAGATTGAGCGCCTTCTCGTCCGCTTGCGCGGTGAACGACTCGAGTCTCGATCGTGATTTTCCCTTTTTCCGTGAACTTCACGGCGTTACCGACCAAGTTGATCAAGATCTGCCTCACGCGGGTGGGGTCGGTACGAACGAATCGAGGGAGATTGGATAAACGCCGGTCCTCAAATTCGAGACCTTTTTCAGCGGCACGGTGCGCGATCGCCGCGAAGGCATCTTCAATTGCGGCCGTAAGATCGACCGGAACTCTTTCGATTTCCAGGCGATTAGCCTCGATCTTCGAGAGGTCGAGAAGCTCGTCGATCAGTCGGCTTAGTTGGGCCGAATTTCGGCTGATCCGCTCGATATATCCTTGGGCCTTTTCATCGACCGGAACAGCCGAAGACAAGAGTTCTGAGAAGCCGATGATGGCTCCTAGAGGGGTGCGAATCTCGTGACTCATATTCGTCAAAAACGCCGTTTTCGCGTGACTAGCGCGTTCGGCGGCGAGCTTTGCTTCTTCAAGTTTCTCTTGGATCACTTTTCGTTCCGTGATGTCGACGTTAACGCCGTAAACGCGCACGGGACGACCGGTTTCATCGTAGCCAGCTCGACCGCGCCCGTAAAGCCAAGCGATCGATTTATCACGCCGGAGGATACGGAACTCAGCGATGTAGTCGACGCCGCGTTCAATGGCATCACGAAGTTTTCTCTCAACCATCGGTCGGTCTTCGGGGAGAATGCGATCTACCACCGTTTGGTAGGGCACATGCTCACTACTCGGTTCGTAATCGAAAATTCGTCTTTGTATCGACGAATTGGCGACAAGGCCGCTAACGACATCCCAATCCCAAATGCCGATTTCCGCAGCGGTCGTCGCGATCGTGAGACGATCCTTACTTCGCTCAAGCTCATCGAGAACTTTTCGGTGTTCTTGGATGTTCGTATTCGTTCCGAACCATTTCACGACTTGACCGTCGGCGTCTTTGAGAGGAATACCGCGAGTTAAGAACCATTCGTACTGACCCGACTTCGCATTTCTGAGACGGAACTCAACAGAGAATTCAACGCTACTCTTCATCGCGCTCAACCAACTCACGCCGAGCGATTCTCGATCATCGGGATGCACGAGGTCTTTGGTAAAAGCATCGACCACTTGATCAGCCGTGGTACCGGTGAAATTGATCCATTGGGCGTTTACGTACTCGGTAACGCCTTCCGCGTTTGCGGTCCACGCAAGTTGGGGGATCGAGTCGGCAAGCTGCCGGAAGCGCGCTTCACTCTCGCGTAGTTGCATCTCGGCTTTTTTGATTTCCGTGATGTCGGCCCCGGTCGTGAAAAAACACTCGCCAACGGGAATGCTGGTAAATCGGAAGTAACGATCAAGCTTCGGGAAATAATCTTCGTAAACGTGCGGCTCGCCGGTTTGGAGAATCCGCTTCACGATAGGCATGTAGTGAGCCGTAGAGCCGGCACCGAAAATTTCATCGGTGGTGCGGCCAACGACTTGGTCAAGAGACTGATTCCATGTTTTCAATGCCGGGCTGTTCGCGTCGAGCAGCCGCCATGTCTGCACGTTGCCATGTTCATCCCGAACGAGATGCCAAAAATGGACTTCCTCGGCCATGTTCTCGAAAAGGCTGCGGTACTTGGCTTCATTGCGAGCCAGTTGCTCCTGGGCCGCCTGCTGTTCATGGATGTCCATGCAGCCGCCGATGTAACCTTCGAATTCACCTTCGGCTGAATAAGAGGGGACACCGCGGTCTGAAACCCAACGGTATTCGCCTGAGCGGTGCCGAAGGCGGTATTCCATGTAGAACTCACGGCGCCGATCGAAGTTTTCGTTAAACGTTTTCAAACAGCGTTCTCGATCGTCAGGATGAACACCTTGAGCCCACCCATCGCCGAGTTCTTGTTCCAGGCGACGCCCTGTCCACTCGACCCAACCTTTATTGAACCACGAGCAACCTTTATCGATGCCGGTCATCCACACGAGGACTGGCGCTGAATCGGCCATTTTTTCAAAGAGGCGCTCGCTCTGCCTGCGACTTTCCTCTCCGCGATGTTGGAAGAGTTCCGCAAAGAAAGCGATCTTCGTCTTAAGCGCCAGTTCATTGAGGGGCTTAGTGAGATAGTCGACGGCGCCGACACGGTAGGCTTTCTCGACAAAATCATCTCGATCATTTGCCGTAAGAAAAAGAATCGGCGTTTTTTTGTTTCTACCTGACCGACGAATTTTCTGAGCGGCTTCGAAGCCATCCATTCCGGGCATCTGAATGTCCAGGATGATGGCGGCGAATTCTGAAACTTCGCAAGCTTCAAAAGCGTCGCGGCCGGAGTAAGCACGGATCAGCCGGTAGTCGGTTGAACTAAAGACCGCTTCGAGCGCCAAAAGGTTTTCTGGGCGATCATCGACGATCAGAATTTCTACTCTCGAAGTGCTCATTGTGTTCACAAAAACTGAGTCCAATGGCTACGGGGGCTGCGGGATGCAAACGAGCGTTCGTCAAGCCCATAGCTAAGCCTAGCGATCGACAAATGGGTCTCAGTTTAATCACAGTCCGGGCTCGAAAGTAAGAAATAGGTGAAGTCCGCGCAAGCCTACTACCTCGGAACGAAGCGTGGCTTTACGTCACAATCTTGGGAATGTGCAGAGCTTAAGCAGCGGCGTCCAGGCGTTGGAGGATCTCGTCGATATCCACGATCATGAACTGTCGCGATTGTCCGGAAAGCTCTTTGCTGGTCACAATTTCTCTTACGAATTTATGCGCGTTGGAGGCCGACGCCGCTATCAAGCTCGTGGAGAGATTGGTTTGTTGAGCTTCGTTGATCGAAGCGATGTCTTCAACCGCATCGACGACGAATCCGATATGCGAAGTTCCTCTGCGAATGACGAGGATCTTTTCTTCCTTTGTCGCCTCAGCATTTGTTTCATCCTTTGAACGCGGTGCCGGCTTGAGATCGAAAAGGATTCGTAAGTCCACGATCGTCACGACGGACTGGCGCAAGTTCGCGACCCCGCGAACGTGAGCGGGGAGTCCGGGAGGAGTCATAACATTTGTTGGGTAGGTGATGATCTCGTTGATCGATTTGATCGAAACCGAGAACGAGTGATCCAGTCGGAAGTTGAGGTAAACGTTTCGCTCGCGCGAATTTTTCTTCGTCGCGGCGGTTTGTGTCGCGTGAGCCGAACTGTAAAGTTGGCTGTGGCCCTTTGTAAGTTCGTGAATCTCCGCGCTCGTCAATAAGCCATTCTGATTCAGCAGAATGACGTCATCGCAATTTTCTTTCATGAGCATGCCGGAGAAAAGCTGTGATCTCTGATCGCTGAAAAGTGGAATTGGATGAACGTCGTCTTTGATGAATGATAAAATGCTATCGACCGCCGTGATCAAGAGGCCAATGCTATGTTGGCCTGCTTGCGTGATCAGAATTCTTCGCTCGTCGTCAGCTGAATTTTGCTGATGTGAGGGGTTAGCTTCGTCTATCCCCAAAAACTTCGCGAAATCAATCACGGGGATTACGTTTCCGCGCAGGGTAAACATCCCGATGCAAGAAGCGGCGTCCAGGCACGAAGATTTGATCTCGGGCAGTCGAATGATCTCGTTGATCGCCCCGATTTCGAATGCAAACTTCGTGCGTCCCGCGCGGAAGGAGATCGCCTGTTTGCGACTCGCACTTGATCTCTTCGCAGCAAGCTGGGCGTTTTGTTTCAAGTGCTCGAGCACCTGAGGAATATTTTTGATCTTGATCAAAGAGGACGGATCAAGAATCTGAATGATCCGTTCACCATCTTTGAGTCTCAAGGCGCCCCGAATAACACCGTGAGAGTCGCTCTCCGTTTTCTGAAACGGAATGACTTGGTCAGGTGCCGTAGCGATGACTTCGCTTGTGCTATCAAAAATCAGTCCAACGCGCGCACCTTGAAAATGAACAATCGCTACTTTGCTCGTGGCCGTTGGTGCCTCGGGTCGGAGGTTGAGCAGTTTGCGCAAGCTTAGGACCGGGATGATCATTCCGCGCAAGTTGAAGATGCCGTCGAGTAGGTCCGGCGCTAACGGGACCGAGATCATTCTCTCCGGATAATTAACGACTTCCTGAATGTCTGACACGGGGAGAACGAGTTCAATCCCGTCGACAAAGAACGAGCCGTAAACATCGCGACGAGTCTTACCACTGGTTACGACGGGGGTCGGAGAAGTGTTCATAGCTCTGTACCCGGTTTATCGATGAAGCTGATGTCGTAGGTAAAATTGGAACAATCAATGGTGAAGTGTCTCCCGCGAAGACCGCCGAATTCAGCGTACGCGACGGTGAGACCTCCATCGGCGATATACTTTTTGGCGGCGGCGGCATTGAGATCACCAATAGCCGAGGTCGCTGCACTTTTTGCCTCTTTGTTCATAAGGCTTCCCCCAGCAAGAATCACTTGGATCTCGCGCAAATCACCTTCGCGGATTCGCAGAAGTCTCAGGAGCGAGGGAACTGCCTGGCTCACGTATTTGGCACTGAGCTCGAAACTCGCTTTCGGCGCGTCTGGCAGCAAGCAGTGGGCGAGCCCGCAGAGACGCTTTTCGGGCCACAAAAATCCGATTCCCACGCAAGAACCAAGCGTTGCTTTCAGCAAGTTGGGAGCCCGGCCAGCTTTTACCTGCCCGATATTCACGTGAATGATTGGAGAGTTCGTGGCTGCCATCTGATCACCCTTTTCGATAAATCAACGGAGCTACGTATTGAAAGTCAGTCTTCAGGCGGGAAAGTGAGTCCGATTCGCCGACGATCAGGATGCCGTTCGGCACGAGGGCTTGCGCAATATTTTTAAGAACTTTGATCTGATCTTCTTCCGTGAAGTAAATCAGCACGTTTCTCAAAAGAACCAGATGATAAAGGCCCGGCCTCTTCGGCGCTTGATAGAGGTTATGCGGACCAAATGTAATCTTAGCTCGAACCTCGGGGAGAATCTGTGCCGTGTCGCCGGTAGGGCTGAAGTAGCGCTTGAAATGGGACGGTTGGTTTTTCTTGAGCATTTCGAGAGAGCGTCCCGTGTACCGTCCGCTTTCGGCGGCGGCCAAAACTTCGGTGGAGATGTCCGAAGCGGCAATCTGAAAGTCGAATCCGGGCGTTTTCTTTTTTTGATCAAAACAAGTCATCGCGAGCGTGTAAGCCTCTTCCCCCGTCGATGAAGCGGCCGACCAAATTTGAAGGGCCTTGCCGGGATTTGTGCGGATCCAGGTGGGAATCAGATCTTGCGAAAGATACTCCCAAATTCGCGGCGTCCGGAAGAAGTAAGTCTCGTTCGTCGTCACCCGGTTGACGAATTCTTGGGTCTCGTCGGGATGCGATTGAAGGTAGCTGATGTAGTCGTCATAACGAGCTAGCCCGAGTTCCCGAAGGCGCGAACGAAGTCGACCTTGTAAAAGGGTCGACTTCTTTTCTGTCATCGAGATCCCGGTGTGCTTATAGACGAGATCGATCAATCGGTTCAGCTCGTCTTTTCCGAGAGTGTCTTCTGGCGCGCCAAGCTTAGACATGGAACCGCGAGACCATCTTAGTGAGATCCGTTGATTCTTTCATGAGGTCTTGAATCGAGTTAGCGATGCTTTCGGAAGCCACCGCAGACTTCTCAGTCTCTTCGGCGATATTCTGAATCGCTACGGAAACCTCGCGCGCAGCTGCAAGTTGCTCCTCGGCGGCAGCCGAGATCTCGGAGATCGCTTGCGTGGTCTTTTCGACTCCGCCAACGATCTTCGTGAACGCTTCGCCGGCCTGACGTGAAACTTCGCTTCCCAACGTCACGCGTTTGACCGACTCGTTGATGAGTTTGGAAATTTCCTTCGTCGCTTGCGAGGAGCGCTCCGCGAGTTTTCGAACTTCGTCGGCGACAACCGAGAAGCCAAGCCCGTGTTCGCCAGCGCGGGCCGCTTCGATCGCGGCGTTGAAGGCAAGAAGGTTTGTTTGGCTCGCGATTTCGCTGATGACTTTGATGATCTCACTAATCTCTTCAGAAGATTTGTTGATCAGCTCCATCGCTTCGACGGATTTCGAAATGGCTTTGGCACCGACGTCAGCTTCTTTCTGCGTCGTCTGCGCAAGCGAGTTTGCGTTCTTCGTGTTCTGTGCGATGGAATTAATTGAGGCGGTGAGTGACTCGATCGAGGCATTCATCTCCTCGACGGTGGCGCCAAGGGCCTGGGCTCCCGTAGCTACGTTACCGGATCGCTCGGCGATCGTCGTTGAAGATCCTGAAAGATTATTAACTGCCATTACAACTTTCGAGATCACGCCGCGAAGATCCGCGATCATAGCGGCAACGCCGTTGCCAAGTTGATCGATCGCTTCGTTTCCTTGCGATTTGATTTGGCAAGTGAGATCGCCGGCCGATGCCTTACCCACGATCGCCAAGAGTTCGTCAACTTTACGCTGGTCTTCTTGAGCTCTGCTTTTCGTGCGCTCTTCGAGTTCCACTTGCTTCGTGATGTCGGTGGCGAACTTAACAACCTTGTAAGGTTTGTTGTTCATGTCGAGGATCGGGTTGTACGTAGCTTGGATCCAGATCGTGCGGCCACCTTTACCAACTCGCTTGTAGCGGCCTGTATCGAAGAGTCCTGCATTTAAGCGAGACCAAAATTCTTGGTACTGAGAGCTTTGTGCAGTTTCTGGCTCGCAGAACATACGATGATGCCGGCCTTTAATTTCTTCCAGCGAGTAACCAAGAGTCGCAAGGAAGTTTTCGTTAGCCTGGAGAATTGTGCCATCTAAGTTGAACTCGATCACCGCTTGCGCTTTGGAGATCGCGTTGACTTTGCCTTCGTACTCCGCGTTCTGGAGCTTCTGTTTCGTGATGTCGGTTGCAAACTTCACGATTTTGAAGACACGGCCGTTCATATCGAAGATCGGATTGTAAGAGGCGCTGATCCAGATCTCTCGGCCATCGCGGCTGACGCGTTTGAACTCACCGGCAATGAATTGGCCGGCATTCAACGTTTGCCAAAAGCTTCTGTAAGATTCGGAATTCGCGTAGTCCGGCGGGCAGAACATGCGGTGGTGGCGAGTCTTAACCTCGTCGATATTGTAGCCAAGAGTCGCGAGGAAATTTTCGTTTGCGGAGAGAATCGTGCCGTCTAAGTTGAATTCGATGACCGCTTGAGACTTGGAGATCGCGTTTACTTTCCCTTGGAAGTCGGCGTTCTGAAGCTTTTGCTGCGTGATGTCCGTCGCAAACTTTACGATCTTGTAAGGCTTGCCTTCGCTATCGAAGATCGGATTGTAAGAAGCATTGATCCAGATTTCTTTTCCGGATTTGCTCACGCGTTTGAACTCACCGGCTTCAAATTCTCCGCGGGCCAACTTTTCCCAAAACTTTCTGTATTGGAAGCTGTTAGCGTATTCAGGTTCGCAGAACATACGGTGATGGTAGCCCTGGATCTCGCCCAGTTCGTAGCCGATGGCCTTTAAGAAATTCTCGTTCGCGAAGAGGATATTGCCCTCGAGATCAAACTCGATGATGGCTTGCACGCGGCTGAGTGCCGAGTAAGTTGATTTGAGATTTTCCATTTCGGATGCGGGAGAATTCGTGGGCTCTTGGACTTTACGCGCAGTCTGCATTCATCTACTCCGTAATCGCTAAACAGAGGCTGTTGGGTGTTCTTGGAACACTTGTTTGACTCATCGGATCCTGAACTAAATTCGTTAGCTTTTGCTTTAGAACAGAGCAGTTTACGGGATCGCGAAATGTGCGGGAGTTGTCTCGTCGCGGGGCACGTTTCAGGACTAAATAGATTCTCTAGATCTTTTGGAAAGCTTCTCCGGATGCGGATATCCGGTCATCCCGATGTGCCGACTAGCGGCAGCTAAACTCTTGAATGGAGGCCACTAACAGAGTCTAAGATCGCCTGATTGCAGTTCGAGTTGGCACGGCCATAATTCGCAATTCAAGATTGGTATTTGAAAAGAAATGAAGAGAGCAGAGGCTCGATCAAGACTTTTTGCGGCGATCAAAAACGCGACGAAGGGTGGGTCTGGAAAATCTGTTGAAAAACAGAACTGGAGCCGCGTTCACGGAAATCGCGGCTCCAACGAGAAGCTTACAGATCGACGATCATGTTGAAAACAAGAGCGCCTGGCTTGGAGTCTTTGCTGTCTAAACAGAAGTAGCCCGTCCGTTCAAACTGGTAGCGCGTCTCGAGATTTGCGTTCTTCAAGCTCGGCTCGAGTTTCGCGTTCTTTAGCACGGTCAGAGAGTTCGGGTTAAGGTTCGCTTTAAAGTCTTTGCCTTCAGGCGCCACATCGGGATTTGCAACGTTAAAGAGACGGCCGTAGAGACGGACTTCAGCTTCGAAGCTGTGCGTGACCGAAACCCAGTGAATAATGCCTTTTACTTTCACTCCGTCAGCGGTGGGTTTTCCGCCAAGAGTCACCGGATCGTACTCGCAACGGAGTTCCGTCACGTGTCCGTGCGCATCTTTAATGACCTCTTTGCAAGTCACGACGTACGCGTTGCGAAGACGAACGCGTCCTCCGGGCTTTAAACGGTGGAAGTCAGCTGGAGGATTCTCCATGAAGTCTTTGCGGTCGATCCAAACTTCTTTCGTGAACGTAAATTTGCGTTCGCCGAGTTCTGGTTTCTTCGGGTGCACGGGGGCGTGCAGCTCTTCCGTTTTGCCGTCGGGATAGTTCTCGATCACAAGCTTCACGGGATCCAGAACCGCCATCGCTCGGTGCGCGACGAGGTCTAAATCTTCTTTCACGCAGCCTTCGAGAATTTCGATGTCGATGATGCTTTCGGCTTTCGCAACGCCAATGCGTTTTGCGAAGTTGCGGATCGAAGCCGGCGTGTACCCACGGCGGCGGATGCCCGAAATCGTCGGCATGCGAGGATCATCCCATCCGCTTACGAGTCCTTCTTTCACCATTTGCAAGAGCTTACGTTTGCTCATGACGAGATATGAAAGATTTAAGCGCGCAAACTCGTACTGGTGCGGTTCGCCTTCGAACTTCGCGTTCTCGACCGTCCAATCGTAGAAGGGGCGATGGTCTTGAAACTCCAGCGTGCAGATTGAGTGCGTGATGTTTTCAATCGCGTCGCTCAAGGGGTGAGCGTAGTCATACATCGGATAGATGCACCACTTATCGCCCGTGCGATGGTGATTTACCTTTTTGATCCGGTAGAGCAGGGGATCGCGCATGTTCATGTTGGGCGACTTCATGTCGATCTTCGCTCGAAGGGTGCACGAGCCTTCTTCGAATTCTCCTGCGCGCATCCGGCGGAAGAGATCGAGGTTTTCTTCAACGGTGCGGTTGCGACCAGGAGAATCTTTTCCGGGCGTTGTGAAATCTCCGCGGTACTCGCGAAGCTGTTCTTCGTTCAGCGGGCAAACGTAAGCCTTGCCGGCTTTGATGAGCTCTTCCGCATTTTGATAAAGCTGCTCGAAGTAGTCCGATGCGTAGTAGAGGTCTTTTCCCCAGTCGAAGCCGAGCCAGCGCACGTCTTCCATGATCGATTCTACGTATTCGGTGTCTTCGGTTTCGGGATTGGTATCGTCGAAACGAAGATGGCATTTTCCACCGAACTCTTGCGCAAGGCCGAAGTTCAAGCAGATGGATTTTGAGTGACCAATGTGCAAGTAACCGTTGGGCTCGGGAGGGAAACGCGTTACGACGCGACCGCCGTATTTGTTTGCGGCACGATCCTGCTCGATGATTTGCTGCAGGAAGTTTGTGGCCGGAGCCGGGTTTGCTGATTTCGAATTCTGATTGTTTTTCGAGTCTTTAGCCGCCGTATTTTGCATCCCTCTTATCTATAAAGAATCTGCTTATTTGGCTAGAACAAGATCAAAGCTTTCGCTTTTGCTACATCTATGGGCTGGAGGCTATCGGGAAGCGGGGATGTTCCGGGAAGCCGTGGATCGATCGGCTTAAAGGTAGCGGCATTGAACCGACCAGAGTCGGCCTTCGAAGACTTCAAAAGGGGAGCCGAAATCAATAAGAGTGATCGCAGCTTGGCCCGCTTTGCTGCTGGGCGTATTTTTGGGATTCACCGCGCGGAAGTAAGTCGCGTGATAGGCGAAAAAGCCGTACTGATCGATGGATCCCGCGAAACGGCTGCGATCGGCTTCTAATTCGAGTTTTTCGGGAGACCAGAAAAGGCGTTTGACGCCGTCGTTCTTGCACGTTTTCGAAGCGCCCGTGTCGGCGCAGTCGGCCTCCCTCATGAGGAAGCGATTGGCGTGGAGCAGCGTGGTTGAGCCATTCGGGAGAATTTGGAAAAGGAGGACGAATTTTGGATCGTCCTTCGCAACCATCGAAACGGCCGAGTCGAGAAACTTGATTCTTTCTAGCTCCGCAACAGTCTTTTCTCCGCTCAAAAGACGCATCTTGGTTTCTTTCGCGTCCATCGCAAAACCATCGGCGTCGATCGAGTCTTTAAGGGTTCGACGTGCGAACGAGATTTTGGCAGGAAGTCGGCACGCAATTTCCCGATGCTCTTGAAGCATGCTCACAGCTACGGCCGTGTCCGCCGTAGCCCGGGCCTGCGTTACAGGCTCGAGGAGCGCTAAGGTTGAAAATGCGAATGCATACGCTTTCAAATCAGAACTCCGCCCGCGCGACTTCGAGGATTTCGCCTTTTTCAAGTGAGCGAAGCACAATGGCTCCTGCGGTTGAGTTGTACTCAATAACGACCGGGAGTTTCTTTTCTGGAGCTAGCGAAACTGAGCCGTAGACGCTGTAAGTTCGGCTAACGGTTGTCGCAGCTTCCGGGAAGTTCGTCGCAAGAGTTTTGAGGTTCTCAAGCTCTGCGCGCGAGGACTCCTGAATGCGGACTGTCTTCGCTCCATCTGTTAGGGCGAATCCATCAGGCCCTGCATTTAGTTTTACGGGCTTTTGGTTGCTCAACCCGAGGGTGCTGAAAAATTCTTTCGAAGTCGGTGATGCAGTTAATTTATATTCGGTTGAGCAATCAACGCATGTGACGAGTTCACGTCGGCCATCAATCGCAAGACCTTTTGCGGAGCTTTCTTTCGCGAACGCTTGATCGACAAGCTCAGAGCGCATGACTGTTTCCGGAGTGTGCGAGAAGCCGAGAACGTGTCCGATCTCGTGAATGAGGATCGATTCGACGGAATCTTTCACAGTCCAATCCGGAAACTTGGCTGCCTTTTCGGCTCCGTAGTAACCGGTGCCAACAAGTCGAATGTAGCCTTTGGACCACTTCATATCTCGGTACATATGAGTTTTGTTTACGTACGCGACTGGGAAATTTAATTTTTGTACGGCCTTGAGATCAGATTGGTTGCCAAAAATGGGCCCTGTGCCGAAGAAGATGACTAGGTCTTCATCGCCTTTGCATTTTCCGTTGAGTTGGAAATTGACGTTTGGTGCGAGGGGATGATCGGCTTTTGCGATTTTCTTGGCCGCGAAATACTCACGCCAGCGCGAGACGGCTGTTTTAAGGGCATTTGCTGCGCGCTCTGCGGGAGCTCCGAAAGATTCGACGTGGTTGAAGCAGGTGACGATAGGACGAGTTCCGTAGAACCAAGCGGAATGTGTTTTCTCGTCGTACGCGTCGGTGCCGATGCTCGAGCTCCCGCCGCCTTTCTTGGATCGTGCGGTTGCTTGTTCGATGATGAGGACTTCGGTCGGAACAAGTTCTTGTGAGGTATCAGCAGCCGTTGGTGCCGGGTTAGCGGCTTTTGCGGCGGATGATGAGAGCACTACGGCGAAGACGGCTGTTAAACAAACTGAAGTTAGAATTCCGTTTGGCTTCTTCATCGTCTTCATTCCTCCGCCATCAGCGGTTTTGCCGGAAGTCTGCTTCGTTAGTGCTCGATCAGATCGAGAACGAGTGTGCAGAACTCCTCGGGGTCATCTGCTTGGATGTGCTCATCCAGCTCGACTACGAAGTCAAGAATCCTCTTTCGAAGCGCCTCGTATGAACGTTTCGAGATGGTGAAGTTTGAAGAATAGTTCACCGCACGAGGGTCCGATAACTTTAGCTTTTCGAGGACCTTTAAGCGAGTCAAGACGCTCGCTGATTGGGCATAAGGCGAGGTTTTCTTTAAGTGAATGTGGTTGTCTCCGACTTCGAGTCTTCCGTTTATGGAATCGATGAGGCCCGTACGCGAAAGGAAATTAACTGCTTCGAGAAATTCGGCATCTGCCGCCCCGAGTTTTGCTTGGAGAGTCTTGGGGTCTTGGTACTTCTCAATCGTCACAAGCATGTGAATTGAAACGCAAAGCCAGTTTGAATAGTAGTAGAGGAGTTCGTCTTCTCTGAGCTCGCGTTTCTGGACAACCTTATGAATTTGCATTTGTTGTTCACGCTGCTTGCGGAGCTGCTCGCGAAAGAATTTCTGTAGATCAAAGGATCCGGCCTTACTGAGCATCACAAGCGTGATGAAGTATTGCGACTCTTCATCCGCGTGGTTGAAGAAGTGGTTCATCTTGTGGGCGTGCTCAAGGCTCAGATCGTTTTTTCCGCTCAAAACTTGGGAGATAAAACTCGGCTGACAGGATAAAAAATTCGCTAATTTGAGCTTCGCCCCGCGCCCAAACTCAGGTGAGCTCAGCCGTTCTTCAAGGTAAGAGCGGTAGTCATCATGGGTATAAACCAGTGATATTGAGGCCATCGGCGTCAAATTTAACTGCTTAGTTAAAAAATGGCCAGATATTTCAGCTTCCTTACCTATTTTCCAATAAAAACGGGGGTATAGTCCCTTTCACCAACTGATTAACTTTCATCAGAACAGGAGATGAAAATGAAAGCCCTAACCCTTACCGCACTTTTGCTGACCGGTTCTTTTGCGCAAGCGCAGACGACAAAAACCATCGAGTGCTCGTTCACCGAGCCCTTCTTCGCTCTCACGGTGGATCTCGAGAAGAAGACCGTTACGCGAGTAGAGCCCGATTGGGAAAACGATGCTGGAAAAACAAAGTCGACGGTCATCGCGCGCGGGATTCGCGTGAAGACGAACATGAAAGATGTTTTCCGTCCTGAGTACAAAATCCTCGCAGCCGACGGCAGCGTCGTTGCGGAAATGACTTTCGATAACGAAGGATCAAACGGAATGAGCGACACGGTCTTCCCATACTCAATGAAATACGATGGCATGCTCGGTGGTTGCTCTTCGGATCGCGTGAAGTCGGTTGAACCGCGCTACTAAGATGAGTGCCTGGCACCTTTGCGGGATGCGGCGCATCCCGCAAAGGTGCCAGGCACCCCCAAAAACTAAAGGAGAAATGAAATGAAAACTGCATTCGCACTCTTGATGGGACTTTTGGTTCTCGCTGGTTCGTCGGCTCAGGCCGCTGATGCGAACCGCGTTCGCAATCTTGGCTTTTCGAAAGACGGCATCTACTACGCGTTTATCGAGTCGGTTGTGCAAGATGGCTCTGGCTATCCTGCCGCTCGTGGTTTCGTGGTTGAAGTAGGTAAAAATAAACTCGTGAAGTACGAACGCGTGGTGATCCAAGACGATTCGAAGCCCGAAAAAGCGGCGATCGACGAAGTGATCAAAAAACTCGGACTTTCGAACTACCGTATCGATGGCAAAAACCTCGGCAACACATTGTGGGTTCGTCTTCCAACGGATCTCAGCGCTGCCGATCTCGCGCTCCGCTTTAGCACGAATTACTGGGTGGATGGCGGAGCAAGCACTCTTTCGCCGAAGTATCAGCTCCAAGTCAGCGAAGTAGAAGAACCCATGAAAGAAAGCTGCTTCGGTATGCCGTCGGCCTTGCTTTCGGTGGAACTCGCGAAGACCAACGGTGAAGGGACTGTCAGCCGGACCGTGCTTCAGAAAGACACGCGTCTTCCGAAATCGCGTAACTGCGCGCACTCGTATCAACCTCGCCAAGTCATCGAAAACAACGGAGCGATTGTCGTCATCGTTCGATACAGCACGATCGGCTTCGAAGGTCCGGATTGGGAACACATCGCCGTCACGGCATCTGGCGTTCTGAGCAAGGAGTAAGAGATGAAACACTTCGTATTAACAGCTCTCGTTTTTCTCGCAGGACCTAACGCCTTCGCAACGGGTGGCTTCGGCTGCCAGTACGACGAAGACAAAGTGAAGTTCGAAATTAACGGCGCAACTTCTCGAAGCTTTGGAGGGGCGATCGTCAATGCCGAAGGAGCGTTGACAGGAGAAGTCGGTGGTCAGGGTGACACAGACGTCATCAAAATCGATACGACTTTTAACCGCGACGATATCATGCAGTACTGGAGCACGGGGCGTGAGTTCAATCTGAACATCTACAAAGAATCAGATAGCGAGACCGAACACGCGTGGACCAGCGTGATTATCAAAACTAAGTCGAAAAACGACAATGGTGAGTTGAAGGGCACGATCTCAATCGAGCAAGGCAGCAACGCTGGCCGCTGGTCGATGGAGAACAAGAAAATCACCTGCTTCGTCGAGATGTAAAAAATAAGAAGGATATGAAAATGAAAAAGTTAATGATGTCTGCACTGACGATTTTGGCTGCCTCACCCGCGTTTGCTACCGGAGGCTTTAACTGTGATTATGATGATAGCCGATTGAAATTCACGCTCAACGGCGTAACTTCCAGAGGATTCCTGAATGCTGTCGTGGACGCTGAAGCTTCTCTAAAAGGGCAGATCGGCGGAAAAGGCGAAACTGATGTTCACGCCATCGACAAGACGTTCAAAAAAGCGGATGTGATGCAGTACTGGAATGCTGGTAACGAATTCCGCATCGGTCTCTACGTCGAAAATCAAGATCCGAATGCCCCACACGAGTGGACGACGGTGATGATTCAGACAAAAACCAAAGACGGCGAGAAATTTTCCGGCAAGGTTGAGTTCACTCATGACGGTGTTCGCGAGTCGGGCAAGATCACGTGCTTCGTTGAATAAGCAATGATCAAGAGGCTTCCGAGATCTTCGCGGTCGTCTCCCGAAGATTCTGCAGAACGGTGAGGTAGCCCGCAAGGTACTGCCTCATCGGGCCCCAGAGTAGCTCCACACGGCTCTGGTTTCCGATCGTTAGTTCCCAAACTCGCAAAGGGGCCGGGATCTCGTGAAAGAGTTCGGCCATCGACTTTTGATTGTTCAAATCGTACGGATGGTTCTTAGCGATCGCGCTGATGATGTCAGTTGGTGTCGCTCCTTGGCGCGCTAACCTTTGCGCAAGCTCTCCGGCCCCTTTGGTTTCCGCGATTCTCTCATCGAGTTTTCGAAGTTCCAGCTGTACGAACCTAATTTGATGTTCGACAAGTTCGCGATGATCGAGCAGGGCTTCAAGCTCAACGCGAAATGAGCGGGGTAGTTGATTTTCTTTTTGCGTTACCAATTCCGCCAGGCGTTGACCGTAGGTCTTGGCGAAATAGTAGACGACAAAAAACTGCTCTAAAGGTGCTCCAACGGGCGCTTTCATCAATTGACTCGCAAGTTCGATGAGTCCCGACCGCGTGAGTTGATAACGAGGGACGCGACCTGATTTTGTTTTCGTCGCGTGTCCTTCTTTAACGAGCCCATCCAGATAGCGACTGATCTGCGTATCGTGAATCTTCTCGTCGACATTTTTCGTCGTGGCATCGACCCAATTCAAAAACAGGCCAAGAAGAAACCGAACATCCTTTTGCCGGAAGCCTTCCGAAGCAAAATTTGAGTGTGCCGCGAGGCCCGCCGCCGCAAAATAGACTCTGTAGAGAGAGAAAAGATCCACCATGTCTTACATTGTAAGAGAAATCGGGGCTCACTAAAAGCCTTGGTCTCAAGATGAGAAATTGGCGAATTTCTGAAAGAGGCTGAGGACTTGATCTCGCCGCTCGCGATCGCGCAATCGCACGTCTCTTACATTGTTAGAACGTGCGACCCCAGAAAGAACGCTCGTTCGGATAATCTAATTTCAGATCAGCAAGTGACTTGATTTGGAGGTTAGATCAATGAAGACGATCAAAAGAATGTTCGTAGGTTTCTTTGCAAACTTGGCTCTCACGGGCTGCATGCCGGCCATTGAGCAGTCGATCGACGAAATCGGCGCGGACATTCAGAACGTGCAGTACGGTATCGAGGGATTTGAAGATGGACTCACGCAAGTCGATGCCGTTTGCGCTGAAGCTCGCAAAGGTGTGTATGGACAGCCGGTGCCCGTTACGGTTGGTGGAGTCATCGAAAATAATGACGGCGAATACGGTGCTGGTAACGGTGCGTACTCGGGTTCAAGAATTTCGGTCGTTCGGAACGCAGTCGGAAATCTTGTCGTCATTGGCGCAGGTGAGGGCGCTAAGGTTGAACTTCTCGAGAACTTTCGCGGAACGGCCGTCTTTTGCGGAGCTAGCGTCGGCGAAGTCCGCAATGTCCGGGGCTCACTTCTCGTCTCGCAAGGTAACGTTGGGCAAATCAACGGCTTTGACGGACGCATTTTTATCAAGTCAGGCACGCTCGAGACTCAGACATTCAACGGACTTGTAGGTCTGGTCGTGATCGAAGACTTGCAGAAGCGACTCTTTGCCGGCAAGGACGGCGTGATCCTCAGGCTCCGGTAAAAATCTTGGCGATCTTCTCCCAGCGCTCACAAGCGCCCGCGTGGATCGCGATTGGTTGATTCGTCCAAGGATGGATGAAGCTGAGCTCCCGCGCTTTCAAACAGAGACCGGAAATTTTTAGCTCATCCCGGAAGAATCGATTGTGATGCGAGTCTCCGTGCTCGATGTCTCCAAGAAGGGGATGGGCGATTTGGTCGAAGTGCCGCCGAATCTGATGCCAACGACCGGTACGAGGCTCAACTTCCACATGCGAGTATCGCGCCGTAGGATACTTCTTACCGACGGCGACCGGAAACTCGACCGTTGCTAGTCGTCGATAATGAGTTTTCGCATCGATCGGCTCGCGAAATCCTTTGATGGAGAGCGGAAAGTCGATTGTTCCTTCTTCTTCCACCCAACCGCGAGCAACCGCATCGTAGATCTTAATCATCTTGCGCTCGGCGAATAGAAAGCTGAGCGCGCGCGTTGCCTCTTTCGAAAACGCAAAAAGGACAACGCCGCTCGTTGGAGCATCGAGCCGATGTACGGGAAATACGTCTTGTCGGAACTGATCGCGCAAAAGGTATAGGCAGATCTTTTCGCGAGCTACGGGGTAGGCTGACGCTTCCGGAGGATGAACGAAGAAACCAGAAGGCTTATCGATCGCGAAAAAGTGGTCATCTTGATAGAGGATGTTCATCGGCTGAGCCAACTTAAAAGAACAGATTCAGTTTTTCAACGGAATGTAGTGTGCACCTTTCGGGACCAACCGCTTGCGGCAGACAAAGCTATAAAGAGCGTGAACGCCAGAGGCCTCATGTCTTCCTTACACCAGGCTAAAGAGGCATGAACTAGACCAGTTTCTCGGTTAGGAAAACGTCTACGCGCTAGGCATCTCGCAGGCGCATTCTGTCTCTCGAGCGCTGGGCTTGAGAAGGCGTCTCGGTTTGAAACAGCGAATTGGCTGCCAAGTGGATTTGGCGTTTAGCGACTTGCCCGAAGGTTGCAACTCTCTTCGAAGTAGGTGGCTGGGAGACCATGGCTGCCCGAGGAGTTGTTATGAAAGCCGTCCACATCCTTCCCCTGATTGCGATTGCGTTAGTCTCTTCGGCCGCCGTCGGTGCGCCCGCCGAGCCCGTTAATATCGACCCCGAATTTCTAAAGCCTGAAGTGACGGCGGTTCCGGATTTAAAACGGTTCCGGCAAAAAGAGACGACGATACGGGGTTCGACGGCCGTGATGATGCCGAACGCATTTTTGAAGCCAGCGCGAACCGAAACGATCAAAGGAAAGAAGCAGTTTCTTCCAGATCAATTCAAGGAAACGCAGAAGCTTCATACCGAACGCGACTCGCGCACGATTCAGCAGTTCACGCACGGGATGTCGATGGAGCAGGCCCAAGAGCCTTCAGTTAAGGCCCTCTTTGAGCACCGTGAGAACGTGAATAAGAAAAAAGTCTTGATCAAGGTCGATCTCCGCTCGAAGGAATTGAAGATGTACACGCCCGACGGGAAGGTCCATACGATGCCAATTGGAAAAGGTGGTCCCGGAAAACTCACCGAGCGCTTCATCGGATGTTATGACGTGAAGAGAATTTCTCCCAATCATAAATCGTCAGAGTTTGGTGGAGCTCCCATGCCCAACGCGAACTTCTTTGTCGATCATCGGGGTATCGCGATTCACCAAGGCAAAGTTCCCGGCCAATCTCAGGGATGCGTACGACTGGATAAGAAAAACTCGCTCTTCGTTATGACCACCATCAATAACCATCGCGATATCATCAAAGATCCTTACCGCGAGGGCAAAGAAGTTTCGGTGCCGAGCGCGGAAGTGTGCGTGGAAGGAGATGAGTCTCTTGTCGCGAAATCAAAACCCAATGCGAAGAAAGCCCCGACTCGTGCACAGGCCCAAGCCCAAGGCGACTCGACTCAGCGCCGAGTTTCTACAGCTCGCTGATTCGTTTTTCTGCGGGTCAGCCACCAACAAAGCGCAAGGCCCGCGATGAATCCACCGAAGTGAGCAGCCAGTGAGATGAACGGCAGTAAACTAATGAGTCCGTTAAGGATCAACACGCGAATGAGCGAACTTCGGGTTGGAAGAAGTGTCGAATCGAACCCAAGTTGAGGCGCTCGGAAAGTCAGATAGCAAAGCGCTCCTAACAAACCAAAGATCGCGCCTGATGCTCCAACTGCCGGCGTAGAGCCGAGCCAAGGCAACGCCCAAATCCCGCCGAAAACGCCTGTCGCAAAATAAAGGATCGCGAGTTTCCTCGTTCCCAAAAGTTCATTTAGAAGAGCGCCAAGGTCGCCTAGCGCTGCCATGTTAAAGAACAAGTGGATAAAGTTCGCGTGCAGAAACATGTACGTGAACACGCGCCAAACTTGACCGGCTTCAACCTCACTCGCCCGAAGATCAAAGAGTGAAGAAGGATTCATCCCGTTGTAATATTCGAGCGCGAAGAGTCCGAGGAAAACGGCGATATTTAGGCCCTGAAGAATTCCGGTGAAGCTCTTCCAAGACTGAATCCCGAGATAAGGTCGCTGCTTTTCCGGTTCGTATCCGAAGTGACTCCTAAAGTTAGCCTCAACCTTTTGCGCTTGGCCTTCACTGAGCGAAGGAATTTGCCAGATGAGCTGCGATGAATCACCGGACACAGCGTGAATGTCGAGGCGTAGGCTGCCCGGATGACGAGAAAAGGTGAGTGGCTGCGGGTGCGTAACATCGATGAATGTCTTCGCAGGCCAGCGGCGGCTGACCTTTAACCGATTGAGTACTGGATCCAGTTCAAGATCGTGAGTCATCGCCTGCAGGACCGCGGCGAGAAGCGCGCAAAACATCAACGCGATGACAATCCAGGGATGGACGGCTCCGTCGTTGAGAAAGTCGACAAAGAGCCAACCGCTGTAAATCAAAACTCCGAGTCTTGCGCCGAAAGCAAGTGCGGGTCGGGGCGAGTATCGAAGGAAAAAAGTGCGAGTTCGAACTTCGGGATTGTGATTGTTTTTCATCCTGGTTTGTCGTCGAGCCTGATGAACTCGAGCTTTGTCCTTTCTCAAGATGTAACAACGGCAAGCGTCTCACAAAGGAACGTTTAAAAAAAATTATATTCTCAGTTTTAGTCACGAGCGAGACGCACGGATGCTTCAAAGAAAACAGAGACGTTTCGAGAATCTTACTAGGCGGGTAGACGACTTGTTTAGTCGAAAAATCGCGGCAGTTAAACTCATTATGAAATCGTTAAGTTCATTCAGGCTGCTCCGATGATTTAGCTACAAGTTGTACGTTGCTGAAGGAGAGATTTGAAAATGGGAAATTGGACTAAAGGTATCAAGGCAAGACTTCTGTTTTTTGGGTTTGTTCCGGTCGTAGCGCTCGTTGCGCTCTCTTGGCTTGCGAGCTCGTCGATGCGATCGCTCGCGGCGGACATTGAGCTTTTAGGCAAAGGACGACTGCCGATTACCGAGAACGTCGGCGGTTTGCGCTCGAATATGAATTCGACTTTCCGCTTTGCTTGGCGCGCTCTCGCGAGTGACCAATCAAAAGAAGGTCGAGAAACCGCGATCAAAACCGCTCGGGATCGCATGGCCGCATTTGACAACGATTACGCTGAGCTCATGAAACTCCCAATCGTCGACAAAACCCGGGTGGCGATGGAGAAAGTTCCAGCTTCTTGGGGAAACGTTAAGAACGAGCTTGAAGATGCGTTCAAACTTCTTGGGCAAAACGACCGCGCGGCTGACGAAAAGGCCAAGCAGATCTTGCTCGTTAACCTCGGGAAGGCTGGATCAGAAATTTCGGCCATCCTTCAGGAAGTTGATAAGAACGCGTCAGAAAAGACGGCTGAAATCGTCGTCGTCGCGACAGCGCAGGCCGCAAAAATTGAGAAGGTGATTTTAGCGGCATCCATCTCTGTTGTTGTCGCCATTTCGATTTTTGCGCTCTTTATCGCAACGGGTCTCGCGAAGACGTTGGGCCGAATCGCGCAGCAAATCGGGGAGTCGGGCCTTCAAGTGGGCGCGGCTTCAACTCAGTTGAGCGGCGCAAGTCAGCAGCTTTCGGCTGGATCATCGCAAGCAGCCGCGAGCTTAGAAGAAACCGTGGCTTCTATCGAAGAGCTCTCAAGCATGGTGAAGCAAAATGCGGAGAACGCAAAAGAAGCCGGAGTCCTCTCGCAAAAGAGCCGTGAGACGGCAGAACTTGGTGAAGCTGAGATCAAAGGTCTCATCACGGCGATGACCGAGATGGGCGTAGGTGCAAAGAAGATTGAAGAGATCATCAACGTCATTGACGACATCGCTTTCCAAACAAACTTGCTTGCACTCAATGCCGCGGTTGAAGCTGCCCGTGCGGGTGAGCAAGGAAAAGGATTCGCCGTCGTCGCCGAAGCCGTTCGTAACCTCGCGCAACGAAGTGGCGAAGCTGCAAAAGACATCACTGGATTGATCAAAGAAAACGTCGAGAAGGCGCAAACTGGCGCGCGTTCGGCTGAAGGAAGCGGCGCAATCTTGAAAGAGATCGTTTCGTCTGCGAAAAAAGTCGCGGACCTCAACGGCGAAATCGCGTCTGCTTGCCAAGAGCAATCAACCGGCTTATCGCAAATTTCAAAAGCGATGAACCAACTCGACCAGGCGACGCAATCGAATGCGGCTTCAGCTGAGGAAGTTGCGGCGTCTTCTGAAGAGATGTCAGCTCAGGCTGAACAGCTTCGTGAGTTCGTTGGTGATTTGACAAAAATCGTGACCGGTTCAGCTGCTCGGAGTCATCACCCAGCGCCTGTTCATCGCGAGCAAACCTACGGCGCGACGAAATCGAGTGCGAAGGTGATCCCGTTTGAAAAGTCGAAGAAAGCAGACAAAAAGGCTGCCGACATGATCCCGTTCGGTGATGAAGTGAAAAAAGTCGGCACGACGGATGGATTCTAAGAAGGGGATGGAAAAATGAATGAAGCCATCGTGTTAGAAAAGTCCCCGGAAGTTATGGAATCACGTCCTGGTCAGTATTTGACCTTCAACTTGGATTCGCAAGTTTACGGTATTCCGATTAACGTCGTCCGCGAGATTAACCGCGTGGGTCAAATCACGCGGGTTCCGAAAGCATCGGGGTTTGTCGCGGGCGTGATCGATTTACGAGGTCGCGTAATTCCGGTGGTGAGTCTGCGGGCTCGCCTCGGGATGCCGCCGACGGAGCAAACCCATCACACTTGCATCGTGGTCATCGACACGGATGCGGGGCAAATCGGAATGGTTGTTGATTCGGTCAATTCGGTTGTTGAAATCAAAGAAGGACAGATCGAGCCAAAACCGACGGTTGGAAGCGAAGCCGATACGGATTTCATCACCGGTATGGCTAACGTCGACGGGAAAATCATGGTTCTGCTCGCGGTTGTCCGGTGTTTCTCTCGAGATTGTTTCGTTTAAGCAGATTCGCCGGCGCCGTATGCATTGCGCAATCGGCAAAGGTGAATTCATTGCTTCTCGGTAAATCGTAAAGATACGATCCTCCTCGTAACAACACGAGGAGGATCCAACATGTCAAAACGCTTAATCCTTAGCGCTGCATTCGCGGTGGTAGCGGCAAGCTCGCTTGCGAAGGCGCAAGAACAAACTCACGCGGCAGCCGATTTTTTTGCAACACCCGCCATGAAGCTTCTTTGCACGAACACGACCACGCCGACGGGTCGACCTGGGATGTGGGCGATTGATCGTCCATCGATGGCGGCTTCAGAGACAGCTCTCTTTTCAACGATGCGTCTGCAGCCCGTCGCGGACGGCGAATACGCAATCGTAAAAATCGATCGCGCTCAACCGGAAAGTCTTCAAGAGCTCATTCGCTTCCGTGGTCGCGTTCACGATCTCGAATATCGAGACGGTAAGGTCTTTGCGCTCTTCGCCGATCATCTTTTGGTCATCGATGGCGAGACGGGATCGGTCGAGAAAAAGGTAACGACGCTGGCGCCGGCTCCCGGTGGCGATCATCATGCCGATGCGCAAGCGATGGCCTGGATGGGCGAAAAACTTGTCATCGTCCACGGCACACGTGGGCTTGTCGTTTACGACGCGAAGGCGGGAGGGATGACGTTTGCGCATCCGCTCGGTCTTGAGGCGGGTGGGCAAATCACAAAAGCGATCGAAGTCTCATCTCTTGACGAGAATCGGGTCATTATCGTGGTCGACAATTTGACCGTGCGTAACGAGCCTCCGTATCCGTTCAACGGTCTGATGGTCGTTGACTTCAAAGGCTCGAACTTTATCGAGCGTTACGCTTACGATCGTAAAACGTCGGGCACGATCGCAAACGCGATCGTGAAAACCGCGGGCGATAAGATCATCATCAACAATTGGGGCGTGCTACAAACGACGAGTCTCACGACGATGAAGCAGGCAAAAAAAGTCGATGTGGCTTGGCAACCACTGCGGATCGAAGTTGATGGCCAACCGGAGTACGCGCAGTTGATGGGCGAGTTCTTCTACGAAGGTGGGAGCATTCACGCCTGCGCGCAAGTGAGCTACCGGAATCCGGAGACGGGGCGTCCGGTGCATAAGGGGACGATTTTGGTGACCCCGCTCCTCAAGTGAACTGGCGCACTTAATTGCAGATACGACAAACCCGCTACCGAGGCGTCGGTAGCGGGTTTTTTCATTTATGAGTCAGATTCTGAGCGGTTAATGCGGCTGACGCTACGGCCAGCAGCTCGAAAAACTGCAATAGAGTGCACCAGTTCGGTTAGTCCAGAGCGCGCCGGATATCGACAACCGGAGGCACCGCCACACCCAAATCTCGTCCGGGCCCTTCAAGAAGCTCGCGTGCCGTGAAGTCCATGCGCCGTTCGTAAGTTCGTTCGATTTGATTGCGAAGCTTCTGCAGAGCTTTGTGCCAGTAAAGTTTATCGGGATCATTGCACTGAGAAGCGACGCCACCGATGCCGCCCCAGCGAAGCTCTGGGCAGTGGTAGGGCGAGAACGACATCGACCAAAGCTTATCGATCACGTCGGTGAGCGTGAAGCTGACGGACGAGCCCGCCGAGTTTTTATAAGACAGTTTACAGCGCGAAACGCCTTTGTTGAACGACTTCAGCATGTCGCCTTTGAGATCCGTGCCCGAATAAACAATTCGACTAGAGCCTTCGCGGTGCATCTTCAACCAGCGCTGGGCATCGTCATGTAACTCTTTGAATGAAGTCTTGAGTCGAGCGTCGCGCGAAGGCGTGGAGTATTCTTCCCAATCTCCACTCGTGCCGTAGATGTTGTAGGGGAGTCGCGCGATGTGCGATTTACGATGGAAACCTGCCGCAACCGAGTCTTGCACGGCTTTGACGCGATCTTTCGTATCCAAACAAAGAGATTCCGTCATCTCGCCGATTTCCGTGATCGGATTGATGGTGACGTTTCCGCCCGCCATGATCGCGCGAACGTAGTCGTAGTACTCAAGTTCTTGGCCTTGATAGATGAAGCGTCCTTTGCTCCACGAATCAGCTGGATGCGTTCCGAAATATTGCACCGTCGAGAAATCGTTGATGTCACGATTCTTCGAGAGAACTACGCGTCCCGCCTGAACGGAGAGCGGCCGGAAGTTTTTGAAGCCAGCGCCCGCATGCGGACGTGAACGTGTGAACTTCATTCCGTACGATCCACGAGTGAGGGAGTTATCAGGGTGGGCATCGATAAAGAAGAGTCGACCGCTTCGACCGACTTTGTAGATGACGGCCACGTGTCCATTCGGGTCGTAGATGATGGTGCCAGGACGGATCCCTCGCGGATCGCTCTCGTCAGCGCGACGGATGTCGACCGAGTAGAAATCGGAAGGACGTTGATCTGAATCATACTCAGGGTGAACGCGGAACATCGCCGATGAGATCGTGTTCATGATATCGCGCGCAGTGGAGTTGAAGGAGTAGGGGCCACCTTTCAAATCAACACGGCGAGTGATGCGGTTTCCGTAGCTTGAGTAGCGGATGTCTTTGACCGGAAGCGGGCGTCCGTCGGGACTCGGAACAGCTTCAACGGCAGCCGAGTAAGAGAACGGTAAACCTTTTTTCATCGCGAAATACGCCCGAAGTGCGTAAGGGAGATCCGCGCAGTCGACGAGGAAGTTGAGATTTGCGTCGTCTGGCGTTCGCAAGAAGTTGCCCGGAGCTTTCTTGATACATTCGACTGTCGTGGAGCAAAGATTCTGCTCGCGTGCCTGGCCGATCGCCATCACGAATTTCGAGTAATCGACTTCATCCGCTTCCGTCCAGGTGCTGCGAGTGATCTTCCAGGTTTGCGCATGGGCTGCGGCTGAGACCAACAACGAAGAGACGAGAGTGAAAGTGAGAGAAAGCGTTGTGCGGAGACGACGTGAAAGCCTCGGGTGCTGCATAGAAGCGTCCTTTCGAGAGCAGAAATCATACGAGAGTCTTAACGATAGCGACGCCCTCGGGCCGACATCAACTAAAAAGCTGGGATCGAAGGTCCCAACCTCTAAGAACTGTTGTCCGTCGGGCCAAGGGCAACGCCTCAGTAGTTAGGAGTTGTGAGACTTTTCGCAGCTTATGTTGTTGGCCACTTTGATGTCTTTTGGTTTTCCGTTACGCTTAAGTTGATGCCGAAAAGCCAAGCTCCGCGTCTTTCGATCGAACTTGTTCCTGAAACATGCTGGATGTCGAACGTCCGCTCCTGAGTGACGAGCGCGGACTGGGACACGCTTCGCCGTGAATGCTATAAATCAGCAAACCATACCTGCGAGATTTGCGGCGGACGTGGAACAGATCATCCCGTTGAGTGCCACGAGGTTTGGTCATATTCGATGAAAACGAAGACTCAGAAGCTTGAGCGGCTCATTGCGCTTTGTCCGACCTGTCACGAAGTCAAACATATCGGCTTAGCTGAGATAAACGGGCGCCATCAGATCGCGCTGGCGCATCTGATCATCGTAAATGGTTGGGGAATGGCCGAACTCAAAGCTCATTACGAGGAGTCGTTCACCGAATGGAAGGCGAGAAGCCAGTTTCAATGGAAACTAGACCTCAGCTTTCTTGATCGCAAGGGCGTGAGGTACAAGCTTGATCGCGAGCCAACCCCGAGTGAAAAGCCGCGAGCAAAGGCGTCGGTGGCGGTGAAAGTCACCGCCCCGAGAAGAGGGAAGTCGCCTCTATCGAAGTCATCATCAAAGCCCTCACCGAAAGCCAAGCCAGCAACTTCGCAAAAGCGGGTGAGTGCTTCGTCGAGAAGAAAATCAGGTTAACATTTTTTTGAGAGCGGCTTTGTCCTCGTCTTTCAAGACCAGCCACTCGGGCGGAAGATGCTCGACCACGTACTTCCAGGAGTCTTTGACCATGGGTTTCGCGTGCGGCTTATCATGCAGGTCGCGAAGCAGGTTGAGATGTCTTAAAACGACCGTTCTGGTTGGCAGGTAAAATCCATCTTTATCTTTGCCGTTATTCTGAATGTCAGAAGCTTCGAGGCGTTCAATGAGAGAGGTGAAGTAATTTTGCAGGGCCATGCTCTATGCCTTAGCTAGGCCTTGGCGCCGAAGCAAACGTTCAGCGCCAAGGTATAATTTACGTCGTGGACCGCATCGCTTTTCTCTTATAACCGGCGTATGCGCCAATAAACGCACCTAAGAAAAGTCCAACGCTGATGCTACCGATTAAGAACTGATAAGGGCTTTTGCGAACATTCTTCTTCAAATCACGCTGGAGACGATTGCTTTGTTTTTTGAGCAATTTTTTCGATTGGTTCATCGTATTCGTCGCGCGTAAGAGAAGATGCTCGGCACCGGCGCGTGAGAAGTAACTCGGCGGCAAAGCCGGAGCACGCGAGTTCCGCGACCGGGATCTTTTTGCTTTGAGCGGCTTCGCAATTGAATTCAGCTCACCACTAAGAATATTTTCCGTAGCCATCACTTTGCTCCTTTGCAGGACCGCAAGATCAACGTGAGGTCAATCTCGCCTGAGCACTGCGCACTTAGGCGCCAGTTTAAAGGCGCATGAGATCACGCGCCAATTAACAAAGTGTTTCGAATTTGGCAGGGGAGCTTCACATTTGTAACTCGCCGATGTTGAGCTCCCCCTTTGACACGCTCGCCATTGTTGCATCTAAGACCAAACTTCGCGTTTACAGACGACCGTTGTATTGCGCAAGTTGCGGGACGGCGACCATGACACGCAAAGTGGCCGGTAAAAACCAGCGAAGCGCCGTCATAAGTTGCATGAAGTGCTCTTCTTTCTCAAACCGTTCGGGAAGTAAATCGGTAAACATGAGCGAGCGAGACTTTTCGTCCTTCGGATCGGTAATCATAGCGACGTGCGGTTCCTGGAGACCGACGGCCTCTTTTAAAAATCGGCCTAGAGCTGAGCGCGCGTAGCTGGGTAAAAAATCCTCAGGCGGATTGCTGACCATCACTTCACGACCTTCCTCGCCGGCAGCTTTGTTTTCGGCGTTTTCCTTGGATTCCGCGAGTGCTGATTCTTCAGCGCTGCGAAGTGCGCTGGGATCGCCGATGAAATTTCCGAAACGGCGGTAGGCCCAGAGACTGCCAAAAGTGAAAATCCATTCTGGCTGGCGAAGATCGTCGGGGCTGCCAAAAAGCGCGATCCCACAACCCTGCTTGAGGCAGTAATCGAGAGCGTGATGAACACTCACGGCATCGAAATCTTCGTTCGGTTTCGGGAGTGAAAGCGTGAGGTAAGGGAAACCATCAGGGCCGCGGCTGATTTGCGGCTCAGCCGTCACAAGGCTTGCGTGCGAAGCAACGTCGAAGAACTCTTCGATCCAAGCTTCATCGCGTTTTTCGCGTGGGGTTTTGAAAAGTTCGAAAAGATCGAGCGTGAGTTCTAAATCGCAATCGTTGTTCATCTCAGGATTTGAGCCGAGCGTGTCTGATTTCTGAGTGTCTTGTTTTTCAGTGTCTTGCATGGGTCTAAAAACCTTCTTTGGTCTTTTGCCTTTGGTCTTTTTGCCGTTGGCTTTGGCTTTGTTCTCTAGGTCAACTGACCTCACGCGATTGTCATAAGATCTTCCGCCAAGTTCAAGCAGCCGTTTGCGGAGAATCGGCCATCGACGCGCTAGCTTCCCCGCTGTTTAAGACAGGGTGGGCCGACGCTTGGGCAATAAATTCTAGAACGGCTCGATGCGTCTGCGATAGACTTTTGCCATGGCAAAGAAAACGGGTCTCGCAGAGGGCTACATCCACGGATTCACCAAAGATGAACAAGATCGCCTCTACCAACAGGCTCGAGTTCATGAAGAGGTCATCTTTCCGCAGATCGATTTCGGCAGCGCAAAGTCGATCATCGAGGTGGGAAGTGGCGTCGGTGCGCAGACGAAAATCCTTCTTGAGCGGTTCCCTCATCTTAACATCCAGTGTGTCGATGCTTCGAAGACGCAAGTCGCGCGCGCTCGGCAAGAACTCGAGAACGAGATGAAGTCAGGAAGAGTCAAAATCGACGCTGGTGATGCGCTTCACCTGAAGTACAAAGACAACGCCTTTGATGGTGCGTTTATCTGTTGGCTCTTGGAGCATGTCCAAAATCCGGTTGAGATTTTGGAAGAAGTAAAACGCGTCCTGAAATCCGGCGGCGTGATTTATTGCAACGAGGTTTTCAACGCGACTTTTTATGTCCACCCTTACTCACCCGCGACGTTGAAGTATTGGTTCGAATTCAACGATCAGCAATGGTCGCTCAAAGGTGATCCGTTCGTTGGGGGCAAACTCGCCAATTACTTAATGGAAGCGGGCTTTCAGAACGTGTCAACGAAAGTGCTTACGCACCAATACGACAACCGCATGCCGAAAAAAAGAGCGGCTTTCATCGACTATTGGACGGGGCTTCTATTGAGTGGTGCGAAGGGTTTAATCGATGTCGGACGCGTTACGCCCGCAATCGTGAAAGAGATGACTCGCGAACTGCAAACTCTCAAAGATGATCCGAATTCGGTGATTTTCTACTCTTGGATCCTTGCTCGCGCGGAAGTCTATTGAGCTCAAAGAGTTCGGGCCGTAGACTTTAACGATGAAGATACATTTGATTTCGTTTCTGTTGCCGATGATGGTTTCGATCACGACTCGCGCCGCGCTTGAGCCGTTGAAGGTTCAAATTGGCGGGGAACCGAGCACTCTCGATCCGGCTCGCGCTCTCGATCAGTATGCCTACGGGATTCATCACAACGTGATCGACGGGCTGTTCAAACAGGATATCGACGGAAAACTGATGAACGCGCTCTGCGAGAGCTATACGGTTTCCAAAGATGGACTCGTTTATCGTTTCAAAATTAAAAGTGCGAAGTGGTCAGACGGCAAGGCTGTTGAAATCGATGATTTTGTGACGGGCCTTCGCTATGCGCTTTCTCCAAAGACGGCTTCACCTACGGCCGATTTCTTCTTCGCGATCCAGAATGCACGGGACGTTTACCAAGGAAAACTCCCCGTCGAAAAACTCGGTGTCACGCGCGAAGGAAATGAACTTGTCGTGCGTCTTGAGCAACCGGATGCCTCTTTTCTGATGGAGCTGACGCTCGCCTCGGCCGGACCGCTTCGCAAAGATAAACTCGACGCAAATGGGGGCGCCTGGGATTGGAAGTTTCCAGTTACCGGCGATTACATCATTTCCGAATACAAGCCCGCAACGATCATCGGGCTCTCACCGAATCCGCACCGTCCGACAGTGGCTAAGCGGCCCGTGCAGATCCGAGTGTTTACCGAAGAGACGACGGCCATGAACCTTCTGGAGAGCGGGCACCTCGACATCATCTCGACCGTGACGTCGACGGAAGTTGCGCGTTTGAAGAAAGCGGATCTGATAAAAACGGCACCGAGCACCTCGGTCTTCTACGTCGCTTTCAACCATGAAAAGGCACCCTTTAACGATCTCGATTGGCGAAAGGCCGTTGCGGCAAGCGCCGATCGGATTGGTACGGCAAAACTCCTTCTGGGGGATGAGCCGGTCACTAGTCTTCTTCCATCCACGCTGAAAGGCTCTCTGACGTTCAAAGATCTTCCATTTCAAGAGGCGCAAAAGAAAGTTCGCGACGCCATTTCGAAAAGCCCGAAGAAGCCTACGGTGCGATTAGCTTACGGCAACTCCGCCTTCACGAAAACGGTCGTTGAAAAGCTTCAGCACGACCTGAAGTTGGCCTTGGGTCTGACTATCGAGCTTGAACCGATGGAGTTGAAAACGCTATTAGCACGGTTGAAGACCGATCCACCCGAGATGTACTTTCTCGGGATGAGCGCGGTCTTCAATGACCCTAGCAATCATCTCAACGCGTTTTCGTCATCCGTGCAGCCCAACTTTTCGCGTTACGTGAGTCAAGCTTACGAGACAACTCTTCAGAAGGTGAAAACTTCCCGGGATGAGAAAGAGCGCACGCGCGCCATCGAGCGAGCTCAGGAGATCCTCGTGCGCGAAGATGTGGCACTCATTCCCTTGATTCAGAAAGTTCAAATTTTTGGAGTCTCGAAAAAGGTCAAAAATTTTCGCGTAAGCCCCAACAAAGCATTGTTCCTCAGAGAGATCGAAAAGCACTGAGTTTGGCGGTTGTGGAGCACCCTCGTTCGGGTTTAGACTCAGGGCCGTTCCAAGGCGGAGCCTGAGGAGTCGCCATGTTTTTTGAAAAGCGCGGCCACAAGCGAAATCAGAATGCCACTGAGACCAGGGTGAAGATCGAGGAGATCAAGGCACCGGTTTCTGAGACGATGATCTTCATTTGCGAGAAATGTGGTCGAAAGTTAGATCGCAAGGACGCCGACGGCGAGAATTTAGCTCGCTCTCTTCAGAAAGCTATCAAGAAAGAATCGAAGCGAACGGACTCTAAGCGCAAGGTCCGCGCGGTGCTAACGGGATGCTTGGATGTTTGCCCTAAGCGCGCCGTCGCGATCGCAGTTGGTCAGCTCAGCGAGGCACCCCTAAAATTCTATTTAATCGATGAAGAAGAATTAGAAGGCGCCGAGATGCGCCTTCTGGAATTCGTTAGGCCCGAGCGGTGATGTCGATGGGCGTGAACGACGTGCCGTCGGACGCCATCTCGAACAGCTCACCCTTCTCGAGATCAAAATAAATTCCGATCAATTCAAGCCCTCGCTCCTCGATCGCCTGACGCACGAAAGGGAAGGTCTTGAGATTTTCAATCGATGAAGCAATCGATTGCATTTCGCAGTGCTGGCAGAGAGCTTCGAAATCTTCACCTTGGTGGCGAGCAAGTACGCGTTCTTTTGCGGGCTGAGCGATCTTCATCCACTTGCCGATAAACAAATGTTCGTCGGATTCTTTCGCGGTGTCTGACATCAAGGCGCGAATTCCGCCGCATTGACGATGCCCGAGAATGACGACGTGTTCGACTTTCAAACTCTTCACCGCAAATTCAATCGCAGCGCTGACCCCGTGAACACCGCGACCAGGGTCGCAGGGCGGAACGAGGTTCGCAACGTTACGGACGACGAACAGTTCACCAGGAGAAGCATCCGTAAGGAGGGCAGGATCAACGCGCGAATCGCTACATGCGATCACGAGCGTCTTGGGCGTTTGCCCCGTGGAAAGGCGTTGGTACAAAGCTTCCTCGCCCACGAAATAACGGTCGCGGAAACGTCTGAAGCCCGCAACTAAGCGTAAAATTTCTCTTCGTCCCATCGCTCGGTGCCCCTTCTGTTTTGTCTTTGAGAAGTAACATCAAGCATCAATTAAGGATTGAGTCAAGGTGACGAGAGGATGAGATCAATCTGTAAAAACTTGAACCCAACGCTGGCTATCAGCGCCAAGCCCTAAGCGTTTGAACTGGGGGTTCAGGATGTTGGCGCGGTGGCCTTCTGATCGCATCCAGCTGTTTAAAACCGAAGCAGCCGAGCTTTGGCCGAGGGCTATATTTTCTCCCGCTGTCATGTACCGAATGCCGGCGTCGGTGAGACGATCAAACGGCGTACGACCGTCAAGACTGTTGTGGCTGAAGAAATTTTGCGAAGCCATGTCGCCCGCATGTAGCTGCGCAACGTGGCTGCGGCGCGCTTCGAGGGTTAACGGCTGAAGACCTGCTGCTTGGCGCGTTTGGTTTACGAGCAGGCAGAGTTCAATGAGTTCAGCCGAGTCGATCGGCTCAAGACCAGTTTGCGTTGCTTCGCAAACAGCGGACGAAGGCTCGCGGGTGACCGACGAGCCTGCTGACGGCAAGTTGCTTGAGCCGCCACTGGCGCAGGCGCTCGAGGCGAGAAGCAGGATTGATGTGAAAAAGCGGAGGCTTTGGTTGGCGAGCATCATCAGGGTCTCCTGCGGTCTTCTTCGGAAAGCTTTCCTGCAGATTCGAGGTCGAAACTCAGAGAAGCAAATCTTCGGCCGGAGTCGGGAACGAGCCATTGCTCAATTGTGGAAAAACGAAGGAAGCGGCTAAGTTTTTGGCGACGTTTTTTGACTCCCGAAGTGAAACAAATTCGTGGTTCGTCCTTCGAAACGGAGACGTCGAGCAAGAGTTTGCTCGAAGGATTGAGTCTCAGAATTGCTCTTTGTTTGCGCAGGGTAGGAGGGCGCTGAATTTGGCGGGCCGAAGCCTGAGCTCATCCTGCGAATTTCTGGCGTTGTTCCAGAAGGAGGAGTGCAGCGATGGCGATCTCATTCTCTCGGATTATACCGCTTCTTTCATTGGTGATCGTCGGAGCGTTGTCATCAGCGTGCAGTGATGTGAATTTCTCGGCCGTGCAGAAAGATTCTGGTTCGCCTGGTGCAAATCCTCTTACCAATCCTCCCTCGACTTGCACGGATGTCGAGTCGATCTATCGGCAGACGAAAATCCTCTTCTTAGTGGATGCATCGGGTTCAAACGTGCAGACAACCGCTAACCAGGGAAGCAACGGATGTGGAACACACTACTGTACGCCGCCCACGGATCCGCAAAAAGAGTTTCGAGGCGGGGCGATCGGCGATTTTTTCCGCCGTTATCGTCACAAAACAAATTTTGATTGGAGCTTCGCTGTCTTTCAAGGCACGAGCGCGTTTTCGCTGATTCAAGGCGGAAACAATCAGAATCCGGTTTTTGCTTCCAAGCCCACACCTATGGGCTACGCCATTCAAGATTTCTACGGAATCGAGGATAAAGGTGCGACGCCTTACAAAGCTGCTCTAGCTTTGGCGAAAAGGGCAGTCCAGGCTGATCCAGATTTGAACGCACCTTCCAAACCAAATTACTTTATCATCTTACTGACGGATGGATTTCCAACCGACTATTACGACCAAAATGGAAGTTATGACTCGCAAGCGCTCTCCCGCGATGTGGATTCACTCTTAGGTGTGGCTCCAGGCCAGGTGAGCTTAAGCACGATCTACTACGGTCAATTCAATGATCCGAACGCGATCACGCTTTTACGAGGTATGGCGAGTAAAGGCTCCGGGCAATTCGCGAGCGTTAACGATCCCAATTCGGGATTCCGAATTGACGACATCATTCCAGGCACTCAACCCAATTGTCGCTAGATCTTATTTAGTCGTTTCCTGAGTCTACGCCCACGGCACAAAGACGAGTTTGACGAATTCGGAATCCGCCGCGTCTTCAGATTCTAATCTCACCGCCGATCTAGAAGAGAGGTGGTGAATTCATGAATCACGGTTTAAACAAATTTAGCTTAAACGCAAAGCTCATGTTCGGCGCGGCGTTCGTTTCTTTATGTTTGGCCGTGACCGGCGGGATCGGAGTCTTGTCGATGACAAAGCTCCGCACGACGCTCAACGAAGTTACGGACGTGAACCTGGTCAAGGTCGAGGTTCTCTCGGACATCCGTTACTACGGAGCTGAGGTGGCTCGACTCTTTCTTCGCGCGTCCACGCCGGGTCTGCCTTCTACCGAAGTCGAGCGTCTCTCCAAGAAGCTTGAAGAACACGTTGAACTCGTTGATAAGGCGGAGGCCGAGTATCTCAAACTTCAGCAGGCTGAAGGTGAGAAAGCTCTTTTCGACGCTCAGAAAGCAAAGTGGCTTGCTTTTGTCGAAGTCGCGCGCGAGGGTCTGAAAGCCGTAAATCAAGCAACGAATTCTCCTGATCCGAAGCTTCGCGAGATGGTTGAAGTTTTCGCAGCTAAAACGGTGCCAAAGGCGAAGGTCGAGCACAATAACGCATTCGACGTCTTGATCAAGTTTCAAAAAACTCAAACGGCAGCCACGCGCGAGAACGCCAGCGTGATGACCGAAGCTGCCATTCGCACCTCGGCTGGCCTAGTAGTGATCGGCTTCATCACAAATCTCGTTCTCGGTGCGTGGTTTGCTCGGTCCATTTCGCAAGCGTTGAATGGAATCGCGGCTCGGCTGTCGGCAGGCGGGACAGAAGTTTCGGCTGCAGCAAAACAGGTTGCGACAACAAGTGATCTCCTGGCGTCAAGTTCCGCACAGCAGGCCGCTTCGCTCGAAGAGACCGCAGCTTCGCTTGAAGAGATTACTTCCATCGTCGCAAACAACGCGGCAAATGCACGTCGTGCGGCAGAGCTCTCGACTTTGAGCAGTGAGAAAGCACGAGGCGGGGAAACGCGGGTGGCAGAGCTTCTCTCCGCCATGTCGGAGATTTCGGCAAGCTCGCGAAAAATCGAAGAGATAGTCAACGTGATCGATGACATCGCTTTTCAGACGAACCTGTTGGCATTGAACGCGGCCGTCGAAGCTGCGCGTGCCGGCGAGCAGGGACGCGGATTTGCAGTCGTCGCTGAAGCTGTTCGTGCGCTTTCTCAGCGGAGCGCGACTTCGGCGCGCGACATTACGAACCTGATCTCGGAGAGTTCGATGAAAATCGAGCGAGGCGTCCGCACGGCCGACGCTAGTGGTGCAATCCTGAAAGAAATCGTTGAATCAGTTGGCGAGGTCTCGGAACTCAACGGCTCCATCTCGCAGGCTTGCCAGGAACAATCGCAAGGCGTGAATCAGATCAGTCAGGCCGTTCACCAATTGAACCAAGTGACCCAAGAGCAATCCCAGACATCGCAAGTTGCGGCCGAGACCGCGCAGATCCTCCAGGATCAGTCGGCAGCGCTCCATGAAACGGTCCATGATCTCGAAAATACGGTCCGCGGGCGCGCGGCACGTTCGATCGATTTTGATGGACGAGTGAGTGGTCCTCCAAGCGTCCCATTCTCGCACGATCCAAAGGCCCATAACTCCGCGAGGCGCGCGGCTTAGTTTCTACCATTAGGTCGTTCGAATTTCGCTCCGGCCGCACGCTCAAGAAGCGCGCCGTTCTCTCTTTGATGCAAGTTCAGATGAGAGCTGGGCTATCGTGAATGGCTTCATTAAAATTGAATCGATGCGTTTGACGACGGACATCGGTAGAGCCGCTTCAGCGTTTAGGCTCGAAACGATCAGCGGCGTTTTATGATTGAGGCTTGCCGGGTCCATCAACTCAGCAAAAAGAGTTTCGGGTGTGTCAGGCTGAAGCTCGGGATCAACGAAGATGAACGCGAATTTTTGATTCGATAGTTTTTTGAGCGCTTCGCGAACGCGTGTTGTGTGAAGCACGCGAAAACCAAGCGTCGAAAGGAAGGAGCCCATGATCTGGGCTAGCTCGGAGTCTTGATCGATCAGAAGGATGGTGCCTGTTGTTTCCATTCTGATTAAGATTAATCGAAAACGGCAGAAGTCGAAAGGAGAAGCAAAGCCAGATGTCGGTCGGGACCCACTTACTACCACTGCTCCGAGCTCTTCCTCCATCGATGGACGCGATCAAAACGCGCTTCGAATCCTTTTCGTACACGTCGCTTGCTTTCTCGGTCGCGGAATTCACTCGACTCAACCTTCCGCAGGCACCGCGGGTGGCGCTTTTGCCATTTACCTCTCGAACTTCGCTCGAGCGGCTGAGAGAGGATATCAAATCTTTTTTCAGCGTTTATCCTGATGCAGGGACTACGATCTTGGGCCTGTATTCCGGCAAACTTCCATTTCGCATCAATGATCTCTACGCGATTGGGTTAAAGGGCTTCTTTCAAGCTCCGCTCGAAGAGGAACTCCTAATCAATAAAGTTTGCGAGCTTGCACCGATCACCGTCGATCAAAAAGCTATCACGTTTGATCAACTGATACGCGTCAACATCATCGAGATCGAGCGATCAAAAGTGGTTCCTTATGATCTTTACGTTTATCTGCCGGTTAACCGAAAGACGATACTTTATCTCGAGCGAGATTCTCTTGTTGATGAAAAGCTCGTAAAGAAGTTCAAAGAGAACAGCCACTACAACTTATACATTCGGCGCTCGGATCTCGGTGCTTATCGCGAACATGCGAGGCAAACGTTGAAGGAGTTTAGCGATGATCCGGCTTTGACGGCTCTTGAGAAAAGTCGCCGCATCGCGGGTCACATCGGAGGACTCATTGGCGGCTTCTTCGCCGAAGATGATTTCGAAGAAGATGATGCTAAACAAATGCTCGAGAATCTTAAGGCGTTTGTAAAGGACCTCGCCGACACCGATGGTCCAAAAAAAGATCTAGAAGAGAAGGTGACTTCGTTTGCCGCCCAAAAGCTAACGAGCGCGTCACACAGTCAAAATGTTGCGGCATACTGCGCGCTATTTGGTTTAGCACTGGGGTTGACTGAGCCCGAGACGCTGCGGATCGGTGGTCTCTTGCATGATGTTGGTTTGGGGGAGCTCCCTCCCGATATCGCTGGCCGCGATCGTCGAACGTTGAGCCCGGATGATCTCAGTCGCTATCAGCTTCATCCCAACACGGGAAAGATGTCGCTCGTTAAAAAGAAAATTCAAATCCCGAAAGCGTCGTTAGACATGGTTCTTTACCATCACGAGCATGCGGATGGATCAGGATATCCGTTCGGACTTAAAGCGGAAGAAATTCCGCCCTACGCGAAAGTTTGTGCGTTTGCGGATGAGTTCGATAAGCTCACCAGCATTCGACCTGGTTATGCTCAGCTCTCTCCGGCGGAAGCGATTAAGAGAATCGCGGGTCTCGATGGGAAGCCCGCAATGGCGATCTATGATGCTCGATTTCATGGACCGCTCGTTGAGCAGTTTTTGAGAGCAAACGATCAAAAGAAAGTCGAAGCTGGAAATTTGAAGTTGGCGAGCGTAGGGAGCTTGAAGGGTCCCGTTGTATCGCTTGCACGGCTGTTGAAGACATCCGAGTTTGCAAAGCCTGATTATTTGCCTCAGCTTTCTTTTCAAGATCGTCGACGCCAAGAGGCGATTGCGGATCTCTCCGAGCAGCTCGACGAACTCTTTAAGCGACGGGTCCAGGACCGCGCGCGAATCTCATCTTGAGAAAAACACGTTAGGATTCGGTGAGTCGTCCCGCCTTGGCGCAAGGCCAAGGTCGTGGATTTCGTTTTGTGGGCCGTGATGCGGCCTTCAGGCCTGAGTTTATGCGCAGTGATACCGATAAGTCTTAAGGATAAAAACGCACAAACCTAGTTAAAGACATGAGAATTCGGTTTCCGATTCGCTACAAATTCTTGGTCGTGACGACGCTGCTTCTCGTTTTCAGCGTTGTCTCCTACCTTTTTCTCGCATCGCATATTTTCCGTCGCGACAAAATCGAATTGGTTTTTGATTTGAATCGAGGAGCCGTTTCCGGTTTGGCGTCGGATGTGAGTACGCTTTTTCGCGGCATAGCGGACAAGATGAAGCTCGCGGCTGTTCTCTCGCTATCTCAAGAATCATCGTCCGAAGCTTCGCAGCGATCAAAAGCGCTTCTGAACGATGTTTTACAGAATGATTCGAACATTGTTTTCCTTGCGGCCAGCTACGGCTTCGGAAAGATCGACCACGTGTTTTTCGCGGACAAAGAATTTAGCGAAACTTACGGTTTGAGCGAAAAATTCTTCAAAGAGGCTCTCGCTCAAGAGCGGCCCTATCCGTTTCCGGAAATACAAACCGCGGGCGAAGCCGTGTGGAACGCGACGATTCCAAATGGCCCGCCCTTGATCGGTTTTGGAAAAAGCGTCGTCTCCGACAGTGGCGGTCGTTCAAGGCAAGAGCGGGCTCCGTTTGCGATGATCGCGTTTGTTCGCGCGGACAAAATTCTCCAATCGTTTTCAAACTCGCGATTGAATGAAGTCACAGCCGTGAACCGTTTCGGTGAAGTCTTAGTTTCGGCTGATCCGTCTAAGATGGCGACCGCGGGTAAGCTTGCCGGACACCCGCTCTTCAAAGCCGCTACGGCCCCGAACATCCGGACCGGAGTCCTGCGCTTTGAGCACGAGGGGCGTGAGATCCTCGGCGCTCATTCCTTAAGTCATGGCGGCAAGATCGTTATCCTCTCGCAGGTCGACGGGCGCCACGCGTTCTCGGCGGTTGAATCGCTTGTTCAGCGTTCGTTGGTTTTTGCGATGATCGCGGTGACCTTAGCGTTCTTGGCGGCGGTGTTTTTCTCGCGGTCGCTCACGCAGCCGATCCAAGCGCTCGTTGAAGCGACGAAGAAAGTTTCGGCAGGCGAGCTTCAGCCAACCATCGATGTGAAAACCCGTGATGAAATCGCGCTTTTGGCGAGTTCCTTCAACTCGATGTTGAAGGACTTGTCGGCGTCTCGCGAACGTTTGGTCGAGGTCAATCGTGATCTCGAAACTAAAGTCAAAGATCGCACGCGACGGCTAGAAGAGCAGAATATTGCGGTCAAGAAAACGCAGGAAGCTTTGCTGCAATCCACCCGCATGGCGACCGTCGGTGAAGTCGCGGGTCGTGCCGCCCACGAAATCTTGAATCCGTTGACGAGCATCGTAGCTCGTTTGGAAAAAGTGCGCTCGAGGATCCAAGATGTTCCCGTACAGGAAGTCGAACTCGCAAGCGGCATCGTGAAAGCTTGGCAAGACGACGTTCTAAACGGTGGTTTCGATCAGCTTGTCCAAAATTGGAAAGCCCCTTCGCAAATTGATCAGACGAAATCCCTGTGGGAAGAAGATCTCGACAACGTTCGCCGTATGGAAAACGCGGTCAAAGGCGAAATCGCGGCGCTCGTTTCAGATATGGATTTCGTTTTGAAGGAATCCAACCGCATCAACAAGATCGTTCAAGACATGCGGGCGCTGACTCGCGTGAAGGGTGATTTGAAAGCGCTGTCGGGACGCGATTTGTTGCGCGAGGCTGTGAAAGTCATGGCTGATCTTGCGGAGATGCACGGAATCCAGATCGTGGAAGAGTTTGCCGATGCCCAAGATCAGGTGAAAGTCGATCCTGATGAGTTCACGCAGATCATCACGAATTTGCTGAGAAATTCCATTCAAGCCGTTCGCGCTAAAAAGCAAGGTGACGCAGCTTTCAAGGGACGTATTTTGGTGCAGACGCAGGTGAGTGAAGGGCGTTTGCAGATCGAAATCGCCGACAATGGCGTCGGCATCAAAGATGAGCATAGAACGAAATTATTTGAAGTGCAGTTTTCCACGAAGGCACCGGATGAGGGCACGGGACTCGGGCTCTCCATCAGTCGGCGCTTTATCCGCGCTTTCGGCGGGGACATCGAGCTTGCCCGCTCGATGCCGGGCGAGGGCTGTGCCTTCAGAATCGAACTTCCATTGGTTAGCGAAACGCAGAGGACCGCCGCATGACGACAGCAAAAAAACTTGCAGACAAAGTTCAGACGGCCGTGGATATCGACGGCAGGCTGAGCCAGTTGCCGGAACGGAACCACCGCATTTTGGTCGTGGAAGACGAACATGGAATCGCGGAAGCGTACAAGGACATCCTGGTGCCGAAGGCGGGCAACGTTTACCCGATCCAGCGCTCAAGCCGCGTCGTCGGAAACGGCGGGGCGCCCGCGCCCGCGACGACCAAACCTGCGGAGCGATTCGAGCTCACCATCGTTCACAATGCTGAAGCGGCTTTCGCCGAGGTTCAACGGTCGATTGCGCAGAAAAAGCCGTTCACGATGGGATTCTTCGACGTCCTTCTTGGGCAGGGTATGGACGGAATCGAGTTGGTGAAGCGGATTCACGAAATCGACTCGGATATCTTCGCGGTTTTCGTCACGGCTTACAGCGATCGCAACGTTGACTCGATTCAGTCGCTTTTAGGTGAGCAAAACTCCAACCGCTGGGATTATTTGAACAAGCCATTCACTCAAGGCGAGATTCTGCAGAAAGCGCGCAGCGGCGTCGCGATCTGGAATATGCGTCGTGAAAAGGACATCAAAGATGAGCATATGGCGAGTCTCCAAAAACATCTTTTGGAGAACGAACGTTACGCGACGATGGCTACCGTTTCGCGCGGGATCGGTCATGAGTTCCGCAATATTCTGACTTCGATGATCGGAAAAGCGGAGCTGTCGGAAAACTTGAAAAGTATCGAGCAACTTCGCGAAACGCTTCGTGGAATCTTGGGTTCGGCTCACCGTGCGGCCGAGATCCTCAAGCGCTTTGATTCGCTCCATAAAGGTGGCGATCACCGACTGGCGAAGCGTTGGATGTTTGCGCACGAGCCGCTTGAAGAAGCGGTGGCGATGCTCTCGCATCAGATCAAAACGAACAACGTTCGCGTTTGTTGGATCCGCAAGAAGAGTTGCCTGATCTACGGGAACGCGACGGCACTCGTGCAGGTGTACGTGAATTTGTTGATCAATGCGATGCACGCGATGGGTACCAGCGGACAAATTGATCTTTCGGTGGTTGAAATCGCCGGCAAGATCGAAGTGAAGTTCCGCGACTACGGTCCAGGCGTGGACAAGAAGATCGTCGAGAAAGTTTGCGAACCGTTCTTCACGACAAAAGGTGAAAATGGCACGGGGCTTGGTCTTTCGATTTCTAAAGAAATCATCGAGACGGATCACGACGGGAAGTTCACGGTCGCAAACCACGAAATCAAAGGTCTTGAGATTACGATCCACTTTCCGGTGAAGGAAGAGGAAGCCAAGCCGGAGTCGAATGGTTGAGTTGAACGACTATTCTCATCTCTTAAGCCGCGTGCGGGTCCTCGTTGTCGAGGATGATGGGATGGTTCGTTCAATTTTGGTGGAATACTTGGAGTCCTGGGGATTCAAGCATATCGAAGCGGCCAATCACAGCCGTCACGCCGCAAAACTCTTGGCGGATGAAAAGCAGCCATTTGATCTCGTGTTGTCGGATTGGCAAATGCCCGATGTGGATGGCCTCGAACTCCTGCGAATGGTGCGTCGAATTCCGTTTCGCAAGGACACGAAATTTATCATGATCACTTCGCAAGTTCCTGAAGAGCGCGTGAAGGTCGCTAAGGCGATCGAAGCGGGCGTGGATGCTTACGTCGTGAAGCCGTTCAAGGGTGAATTCCTGCGCCAAAAAATCTGGTCCATTCTCGGATGGGATAAAGCTTCCGGTGGGGGAAGCGATGCTGCTTAGTTGGTTGCTCATTTTCGGTATTTCTCTGGACGCTCGTGCGGAGACTGTCGTGATTTCGCTTGGTGATCCCGCGAATGTTGAAGCGGGCACGGCGATCGTGAACACGGCAGCCGGGCGGGTTGAGCCGCCGCTGCAGGTGGATCAGTGGGATGATGGTTCTCCAGGTGGCTTTCGCGCCTCTGGTTTCACGGTCGGTCGGGGTGAGCATGGAAAGCTCGATGCGACGACGCTTCCGAACTTTCATGAGGGTGTATACTCCGGTGACGGTGTGATCAATATCAACACGGATTTATTTCCGGTGTTGAAGTTTACTGACGTGCACGTGCCGGCTG
>SYLX01000041.1 GCA_005808505.1 Bdellovibrionales bacterium | reverse complement strand
TACCGAAGCTCGTACGGTCATTCTTACCGTCCGAGGACCAAGGCTCGATGCCGAAGATCCGCAGTTCACCCGACGCGTCCGAAGCACCATTTTCCACGAGCTCGCGCATTTTTGGAACATCAGTGACGATGAAGATTTTCGACCCAACGGATGGATCATCGAAGGCGGCGCCGAGGCGATCACCTACAGAAGTCTACGCGATCTGAACTTGATCACACCGCTCGATTATGATGCGACGGTAAAGAAGTTCGTTCAAGACTGCGCAGATCAGTACAAAGCGCCGATGATCTTATCCAGATTGAAAGCGGAAGAAAGCTATCAACCCGCCTACACTTGCGGTTTTGTCGCGAGTCTCATCACCGAAAAGCTTCTTGCGAAGCCAGCGGACTTTTACGGATTTCAACGAGCGCTCTTTGAGCAACGAGATCGACAGAAAGGTCGCTACGGAATCAAAGACTACTTCGAAGTTCTTGCTCGCATGACTCGCGATCAGGCGCGAGCCGCGATTTTGCGCGAATGGATCGAGGCTCCTCCCGAAGATCGAAGAGCTCTCATGGAAAGTTTGCTCAAAAGGGAAGCTCTTTGACCGACTTTCGCCGTCTGTGGACTTAAGCCTTCTCCGTTTCTGACGAACCGAGCTCTTGCAAACTAAGGTCAATCAGTTGGCTATAGCGGTCCGCACCCAAGTAGCTCTGGAGCCACTCGATGTGCTTTTGGGCGGCCTTGCGACTCCCCAGCATGGCTGGGTTTCCGCTTTCCATCGATTTTTTCATCTCGGTGAGAAGACGGCTGCGTTGCTCAAGGATGATTTCGTATTGCTTGAGAGAAAGTCCTAGGGTTTTGAGAAGAAAATCGCGTTCGCTCCTCTCCGTAGCTACGATGCGCCCCAGATCCGCAACCGGCACGTTCAACACGGTAAGATCACGCGTGACCGTTTCTTCAGAATCTAGCTTGGCCTTTTGCGGAACCATTAGAACAAGTCCGCTCAGGAGTACGAAGAACCAGTTGTTTGTCGTCATCGAGGTCGACGCCGAAGTCAGCGCTGGTTTTGGTATGTGTGCTTTCATCCCTCACCCCCAAGCGAGCTGAAACCAGAATAACACGCACCCCTAAATAAACGAGATTGATGTTCAAGAATGTCGAGTGAGGAAGGTCGAACGTTTTGACGCCTAGGATTTCGACGCCGGCTCCACGCACGAATGGTGATTTTGATGGAATTCGTGCGGATAACTTTTGAACAAGCTAGAGCCTCGTGCCCAGGCGCTTGACGCTTTTCGCTCAAATCAATTTTCGCTCGCTCACGAGGCGTCCCGATTTGATCTCGCTAATTTTACCTGTGAAGGCTTTTAGATCTTCGGGATCGTGGCTAACAAGAACGACCGGAATTTTTTCTTGCGAAATAACCTCTCGAACAAGGGAACGGGCCTCGGTTCTGAGAGCCGCATCGAGCGCGCTAAAAGGTTCATCGAGAAAGAGGATACGCGGTCGACCAATGAGCGCTCGCGCTAGAGCTACGCGCTGTTTTTCGCCACCCGAAAGAACGTTCGCTGGCCGGCCGAGGCAGCTGCTAAGCCCCAACACGTCCGTGAGCTTTTTGAGATGTTGATCCGTTTCGGCGAGATCGCGTTTTCTAGCCTCCGCAGCGAAGCGGATATTCTCTTCAGCACTCATGTGGGGGAAAAGCTCAAGCGATTGAAACACGACCCCTAGACGACGCTCTGGGGTCGCTAATCTGGCTAGGTCAACGCCATCAAAATCCCACTGAAACGGTGTCTCAGTTTGATCCAATCCTAAAAGCAAACGAAACACCGAGGTCTTCCCGCTTCCACTGGGGCCCCACAAAGCCGTGACGCCTTCATCGAGAATTTCCCAGGAGGGAATATCGATCGTAAAACCATCGCCGTAATCACGTTTTAGATTTCGGACCCAAGACATAGCCTGCTCCTAAGAAAAGCGCGAACGTGATCAGCCCTCCGCCGAGGACCAGCCAAATCAAAACCGTTGCGGCGTCAAAGCGATAAGTCTCCATCAGCGTGCGGATCGCCAATGGCAAAGTAACTGCGCGCTCCGCGATGACCGAAGAAAGCGCGAAGTCGCCCCAAGCCCAAAGAGCTGCGAGACCGCCGATCCAAGTAGCCGGTCGGATCAACTGCGGGAAAAGGATGCGAGAAAAAATCATCAAACGACTCGCGCCCAAAGTCCGTGCGACGACGACTTGTCCGTCGAGAGCGCGCAGGGCTGAGTCCCAACGCAGACGGTAGAACGCCGGTAATGAAATGAGAGCTAAACCTAAGATGATTTTTAAGTACGTTGCGCCACCAAGTTCTCGCCAGAAAATGAGAAGTCCGAATCCAGTGAGAACCGAGCTTGGAGCTGCGTATCCAAGGAGAGCTTTGCGATACTTTCCCGCAGGCGAGATGAAGGCGATGACCAGTAACAACATCAACGTGAGAAGCCCTGAACCAACACTCACGAAGGCTGAACCGAGAATGAGTATCGGAAGTTCATCCAAAAAACTTCCTAAAGCGCGAAGCTGATTGAGCCCTCGGTCCACTCCGTCGATCAAACCCCAAAACAAGAGTGCTACTGGCGCTAAACAAAAAATAAGCCCGGGCGACCACGAAAGAAGGGGCGTGCGCGAGACGCGAAAACCGATCGGAGCTGATTGCCGCTTTGTTAGGAGCCACGAAAGAATCATCACCGGCAGAAGTTGCAGCGTCGCCAGACCCAAAGCTTCGGACCAATCGGAACTTAAGCGAACCTTTTGGTAAATCAAGACTTCGATTGTCGTTGCGCGACTTCCACCGATCATGAGCGGAACGGCAAAGCTCGAAAAGCAAAGCGCGAAAACAAAAAGAAACAGAAGAAGCAAATCGGTTCTCAGAATCGGGAAGGCCCCGCGCCAGAAAAACTTCCAACCGCTAGCCCCTTCGACCCAAGCCAGTTCGGCGAGTGCTGCGATCTTCGTGCGCGCAAGTTGCGTGAAGCTGACGGCCACTAATCCAATATTCAAAAGCGAATGCACGAAGATGATGCCCGTGAGCCCACGAAGCGAGGGAAGCACCTTCATTGTAGCTAGCAAGATCACGATAACAGGCGCAGCGTTTGGCAGAAGAGTCAACGCTTCGCCCACTCGGCCTGCTCGATTTCCTCGCAGGCTGAGCGCGAGGAGTCCGAAGCCACCCAAAACGCCAAAGATGAGTGAGGCTAAAGCACTGAGTGCCGCTTGCAATAGCGTGAACAAAAATACGGATGCGATATCGTCAACGGGTGGTAGGCGCAAAGCCGAGACATGAAAGAAGATGGACACCAGAGGCAGCAAGAGCACGAATGTCAGCACTGCACCTAAGACAAAACGAAACGAAAAGTCTCGGCGATCAGCCGCGCCGTTCATCAGAGGCCTAACTTGCGCCACCGCTCAAAGAGCTCTTCGCGGCGCTGGTTGAGCTCGTCGAGATTTTTCCAATCGCGTCCGTTGATTCTTGGAAGTTCGTCGAAAGGTGTTCCCGAACGTACAGACTTGATGACGGGATACATGAAGTTTTTGTTCATCACGATCGCCTGGATCTGAGGCTCAAGCATGAACTTGGCGAAAACTTCCGCATCACCGCACGCCTGACATGTTGCCGGAATGCCGAGATACTCAATTTGAATTGGATGTCCGTCGAAGAAAACGGCGGGGCGATAGGTTCGATCTTTATCTTGCGTCCAGTGGTAGACGGGCGAGGTTAAATACGAAAAGCCGAGCTTAGCTTGTTTCTTCGTGAAGGCGCCGTACGATTTCGACCAGCTATCCGCCACGGTCTGCACGTTGCCTTTTAACTTCTCTAAATATGCAAAGCCTCCATCGATCCCTTTTTCGTCGAGCACCCAGAAGAAGAATTGAAGCCCTGGTGTACTCGTGCGCGGATCTTGTAGCGCGAGCGATGACTTGAAGCGAGCATCGAGAAGATCGTCGAGACTCTTTGGCGGATCGATTTCTCCTTCGCGGTAAATGAAAGCCATCGGCCCCCAATCGATCGCGAGAAAAGTGTCGTTTGGATAAAGGCGCTCACCCGGGAGATCTTGAATACCTGACACGGGTTTCCACTGTCTTGCCGCCTGCGCTTGCTTCAAGAGAAGTTGATCGAGACCGATCACAACGTCGGCCGGAAAAAGCTCTAGCTTCTTCAACAGAAGACCGGCGTCACCAGCGTCGATGAACTCGACCTCCTTGCCCGTTTTCTCTTTGAAGAGCTTCGCGATTTCGGGCCCTGGTCCCCAAGAACTCATGAACGAAGCATAGGTCATGACTTTCAAAGTTGGCGTTGGATTCGGGCTTGCTCCCGCCTCCGTCGTGAGAATCGCTGCTTTCGGAAGTCTTGAAGAGAGATGTTGAAAAGCGATCGCTAAGCCAAGCAAAACGACGGCAAACACCGCCCAACGCACCCAGATGATTGTCTTCACCACCACACTCCGCGACGGCGTTTGTAGAAGTAGTAGTCGACGCCCAAACAGCGGCCCGCACCCATCCAACCTAAGATGAAGTGCAGAACCAGCATGAACATCGCGAGTGTCTCGCTGGGTCCAGGTCCCACCGCCATCTGCAAGCCGAAGCCAAGCGCGATCGCGACCATGGAGAAGGGACGAACCATGTAACCCAAAATGTACGAAGCTCCGATCGCTAACTGAATTCCGGTGATGGCGGCGGCAAACCACTGCCAATTCGGGATGACGAGAGTTTCGAGAGTTGCCTTATACCAATCAGGCGCAGGACTCCGGGGCAGGTAGCCACGGATGTCTTCCGCTAAGTAGGCGTGCGTCAGGTAATCGCCGTACAAACGCGCGAGGGCTTGGTTGAAGTAGAAGTACCCCAAAAAAATCCGCAGGAACGCGATCGGCAGAAGGTGCCCGACATATTTGATGCTTTCAACGAAGGCCACGAGCATGGAGTGATCCTCGCCTAGGGTCGAGCTGACGTCAACGAAAGCTCACCCGAGATTGATGTCGATTTGCTCCTGGGCGAATGACCGTTTCCCTCGACCCGGACTCACGCCGCCAGCCTAGCGCCTGATATCCTGAAATCAAACCGGAGGTTCCATGGAAGGTCCTCGTCCCCCATTCGAAAACGAGTTTCCTCGGGTCGTAAAATTTCTCGACACCCAACTTCGTCCCAAAGAAGGTTGGTCGATCGCTTCGGAGTATCCGGTCGCTTTTAGCGAAGCCAATCGCAACAACATCCGCATCATCACCGAGCAAGATGAAGTCGTCGCGCACGCTGTCATCAAACCGATGATCATCAAATCGCCAGCGGGTTTATTCAAAGTCGCGGGTCTCGGCAGCGTTGTGACTTCAACCGACCACCGAAATCAGGGACTCTCATCGAAAACGATCGAGAGCTGTTTGGAAGCTGCAAGATCACATGGCTGTGACTTCGCGATTCTCTGGACGAATCTTTTCGACTTCTACCGTCGCTTCGGATTTGAACTCGCGGGAAGTGAGCAAAGTGTCGTGATCGATCGTGATCTTCAATCCGGTGATCCCGGCTTGAAGTTCATCGAAGGTCCGAAAGTTGCGGCCGAAGCGATTCACCGCCTTTACTCTCAGCACACCGTCACGTCGCTGCGAAACGTTGAGGAGACACGCAAGTATCTCAACATCCCTAACAGCCGCGTTTACACGGCATGGGACCAACAAGGTCAACTTCGCGCCTACGCGATCGAAGGCAAAGGCGCTGATCTCAACGGTTACGTTCACGAATGGGGTGGCGGTGTTTCGGCATTGATGGCGCTCTTTGCGCACATCCGCCGGGCGCAAGGTCGCAACATCACCGTGATTGTGCCGCGCCATTCGCAAAATCTTTTGCGCGCGTTCGCCGAGAACAAGTTGCACGTAAACGACGGTTTTCTCGGAATGATCAAGATCCTCAATCCTTCTTCGCTCTTCGCGAAACTCAAGCGTCACTCTCGCCACCTCGGCGTTGATGATTTTGTATTAGAGCAACAAGGTGGGAAGTTCTTCATTGGCGCCAAGGATCAAGTCTTCACGACCGAAAGCGAGCACGACATCGTTCGTTTGGTCTTCGGCCCTCAAAAAGCCTCGCAGATCCACAACTTCGGACCCGAGGCGAGCGAGACTCTCGAAAAAGTTTTGCCGATCCCGATGTGGGTATGGGGTTGGGATTCCGTATGAGCGAACCCGCGCGCCGCGAGCCTGCCAAAACCGTTGAGAACTCAGAGGAGTCGTTTGGTGTCTCCACGGACGATAAACTTTTGATCTTTATTCACGCTCTGCTTGCGCTCTTAGCCCCCCTCTTGATTTTTGCTCTCGTTGGGTGCTCGGCGGACGATCGCGGTATCCCGGTTGATCTTGGGCCCGAAGTTCCTCGCGAGAAGATTGGTGGAGCCATCAACGACATGCTCCACGACGCAAGCCCCGTCGACACAAAGCTCGGTGCTTTCGTGCAGTTTGCGCAGAGTCAGGCGATCGCAGGTGGACAACTCTTTAACATCGTGAGCGATACGGGTCATACGGTCATCAATTGTCTCGCGACAGCGGATGCTCGTTACTACGAGATTGTCGAAACGAAGTTTACTTATAAGACCGGTGGCGGATACGAGAAGCTCACGCGACAACTTCCGATGGTTGGACTTCGCGTTCCCACGGCACTCGCAGCGCAAACTCCGAGCGTGATTCGCGCGCCGATTACGATGGAAAAGGCTGCTGAGCTTTATGCTCGCGCCAAAAATGCTTCTGAGACTCCCAACGATTCAAAGGTCACGTTTCATCGCCTTAGATCTTCGGAGTCCGAAGGCGCGCCGCCGCTTGCCGTCCAGCGACAACCCAACTGCTTAAACATTCCAAACTGCCGAGTCCGCTACCGGACTCTGTGGTTTGAGATGGTCGCGTGGGAAGGCAAGGAAGCCACTCCCCTTCTCATTCAGCTGGTTTCGAGTCCCGATATCCCTCAAGTCGCCGGCTATAAAATGAGCCCCGTTGACGACTTCATTCCCGGTTTGGTGAAAAGCTGCTTAACGCAGATGGTTCCCGTCGGCGATGACGGAGCGAAGACTATGCTCACTGAGTGCCAAGACGTCGTAAATTTCAGGTTTAAAGCTCGACCGGAAGATCTTCCGCCCAACGCTAGCCCCGAGTGCCCTGCGCTTTGACCCCTGGTGGCCCCTAGACCTTTGGCGAAATTGGCGCTATAGCCGAGCCAAAGGGAGATGAAGATGGCCACGCAATCCACGACTCAGCCGACAACTGATAAGAAAAAGATCGCGCTCGTTCTTTCGGGCTGCGGTTTTCTCGATGGCGCCGAGATCACGGAAGCCACGAGCGCTCTCATCGCACTGTCTGAAGCTGGCGCCGAAACGGTTTGTTTCGCACCGAACGAATCCTTCGTGGTCACGGCCCATCACGGCGAAGCGAACCCCGAGCAACGAAACGTCTTGGTTGAGTCTGCTCGAATCTCACGCGGCAAAATTCACGATCTGATTGAACTCAATGAACAGAACTTCGATGCCGTTGTCTTTCCCGGTGGTTTCGGAGCGGCGAAGAATCTCTCGACATGGGCGACCGATGGCGTGAAAGCGAAACTCAATCCGGAAGTAAAACGCATCATCAAAGAGTTTCACCGCGCGGCCAAACCGATCGGCGCAATTTGCATCGCTCCGACCTTAGTCGCAAAAGTCTTAGGGAAGGAAGGCGTCAACCTCACGATCGGAAACGATCCCGCGACCGCCCAAGAGATTGAGAAGACCGGTGCCCTGCACGTGAAGTGCGACGTCACCGATTACGTGAGCGATCGAGATCATAAAGTTCTGACGACGCCCGCTTACATGTACGATGCGAAACCTCACGAAGTTTTCACCGGCATTCGCAAGATGATCCAAGAACTCGTGGAGATGGCCTAGACCTCTTTACGATTTCTTGATGGGTGCGACTTTACTCTGTCGTTCGCTCCCGTTTCGATTACATATTAGAAGTATGGAACCAAAGCGCATTCACCGAATTTTGCTCGTCGATGACGACGCCGACTTTCTCGAATACCTCGAGATGGAACTCAAAGCCCGAGGTTTTGAGATTGCGCTTGCCCGCAGTGGTCGCGAAGGGTTCGCAGCGCTGAATTCCCAGACCGGAATCGATGCGGTGATTTCTGATATCTCGATGCCTGACGGGGATGGCGTGAGCTTCCTCAAAGAGGTTCGCCGCGCTCGTTTTGCTGTTCCATTTTTCTTGGTGAGTGGAGAGATGGATATGTCGCTTGAAGAAGCTCAGCGACTGACGGCGGATGGTTTCTTCATCAAGCCGTTCAAAATCTTAAAGCTTATCCAGGCTGTGACTAGCGCGATTCAGAATCGAAATCGCGCGCGGTAAGCTTCGTCACCTGCTGCGCGATTTCTCTATTCACTTTGATCAGTGGTAGCAAACTCCCAGACCCGTTGCGAGTTGCGGACCCAAGGGCGAGCGGCAGCTAAGACCGGGACCGCACTTGTCGTTGTTATCGCAAGTCCGAAGAACTTGGATGCCCGAAGTGTAAGGCTGTTGCACGATCATCGAGCCGTAGAAACCTGAAGAGTTGTAACCACCCATTTGACCCATTTGGTAAGCGCCGTAAGGATTCGGCTGCGACACCAAAACGAAAGTGCGAGTCATTTGATTGAGGTCGTAAACAGCCGGCGCACCGCTTAAGCCCAGTTGTTGGTTCGTTACGCAACCGAGACCTTTGACTTGCGAGTAAACAACCGTTTGTCCGCCGCTACATTGCGGTGTGGGCATGCTCGTGCCGCCGTAGAATTGGCTGCTCGAGTAAGCGTAACCGTTGTTGTAGATCGGCTGGAAGCCTTGAACAGTGCTGTAGTTGAACGCGCAGGGAGCGCCCGGAACAAAGTACTGTTGAGTGCCGGTTTGCATTTGCTGCGTGTAGCAGGCTGATGACATGTCCGCACTTCCTTGCGGATCGTCTTTCTTTCCACAGTTGGCGAAAGAGAAGAGAACCATTCCGCACAACATCATGACGTAAATCGATTTCATTTTATACCTTCCCGGTTAAGGGGGCCCGCACTCCGCGGGGCAGGCGTACGATTTTTAATCTCAAAGGGAGGTAGAGCACTGCCTGTGCCAAGGCCGTAAAAGGTCAGGGCCTCTGTAAAAAAGACTAAGGTTTTCCATAGCCTGGCGTTATGGGCCCGCTGGCCGGGGCTCACTGAAAAGTCGATCAATCCTTAGACAGCGCCGCCGAAAAAGCGCTTAAGAACGTCATCTAAGTTGAACCTCGTACAAGCGAGATTCAATTAGCCGCGAACTCACACTCGGCATAGGTTTGCTTAATGGATCCGTCATGCCGATGCGAACGCTCCTCTATATATATGTCTTACTTGGCTCGACCTTCACCCTGGGCTGCCAGAAGAAAGACACTTATGCCGCTCGCTCGGCGTCTCCGTCTCCGATCCAGGCCGAAAAGCTTGCGGATCTGAACCCTCCTCCCTTCATTTGCGCTGAAGGCACGAGCTGCCCCGAAGCGATCGGTCAGCTCGTCACCCTTTCGGGCCAAGGTCCAGAAGGTTGTACGGCTACGCTCGTCAAACCTGATTTAGTGCTGACGGCGAGCCACTGTGTGCCGTGGGAAACCCTCGAAGATAAAAAGACGTTCGATAACAACTGCTGGATCCGTTGGCCCCAGCAGACCGGAAAAGCTCAAGAGTTCATCGCCTGCGGTTCGATCGTTCAAGCAAGCACCATCGATTTTGATCGGCAAGAACAAGTGCAACTCGACTACGCGTTCATTCGATTGAGCCGCCCGAGCCAACGCAACGCCATCGGCCTCGACCAAGAGCGAGCTGCGGCTAGTCCGCGCGTGCGGCTCTTCGGAATCGCGATGGATGCCACGGATGAGAACGGAATTCTCCGCCACGAGTTGCGCGAGCTTCATTGCGATCGCAATGACAACTTTGATTTAGATACGATCGAAACACTTCCCGGCGAAACGATCGTCCTCCCGACTTGCCCAATCCAATCTGGTTATTCGGGTGGACCTATCTTCAATGAGGCAAGCAAGGTCATCACCGGAGTCCTGAGCTTCATGCGTTTTCATCTCGAAACCGAAGCGGCTGGTCCCGCAGTGGGAACTCGAGTCCCGCACTCACTTTCGCTCTGAAGTCTGGTTCCGCAATTCCAACTTTTCGCGCTTGCGCGGGCGCGATAGACTTTTGGCTTAGCGGGCGTTGATACGCTCCTCCCACTTCCATTGCGAGGTCCAGATGTCTTCTAAAATCCGCGTGGCTTTGCTCTTTGGCGGCGAAAGCGCCGAGCATGCTGTCTCTCTCGAATCCGGCAAGAACGTCGCCGACGCTCTTGATCTCAACAAATACGAAGTTCACTTGATCGGTCTCGATAAGAAGGGCGTCATGCGTGCGCTTCCTTCGATCGACGTTTTGAGAAAAACGGACGTCACTCGCCCGATCGATCTCGAAACGGTTGGAACGGAAGTTTTCATCGTTCCTGGCCCGGGCAAGACGGCCGAGGTTCTTGAACTCGCGAGCGGCAGACGTCGCGGCACACTTGATGTTGTTTTCCCGATCCTCCACGGTCCTTACGGAGAAGACGGAACGATGCAAGGGTACTTGCGCCTTCTCGGTCTTCCTTACGTGGGACCCGGCGTTCTCGGAAGTGCCGTCGGCATGGACAAAGACGTG
>SYLX01000040.1 GCA_005808505.1 Bdellovibrionales bacterium | reverse complement strand
TCAAGAAGCCTCTTGCTCTTGATCTTCGAATGTCTGCGCGAGCTTCGCGCGAAGACGCGAGATCGCCTGAGCGTGGAGCTGCGATACGCGGCTCTCCGTGACGCGCAAGACTTTGCCGATCTCCTTCAGGTTCAAGTCTTCGTAGTAATACAAAGAAAGAACGAGGCGCTGACGCTCGGGCAACTCTTCGATCGCCTTGGTCACGATGTCCTTTACGGACTTCATGTTCAGCTGCGTGAAAGGGTTGTTGAGTTTGCAACCTTCCAAGAGATTGAGGATCGACTTCTTGTCCACGTTCGAGAACGTCGCCGCTTCGTCGATCGACAAAACAGAAACCGGGCGAACTTGGTTAATGAGGTCGTAGAACTCATCCATCGTGATGTTGAGTTTCGCTGCGACTTCTTCATCCGCAGGGCTACGCCCAAGCTCGGCTTCGAGCTCGATCATCGTGCGATCGAGAAGCTTAGCTTTATCGCGAACGGAGCGCGGAACCCAATCCTGCGCGCGAAGTTCATCAAGGATCGCGCCGCGAATACGGAATTCAGCGTAAGTCTTAAACTTGTTATCACGAGTCGGATCGTACTTTTCAATTGCGTCCATGAGGCCGATGACGCCGCTTGAAATCAAATCATCGAGTTCGATGTTTGAAGGCAAACGAACGGCGATCTTCTGAGCGATGAACTTGATCAACGGAGCGTACTCCAAGATCAATTTATCCTTCTGCTCGGGCGTCACTTTCGAGGGCTCTTCTTTGTACTTGCGAAGCAGAGAAGAGTTGTTCGACATCGGGTTCCCTTTCATGCGCTCAGCCGAATTTCGTCACCGGTGAGATCAGGTTATCAAAATGAGAAGTCGGCTCAAAGTCCTATTCTTTCATGCCAAACCAACGAGTTGTTCCCAGAAGAACTGTAAACTTCCTTTACACTCTACCTGGGGCTCGTATCCCTTAAACCCTTGAGCAAGCTTCGAAATCGCGCGCGCGGAAGCCGCTTCAGGATGAGATTTCCCGACCAGTTGTTGCTGTCGAGTCGCTTGTCTCAAAACGGGATCCGTCGGAACTGAACCCAAATAATCCAGACTGACGTAGAGGAATTTGCGAGCAACGGAATCCAAACGCTCGAAGAGCGCCTGCCCGTCAGCTTCATCCTTCACTTCGTTGCAGATAATAGAGAAGCGGGTTTCTCGGTAACGCTGATTCAAAACTTTGATGAGCGCGTAAGAATCCGTAATGGAAGCAGGCTCAGGAGTGACAACAACACAAATGTGTTGAGCAGCGCTGTTTAGATAGAGGACGTTATCCGCAATACCGGGAGCCGTATCGATCAGCATCACATCATATTGCGAACCCAAGGCACTCACTTGGTCGAGGAGCGCTTGCTTTTGGAAAACTGAAAGACTTTGGAGATCAAAAACTCCGCTGCCACCAGGGATTAAAGTGATGTTCTTCGAAACTTCGACAAGGACTTCGGCCAGCGAAGCTTCACCACTCACGATGTCGTGGATCGTGCGCTCGGGACGAATACCAAACATGATGTCGACGTTCGCCATGCCGAGATCACCATCGAGGATCAAGACGCGCTTTCCTTCGCGCGCAAAGCTCAGAGCCATGTTCGAGACGATCGAAGTTTTGCCAACGCCACCTTTACCAGATGTAACGCTAATCACTTTCGTTCTTGCCGAGCCCATGCCGTGGCGATGCTGAAAAGTTTCGAACTGGCTCATTGTTACTTCGTCTCCCTCTTGAGTTTAGTCAGCTTGAAGATCAAATCCAAAACGCGCTCTTTGCTCGCCAACTCGAAATCCTCGGGGATGCGGTTGCCGATGCCGAAAGAGTGCAGGGGTTTTCCGGTTTTCTGCCCGTGCGAAAGCTTACGGTGCAGGTTGTAGATGATGCCGTGTTGAACCGACTGATCGAGATTCGTGAACACGATGTCGTGATAGTCGGTGACGCGGTAGCGACGCGCAATTTCGTAAGCGTCACCATCTTTGCTCGTCGCCGAGATACAGAAGTGCGTAGTGGGCGCAGCTTCCGCCGGCGGTAGCAATGATTTGAGTAGATGAATCTCGTCGAGATCGCGTAGCTGAAAGCCCGGGAAGTCGACAAGAATGTGATCGATGTGGCGGAGCTGCGAAAGAACCCACTCCCAATCCTTGCGGCTTCGAATCACCGCAAACGGAACGTTGAGGATCTGGCAGTAGATCTTCATCTGATCAACGGCACCAACCTTGTAAGCATCGGTGCTGAGGATCGCGACTTTCTTTTTCTCTTTAACGACGAGGTGACTCGCCATTTTCACGAGTGTCGAAGTCTTTCCGCTCCCTGCACCGCCAACGAAGAGATGAACTCTCCCCTGCCACGGATTCTGAACCGTTTGAATATTTCCGAGGAGCCAGCGCGCAACCCATGCATCCACAATCGGGCGCTTCTTCATTTGCACGGGATCGATTTCTTTAGCGGCTTGAGACAACATCTCAACCGCGTGATCGATCGTAAGCCCTGCGTCCGTGAGCTTCTGGTACATGAAGCTTAAATCAAACGGTAAACCGAACTCGGCGCCCGGATGCATTTGCACGAACGACTGCGGAACTTTCTGGAATCCCTCGAGCATCTTGTGGAGGCGATTGATCTCGCTCTTCAATGTTGCGATCTCGGGATTGTTCGCGGCTTCAACAGGAGGCTGTTGCACAGGGCTCTGTTGCAAATGAGCTTCTTCCACACGCTCCAAGCCTCCTCCGGCAGGACGCGGAGCTGGCTTCGCTTTTTGCTCATCGCTGAACAAACCAGCTTGCCACGCTTCACGAGCGGCGTTGCGGATGCGCGCTAAAGCCTTCTCCGACACCTGCTCTTGCACAGGCTCAACCGCAGGCGCCACCGTCGCCGCACGTCGCGGCTGCTCTACGGGAGCAGAAGCGCGTTTTTGCTCAGGTCTTCGGACGGGACGTTGTTGCCACTGCTCAGCTTCGAAATCCTGATCAAAATCTTGAAGGAGTTCGCGCACGTTGCGACCGCGTGCACGCTCGAGAGCTTCGCGACGACGAGGGCTTTGTGCTTCCATTTCTTCGTCGGGAATATCGATGTAGCTTGTGCGCGTGATCGGGCGAGCGGCCCGCTGCTTTTCTTCGTTTTCACGAAGGCGGTTTTCCACCATCTTCGTGATGATCTGGCGCTGCGTACGCGCATCGGCACCAGCGAACTTCTCGCGGTCCTGCGTAGTCATGCGGCTCTCAGTGAAGCGCTTCTTCTGCAACGTGCTCTCCGAGACCGCTGCCGTGATCTCAACGCTCGCCTCCCCGCCGATACCGAAACTCTTTCGGTTGTCGCGTGCCGAGAGGATCACGGCGTCGGGGCCGAGCTCGTTCTTCACCATCTGAAGAGCGTCCTTCATATTCTTGGCTTCGAACTTCTTAACCCGCATTTGCTAACTCCACTTGGCCAACGGGCGTGATGCGTGCATCCGCCGTCAGTTCGTTGTGAGAGATGACCACTAATTGAGGAATGAACCGCGACGTGAGCTTGAAAATATGTCGGCGCGACGTCGGGCTCGTGAGGAGAATCGGTTGACCCGCGATCTCCGGATGATTTTCGATCGAACTCGCGATGCCCTCGATCATGGCGTGCGCCACTCGAGGATCCATCACGAGCTGAACACCCTGCTCGGTTTGCAAGAGCGAGTTGGCGATCAACTCCTCAAGGCGTGGATCGAGACTCAGCACAGGCACGCGTCCATCATCGTTGCGGTAGCGCGACGTGATTCCGCGAGCGAGCGCTTTGCGTACACTCTCCGTGAGTAGCTCAGGATCTTTAGTACGATGAGCATCGTCAGCCAACGTCTCGAAGATCGTAAGCAGATCGCGAATTGATACTTGTTCTTTGAGCAGGTTCTGAAGAACTTTGACGACCGTTCCGAGCGAAAGCGGATCGGGAATAAGTTCTTCGACCACTTTCGGATACGCCTTTTTGAAGTTTTCGATGAGAGTCGAAGCTTCCTGACGCCCGAGAAGTTCATGCGCATGCGTGCGAACGATTTCGGTAATGTGAGTCGCCATGACCGTCGAAAGATCGACAACCGTGTAGCCGGCGAGTTCGGCTTCTTCTTTTTGACTCTTCCCGATCCAAAGAGCATCGAGACCGAAAGCAGGCTCTTTGGTCGGAATCCCATCCACGTGCGAGATCGTGTTGCCAGGATCCATCGCGAGTAAGTATTCGGGACGCAGGTGTCCGCCGCCGACCTTGTTTCCTTTTATGAGCAAACGGTATTCGCCGGGTTCAAGCTGAAGGTTGTCGCGAATGTGGATGCTAGGAACGATGATGCCGAGATCAAGAGCAAACTGTTTGCGGATACTCGCGATGCGCTCGACGAGATCTCCCGACTGGTCACTTTCAACGATGTTGATCAAGCCGTAGCCGACTTCGAGCTCAACAAGGTCCAAGGGAAGCAAGTTTTCGATCTTCTCTTTTTCAGGCTTCGCCGCAACTTCGTCTGCTTTCTTACGGGCCTTTTCTTCTTCATCCTTACGGAAGCGCTGAACAAGCCAGCCTACACCGGCAAGCACGGCAGCCGTAAAGAAGAACGGAATCGGAGGCAAGAACAAGCCAAGAACCGCCGTCACGCCTGCGCCAATATACAAGGCGCGAGGTTTCAAGAAGAGCTGACCAACGACCTCAGTTCCCATGTCGTTGCCGGTTGAACTTCTCGTAACGATGATACCGGCCGCAGTCGAGATGATCAGCGCCGGGATCTGGCTCACGAGACCGTCACCAATCGTGAGCTTTGTGTAATACTGAGCGGCAGTTGCGATATCGAGACCGTGCTGAATCACGCCGATCGCGAGACCACCGACAATGTTCACCACAGTGATGATGATCCCGGCGATCTAGTCACCGCGGACGAACTTCGAAGCACCGTCCAGGGAGCCGTCAAAGTCTGCTTCTTGCTCAATCTCTTTACGACGCTTGCGGGCAACTTCTTCGTTGATGAGTCCAGCATTCAAATCCGCATCGATGGACATCTGCTTACCAGGCATCGCATCCAACGTGAATCGTGCCGCAACTTCCGCGACGCGGCCGTAACCCTTGGTGATGACCACGCAGTTGATGATGACGAGAATCACGAAGACGACGAAACCGATGACGTAGTTGTCACCGACAACGAAGCTACCGAAAGCGTGGATGATCGCACCGGCTGCGTTCTCGCCCGTGTGCCCTTCACTTAAAACCAATCGGGTTGTTGCGACGTTGAGCGAGAGACGGAACAACGTCGTGATCAAAAGAAGACTCGGGAAGACGCTGAACTCAAGCGCCTTATTTGTATAGAGTGCGACGAGAAGGATCAAAAGCGAGCTGACCAAGCTTCCAGTCAAAGCCAAGTCGAGCAGGATCGCCGGAAGCGGCACGAGCATGACGCCCAAAATCGCGATCAGCGAGATCGCCATCAAGAGATCGACGTTCTTCGTGTACTTTTCAAATCTCTTCAGGAACTGGAAGAGTTGCTCCATTTAGAGCCTGACCTTTCGCTTCAACTTGTAAACGTAAGAGAGAACTTGCGCGACTGCGGCAAAGAGCTCGCGCGGGATCGTGTGCCCAATCTTCATCGTCTTGAAGATCGTGCGCGCCAGCGGCTTGTTTTCCATGACAGGGATATTGTTTTCGCGAGCGATCTCTTTGATCCGCTCGGCCACGGCGTCAGCACCCTTGGCGATCAACCGAGGAGCCGCCATCGTCTTCGGATCGTACTGAATCGCGCAGGCAATGTGCGTCGGGTTGGTGATGATGACGTCCGCTTTGGGAACATCCGACATCATGCGCTTGTTCGCCATCTCCCGCTGGATGCGGCGGATGCGCGCCTTGATCATCGGATCACCTTCTCGAGACTTATGTTCTTCTTTGATCTCTTGCTTCGTCATGCGCATCTGCTTTTCAAGCTGCCAGCGCTGGAAGAAGTAATCAGCCGCTGCAAGAACACCCATGAAGATGCCCACGCCTGCCATCACCCGGATCGTGAGGTCGCCGGTGTAAACCATGAGCTGGTTCACCGAGAGAGAAACAAGAAGTGGCACCTTCACGATTTGATCTTTGATCATCATGAAGACGACGGCCGAAACGAGGGCCACTTTCAAAACGGATTTCAATCCCTCAACGAGAGCTTTGAGACTGAAGATGCGTCCAAAACCTGAGATTGGATTGATCTTTTCGAAATCGAGGTTCAAAGCTTCTTCGTTATGCAGAAGGCCCGTCTGAACAACTTGCGCTGCTACACCCATGATCATGAGGATCAGGGCGAGAGGACCAATGAGGAGAACGCCTTTTTTCACGACGAACTGGACGGCCGGAACGTAATCACCTTCGCGAGCGGCGTCCAAAAGGTACGGACCAAGAGATTGCGTGAGGAGTTCTGAAACTTGCTGCAAGAAGAATCGGCCCAAGAACCAGAGAACGAGCGCGCTGCTCAAAAGCATGAGAACCGAGCTAAGCTCGCGCGTGTTCGCGACTTGACCGCGTTTGCGGAAGTCATCGCGCCGCTGCTGGGTCGCTTCCTCTGTTCTCTCTTCGCCGTCGTCAGCCACGAAATCCTTCCATGGATCTCAGCAAGACCAAATTAAATTACTCAGAGCGCTTTCATGAACTTGAACAACTGTTCCGCAAACGCGATGAACTGATGGTCGAGTTCGAAGATCAAAGCCGGGATCGCGATGAACATTACGAGCACACCCGCCAAGAAGTTGACGATTTGAGTCGTTACGAGCACGTTGATCTGCGGAACCGCTCGGCCGATGATGCCCATCACGACGTTCAACATGAAGATCGCAACCAGCACCGGCGCCGAAATCTTGATCCCCGCTTCCGTCACCGTCTGCAGGATCAAACCGCTGTCTTTGAACTTACCTGTCATTAAAGCAAACTGAGTGCCATCGATTGAGAGTGGAATCGCATCGAAACTTTGCGCGAGTCCCGTGAGAAAATAATGGTGCCCGTTGAGCGCAAGAAAAAGCAGCGTCGCCAAAGTGGCGTAAAATTGTTCTACCGTCGTAACGGAGGCACCAAGGGCCGGGTTAAAGAGGTTTCCGTTCGAGAGCCCGATTGACGTCGAGACGATATTTCCGCCAACCGAGATCGCGAAGAAGAACAGTCGAGTCATGAAACCGAGGCACAGACCTGTCAAAACTTCTTTGCCCGCGAGCCACGCAACGTCTTGTCCGAGGTCGGCAGCGCTTAATCCCGAACGATCGATAACGGGAAATAGGACTCCCGCGATCGCAAGACAAAGCAAAACTTTAAGTTGGTTGGGAACGTTGTAGACGCTGAAGACCGGCCAGCTCATGGTGAACGTCGAGACGCGAAGCAAGACAAGCGCGAACGCCAGAATCTCGGTCTCGTTGAACATCAGGTGCGGAAGCACTTACGTCCTCACTCTCGCACGAACATCGCGAGGTTTTCGAACAGCTCTACGGTGAAGTGCTGGAGAATCTCGAGCATCCACGGCCCGGCGAGAACGAGCACGAGTCCAATGACGATCATTTTCGGAATAAACGTCAATGTCTGCTCGTTAATCTGCGTGATGGCTTGCAGAACGCTCACGATAAGACCCACGACAAGAGCCGCACCTAAGAGTGGAGCCGACAACATCGCCGTTGTCTTCAAAGTGTCTTGACCCAATTTCATGATGAGTTCTTCCGTCATACTGAGAACTCCTTTCAGCCGAAGCTTTTCACCATCGAACCGATGAGCAATGTCCATCCGTCGACGAGAACAAAGAGCATGATTTTAAACGGAAGCGAGATCACGACTGGCGGAAGCATCATCATCCCCATCGCCATGAGAACGCTCGAGATCACCATGTCGATCACGAGAAACGGCAAGTAGATGATGAAGCCGATTTGAAACGCGGTCTTCAATTCCGAGATCACGAACGCCGGGATCAAAACGGTTGTCGGAACGTCCGCAAGCGTTTTCGGTCTTTCCATCTTCGAGAGTTTCACGAAAAGAGCGAGATCCGCATCGCGCGTTTGATTGAACATGAATTTGCGAAGAGGCGAGAGCGCTTCATCGATTGCTTTATCTTGCGAAATTTGACCCGCAAGATACGGGCGCAGAGATTTGTTGTTAATCTCGTCGAAGGCCGGACGCATGATAAAGAAAGTCAAAAAGAGCGAGAGGCCAACGAGCAACTGGTTCGGCGGCATTTGTGCCGTACCGAGCGCTTGGCGCAAGAAAGACAAAACGACGATAATGCGCGTGAAGCCCGTCATCATGATGAGAATCGCCGGCGCAAGAGTCAGCACCGTGAGCATCAGGATAATTTTCAGAGCGTTGACGACTTCGTCAGGCTTCTCAGTCGTTTTGAAGCCGAAGTTCACGCTCGGAAGCGTCACGCCTTGAGCGTGCGCGTTTGCACCGCAAAGAAAAACCAAGCTCAAAGCCGCAAACGCAAAAAACAGCGGGCGGCTAGAGATCGACTTCCAGATTTGACGAAAACTTTCGACCATCCTTGGTCCCTTTCGCGGCAGACGTTTCAATCGGCTAGTTGCGATCCGATTGCTTAGAGATTCTTCATCTTGCGGATGCGACCCGAAACCGAATCGCGAATCTCGTTGAGTCCGCTGATCGTGAAGTCTTCTTCTTCGTTAGCGATCGCCGCGGATTGACGGCCGCGCCCACCGCGCGCCATTTCGTCAGCTTCTTCGTAATCTTCGAGTGCGCGATCGAAGTTGCGCGGAGTTTCTTCCGGAATCTCGTCATCGATCAATGAGAGCGTACGTAGCATCGAAATATTTTGATCCGTGATTCCGATCAAGATCGACTCGCCCGCAACCTGAACGATCGCAAGACTCTTTTTCGGGCCGAGCGCATGCTGCGTGAGAACTTTAATACGCGTGTTCTTCTGTTTTGTGCCTTCGCGCTTTTGCCAGCGCTTCAAACCAAATGCGGCTGCGCCTAGTGCGACCGCGAGAACGCCAAGCGTGATCATGAGACGAGCCATCCCACCGCTCCCCGCCTTCTTGACGTCTTTCGTGTTCGTCAAAACCGGGATCTGCGATTCGGGAAGTTTGCTGACATCGGCTTTCGGTGTTTCAACCGCCGCCTCCGCAGCAACCGGAGCCACCGCCTCTACGCCAGCAGGAGCCGCAGCTGCTTGAACTTCCGGTGCTATATTCATCGCCGCTTCTTGCGCTTTCGCGTTGCCATCGACCACGAGCTTTGCACCGATCGGAGCTTCTTCCGCAGGCGCTTGTTCTTCGGCAACCGGGGCCGTCTTCATTCGCTTACCGATGACGGCTTCAGCTTGCGTTCCGGCAACGGTCAGAGCCAATGCAAGTACGAGGTGTTTCATCATCATTTTCTGGCTCCTTACTTCAGTTGTTCAACGCGTTCAGCGGGTGAGATGATATCTGTCAAACGAACACCGAACTTCTCGTTGACGACGACCGCTTCACCGCGCGCGACGAGCTTGTCGTTCACCAAGACTTCCATGGGTTCACCGGCAAGTTTGCTCAACTCGATAACTGAGCCTTGACCCAGGTTGAGCAGCTCGCTCACGACCATCTTGGTGCGGCCGAGCTCCACGGTAACGCGCAACGGGATGTCGAGAATCAAATCGAGGTTGCGTTCGCGGCGTGGATCTTTGCCGGCGCCTTCTCCATCCATCGCGATATTCTTTTCATCAGCCATGGGCTTCCCTCACTCTTTGGTGACTTTTTTTGTGACCTGGACCGCAACCGATCCATGGTTGATTCCGTAAAAACCTTTGAACTTCTTTACGCCTTCGATCTGAACGTCGAACTCACCGTTCGCGTCTTGATCGAGCGAGATCACATCACCTGGTTTCAAACCCATCAGCTCCGAGAGCGTGATTTCGGTGTAACCAAGGTCGACGCGAATATCGACGGCCGTGTCCATGAGTTGTTCTTGGATGATGCCGGCCCAAAGTTTCTTATCTGTCTGGTCGGATTCCACCTGGAAGCCCGACGCAAGTTTCTGCTTAATCGGCTCGATCGTGGAGTACGGGATCACGAGCGTGATCGTTCCGTTTGCGTTTTCAAGCTCGACGTCAAAAGTCGAAGCGATCACGACATCCGTCGGAGGCACGATCCCGACGAACTGCGGGTTTACTTCTGTCCGCACAAAGCTACAGTCGATCTTTTCAACCGATGCCCAAGCTTGTTCGAGGTCGTCGATCGCAAGTTCCACAACTTTGCGAACGATCGAGAGTTCGATCGGCGTAAAGTCTTTACCTTCGATCTTCGTGTAGGGACGATCATCACCGCCGAAGAAGCTATCCACCAAAGCGTAAGCAAGCTTCGATTCAATCACGAGAAGAGCAGAGCCACGAAGCGCGTTGAAACGCAGGACGCTCATGCATGTTGGCATCGGGAGCGTGTTGATGAACTCACCGAACTTTAAAAAGTCCGTGCTCGCATGGTTGAGCGCCGCGATCTTACGAAGAGCGCTCGAGAGCGAGACGCGGAACGATCGCATGAATTTTTCGTAGATAACGTCGAGCTGCGGGAGACGACCGCGAATGATCCGGTCCTGGCTCGTAAGATCGTAGACGACGACAACTTTATCGTCGGCGCCCGCGTTTTGCGCGACACCACCGGAGTCGGCCGCGACTTCTCCTTCGGAGACCGCGGCTAAGAGGGCATCAACTTCGCTCTGCGATAGAACCTGACTCATATGAGATGCCTCAGTTGAAGATGAACTCAGTGAAGAGAACGCGCTTGATTTTTCCCTTCGTCAGAAAGGAATTCACCGTGTCCTTGATTTCGTCGCGGAGAAACTCTTTGCCTTCCGTCGTCGAAAGCTGCGCGTACGTTTTGCTCGAGAGCAAGATGATGATGATGTCGCGAATCTGGGGCTTGCGCTTATCGATCTCGTCGGCGATCTTTTCGCCTTCGACCTCAAGCTCCATGTTCACTTTCAAAACTTTGTTGCCGCGATTGCCGGAGAGATTCACGAGGAAAGTCTCCATCGGAATCATCTTGCCGAGACCCACGCCTTCGTCGGCGTCTTCGCCGTGCGCTTCACCATGGCCGCCAGCTGCGCCGTGCTCGCCTTCGGCTTTTCCGTTTACGACGGCTTCGATCGTCTTTTGGTGCGCGTCTTCTTTTTTCTTACCCGCGTAGAGCATGAAGCCCACGCCCGCAACGACGAGCATGTTCAACACGACAAGCGCGTAGAGGATGATGGGCTTTCCACCGGAAGAACCTTGCCCGCCATCGGCTGCCTGTTTTGCCGCCGCATTATCTTCAGCCACGCGCTTAGCCTCCTGCTTACGCTGATTCCGAAACTGCAGTCATAAGGGCGAGTTCGAAATTTGACTCTTTCCCTCTCGGAAAAGGAAAAGCAACGCGAGTGCCAACGCGACCATCGTCGAATGAATCGAGATAACTATGCGCAACGACGTGCGCACACGAAGCACTTGCCGCACAAAAGGCTGTCAACGTTGGAAAAGCAGGTCAGAGATTTGACTTGGACGAAGTGCTGAGCCAGTCGAGGTCCGCGCTCAAAAATGATCAGTGAAAAACAAATCAGTGCCGTTGATGACGAGCGCGCACCTTGTTCATGAGCGCTAACACATCCGCGTGCATATAAGGATTGGCGCAGAGAATGTTGCCGTTGCGAGGATCGAACTTCTCCCCTTGCATATCGGTTACGAGCGCACCCGTTTCACGAGCGATCACGGCTCCAGCCGCCATATCCCAAGCGGACAAGTTGCGTTCCCAAAATGCGTCGTATACGCCTTGCGCGACAAAGCAAAGATCGAGTGCTGCCGCACCCGCGCGGCGAATGCCGCGAGCTTCGCGAATCATCGTCGATGCAATTTCTAGCTGCAAGTCGAGCTGATCATCCGAACTTGAGAAGCCTGTCGCGAAAAGACCATCACGGAACTTTTGGCGAGGACGCACGGTGAGGCGCTCGCCATTCAAGTAAGCGCCCTGGCCCTTGATCGCATGGAATCTCATCCCGAGCTTCGGCGCATCGACCACGCCGAGCACCAGCTCACCACGCACTTCCAGACCGATGCTGATGCAAAAGAAAGGAAACTGGTGAATGAAATTCGTTGTGCCGTCGAGTGGATCGATCATCCACAAAAAGCCCGAGCCCTGATCGCCAGTTACACCTGAGAGACCACCCTCTTCGCCAAGGATCGCGTGATCGGGATAGACCGCGCGAATTTGGTTCACAATGTATTTTTCGCTCTCCCGGTCGGCATCGCTGACCAGGCCGGCTTGAAATTTTTCTTCGACGTTGCGAAGGTTGCCAAAGTGATCGTCGAGAATACGTTTAGCGCCGTCGCACGCGGTGAGCGCGACTTTCAGCAAGCTAGAAGATTCAGTTTCTGTCAGAGCTGTGGTTGACGGCGCAATCGACATTCTTGCATGAAGACCCCTGGACCCGCTCTTGTCAAGGTTTTGACACGTTGACCAAATTGACGGGCGACCGATAAGATCAAGAAAGCCACACGCTAGAAGACAATTCCCTCAGAGTCAGGCCTGATCACGGCTTCTGACGTTGAGATTGGTTAGCGCAAACAGATTCGTAGGATTCGAATCATGAGGAACAGAATGAAGAACCAGTTAGGTAGCTCCAGAATGGACACTGTGCTGAAAATGCTCTTGATCGCTTTCATTTCATTGTTAGCGTTCTCGTCGGGCGTGTACTTTGGCAAGCAACTCAGCGATAGCGATTACCAGTTGAAGGCGCTTGAGAGCGACTACAATCACAGTACGGTGAAACAAACGGCTGAGAATGAAGAAGAGCCTGCAGCCGAAGAACATCTCGCTGAAGAAGACGTGGCAGCTCTCTCGGAAAAACTCGTGAACAACGAGAAACTAGAGATGGCGGAAGCTGATCACGGCGAAAGCCGCAAGGTTGCGTCGAATGACCACGGTGATCACGGCGGCCACGAGGCTCATGCGGCTCCCCCTGCTGCACCCAAAGCTCATCCTCAACAAGCAGCATCCCACGCGGCGAAGGCAGCACCAGCCACTAAGGGCCACGATGATCATGCCCCTGCGGCACAAGCCCACGCAGCTCCTGCTGCTAAAGCGGGTGCGGTTGCGACTCGCCCCGATCTCAGCGCGGCAGCAAAGGCCGCTCAACGTGTAGCGAACAACGCGGCACCGATCGAAGCCGCAAAGCCGCAGCCGGAAAGCCGCGTTCCTTCAAGCCTTCCGAAAACAGTCGGAGCTTCGCAAGACGTAGAGTTCACGGTTCAAGTTGCAAGCTACCCGACACCTGAGGCGGCGAAAGATCACGCAAACGAGCTCGTGAAAAAAGGCTTCCCTGCTTTCCCCGTAGAAGCGTCGGTGAACGGAAAAGTTTGGTACCGCGTGAGTGTCGGCAGCTTCCGCACGCAAAAGGACGCGACGACATACCGCGCCCAACTCTTGAAGCAAACGGCATTGCCTAGCGCGATCGTTCAAAAGATTCAGCGTTGATCGGCTGACTCGCGTAGATCAGCACAAGCTGAAATAAAAAAGCCCGCTCGAGAGCGGGCTTTTTCTTTTTCGGGTCCTAAAATTTCCAAACGAGAAATCAGAAGTAAAAACCCACAAGCCCCGAGAGGGTAAACATCGGATTCGGCGCGTAGCCGGAAGAGAACGCCATTCGCGATTCGAGCTGCAGATCGATGGCTTTGGTGAGGATCGCTCTAGCACCCAAGGCACTCGCCACAAGACCTTGCGGCACGCCCGTTTTCCTTTCGTATTGTGCGCCTAATGCTGTTTCCACGCGATCCGCTTGCGCCCCTATGCCGAGCGCAAGGTACGGCGAGAACTTCCATTCAGGCACAAACACGCGGCGTCCCCAGAAGAGAAGTTCTTCGTGATCGCGCGCGACGAAGACGAGGTTTGTTCCACCCGCCACTCGGTAGGTTGAATACTGCAAATAAAGATCAGCGGTTTCGAATCGGTAACCCGCGCGGAGATCAAGGGGCCGGCGCGCCTCAATGGATCGACCATCGGTCGCGTACTCAAACGTCAAGCTTGAGCCAACAGCGAAAGTCACTTCCGCGTAGGCGGCTGGAGCAAGCACCAAAACGTACAGGAGGGCCATTAGCGACTTCACCACGTGAGGGCCTCCCCTTGCTTCAAAGGCTCTTCCTCCGGCCCTTCAGGCTTCGGCTTTAAGATCTTCAGCGCGGGTGCGGTCAGTGGATTCACCTTCACGTTCGAACACTCAAACGGCGGCGGCTCACCGAACGCTTCAACGGCCGAGAGACGTAAGAGCACCTGACAGGAGTCTTTAGCTTTCCCCGAAAGTCTCGGCTGCAAGACTTTAAAGAGAGAGTTCGGCGAAAGGAAGCGACCTGACTTCTGCGAAGACACCGCTTGAGTCGCGAAATCCGGGAGAGCTGAAGCAATCGCTTTCGCCATCACCAGTCGGTCCTCACGTTTTTTAGGAGCCTCGGGAAAAGCCGCGACCGTCGCCTCGTAAAGAGCGCGCGCGTAGATGGTACCCCATTCGTAAGAAAGCGCCGTGAGAACATCGTCACCGCTCGGATCACCGGCGAGCTTCAACTTCAACCACTTCTCGAGCGTTGCGCGTTTAGCGTTGACCGAGACGAGGCCCGTGCTGGGTTCGTCGAGCTTCCGAACCGTCTCGATTTGCGGGAGCGACTTCGCTACGAAATTCGCATCTCCCGTGTAGACCCAGCCCCAATAATCCGCGAGACCTTCATTCAACGCGCGCAAGAAGACGATGTTGTAAGCCTGCGCGAGATCTTTTTCACTCGGTGCTTCGAGTGGCTCAAGCGTTTCACCCAAGATTTTCGGCATGCGAATCACTTCGCGGATGCCGGCTACATGATTCCAATCACAACGAGCGGTCAGCCCGAGCGGATCACTCACCTTCTCCCCGTTTGGCTTTCCGATGACCGTTCCGTCTTCGCCCATGCGGTTGAGAATGGCGGTTTGAAAGATCTTGTGAAAATGCTCGTGCGCAAGAACACCGGCATTCATAGATACCGGGAGCTCCTTGTCGACGTAGGGGACAACGAGCAAAGCATCCAGGCGCGCATCGAAAATTGCGTTATTGTGAATCGGTCCCGCACCGTCGGAGACGTTCGCTTGAATTCCGATCGTAGCGGGCCATGAAACCTTGGCTCCTACGGCTTCATCCATCTGGCGTAGGCGCTCGTAGTGCGCGTGCACAACGGTAGCCTGAAGCGTAAGGTAGTCAGCCGGTACGTTAACCCCATCATCCGTTCGGGCAAAACGCCCAACGGGCTGCGTACTTTCAAGACGGCCGTTTTTCACGTAAGGGTCCACGAAAAGTTTAACGTCACGACCCTGGAGCTGCGAGGGACGATCGAACGATTTGAGAACCACAGGTTGCAGCTGGTAATTGCCCTGCTGATCGGGCCACGGAATTTGGAACGTGTTCGTGAGCGCGGCCGAAGATCGGCCACAGGCCGCGGACATCAGAACCACCGAAATCACGAGGGAAAACGCAATTGCCGCGCTGTGGATTCCTTTGGTTTTGGTCTTCTTTACTGATGACTGCTTCACAAACACGACCCGTTGAATTAATGTTCCCAAACTCTTGGGCACTCGGTTATAGAACGGCAAAACTCGTTCGTCAGCAGTGACATTCTTGGTCAGCTGCCAACATAGATTTCAGAGCGTTTTTTCAGGCCTTTTCCGAACCAAGCCGCTCAAATGAGAGACGGCTTTTACCGAGGTCCATCCGGAACCGGAGCCTTACTGGGTCCGCGCTCCACTGTGCTAAAAGGTCTGCAGTAATCGGACCTGACCCCATTTTTCCGCTGGAGGCTACGAATCGCATGTCAAACCCTTTAACTACCGGCACTCGCCCCCAGCCCAAATCTTTGGATGCGCTCCTAAAATCACTGAATCCACCTCAGAACGATGCAGCCGAAACGCTGACAGGGCCTCTTCTGATTCTGGCGGGCGCAGGCTCGGGCAAAACCCGTGTCCTCACGTTCCGCACGGCAAATTTGATCGCGAAGGGCTTGGCGTCTCCGGACGAGATTCTCGCCGTCACTTTCACGAACAAAGCCGCTAAGGAAATGGAGAGCCGCATTCAAAGCCTATTGAAGAGCGTCGGCGTTCCCGTTCATGGCCGCCTCTGGATTTCGACGTTCCACTCGATCTGCGCGCGCATCCTGCGTGAGCACATCCACCTTCTCGACTACAAACCCTTCTTCGGAATCTACGATACCGCCGACCAAGTTTCGATGATCAAGAAGGTCCTCGTGGCGCTCAACATCGATGAGAAAACTCACCCGGCCAAGGGCTTTGCCGCAAGGATCAACTCAGCTAAGACCGAAGCGCTTACGCCCGAAGATGTGAAAAGATCCTCGCGCGCGATGATGGATGAACGATCGCTCAAAGTTTACGAAAAGTACGAGCAGGAGATGAAACGCTCCAACTCCCTCGACTTCGGCGATCTTCTCATGAAGACGTACGTTCTCTTCTGCGACTACCCGGCCATTCTCGAGGCGTACCAGAAGAAGTTCAAATACATCATGGTCGACGAGTATCAAGACACCAACCGCATCCAGTATCTGCTCGTGCAGAAGCTCGCGGCCGCTCACCGCAACCTTTGCGTTGTAGGCGATGAGGATCAGTCGATGTACTCCTGGCGGGGAGCGGACATCCACAACATCTTAGATTTCGAAAAAGACTTCAAAGAAGCTAAGGTCGTAAAGCTTGAGCAGAATTACCGCTCTTCCCAAACGATCATCAATGCGGCAACGCTCGTCATCCGCAACAACACGCAGAGAAAAGACAAAACTCTTTTCACGGAAAATCCGTCGGGCGATCCAATCATCGTGCGTGAAGAGACGAACGAATACGAAGAAGCGCGTTTCGTCTTGAACGAGATCCAGACGATGTTAAATAGCTCCGATATCTCCCCGCAGGACATCGCGATCTTCTATCGCACGAACGCCCAATCGCGGGTGCTCGAAGAACAATTCCGCTCGCGCAACATTCCCTACAAGATCGTTGGCGGCATCAAGTTCTACGAGCGCATGGAGATTAAAGACATCCTCGGCTACATGAAGCTCGTGCTGAATCCGACCGACGATATTTCGTTTAAGCGAGTCATCAACGTTCCCGCGCGCGGAATCGGAAAGACGACCGTTGACCGGTTGGAAGAATACGCCGCCTCCCGCGACACTTCGATGCTCGAAGGAGCAGCCGCGGCAGTCGACGGCCGCGAGTTCAACGCGGGCGCTACAAGCAAACTTCGTGGCTTCTTAAACTTGCTCGAAGAGTTGCGACTCAAAGCTAGAAACTCAACTCTCCCTGAGCTTTACCACGCGATTCTCGATTCGACGGGCTACGTTCACCGCTTAAAAGAAGAGGATTCGCCCGAAGCGGAAAGCCGCATCGAGAACTTGGAAGAATTCGACAACGCGATTGCCAAGTTCCACGAAGAGCGCGGCGAAGATGCGACTCTTCAGGCGTTTCTCGAGGAAATGTCACTCGTCTCCGACCAAGATACGTTAGAGGCCGATGCCGATAAGTCGGTTACGATGATGACTCTTCACATCTCGAAGGGTCTTGAGTATCCAGTCGTCTTCATTGTGGGGATGGAAGAAAATCTCTTTCCCAGCGGTCGCGCTTCGGAAGAAAACGGTGATCCGACGGCCATCGAAGAAGAACGTCGCCTCTGTTACGTCGGCATGACCCGCGCGGAGAAAAAACTCTTCCTCACCTACGCTCGCAACCGGAAGTTCTGGGGCAACGAACAGCAAAATCCGCCGAGCCGGTTTTTGCGTGAGCTTCCGAAAGAGGGCGTTATTCACCAAACAAGCGTGCAACGACCGCGGTTCATGGACCGCATGCGCGAGCGCCTTGGTGGCGGGCGCAGCGGAGACTTTGATTCACACTGGGACGACGATAGCAACTACCAACGCCATCCTCTGATGGACGATGTTCCCAGCTACGAAGATTTTGGTGACGAGTCCTTCGATGACGGCGACGCAGGCGGGTCCTTGAAAAGAGGCATGCGCGTGAGGCATCCTACTTACGGGGTTGGCTTGATCTCACAAGTCGAAGGGATCGGTGCCGATCAAAAAGTCAGCGTGGTCTTCGGCGACAACACGCTGAAGAAGTTCGTAGCGAAATACGCGCGCCTCGAACGCGTTTAGATTTAACCTTGGCCGGGAGCAGTCACGGGGAAGCAAACCCGAAAGAGCGCTCCCTGGTTTTTTCCGGCGCTTTCGGCCGTAATCGTTCCACCGTGAAGCTCCACGATGTGGCGTACGATCGCCAGACCTAACCCAAGACCTCCGTACGCTCGAGTCGTGCTCGAATCTTCCTGGCGGAATCGGTCGAAAACGTGGGGCAAAAACTTCGGTTCGATTCCGACTCCGGTATCCTGAACTTCGATCTTCACGAACGAATTTTCGTTCTCGATCCGTACAAAAATCTTCCCACGGGCTGGCGTGAATTTGATCGCGTTTGAGAGCAGATTCCAAAAGACTTGTTGAAGGCGCGCACTATCTCCTCGTACCAAAATGCCGTGCGCGGCATAAGCTTTAGTAACCGAAATCCGTTTCGCATCGCTCATCAGCTGCAAGGACTTCAAGCTTTCATCCATTGCCGCTTCCGCATCAATCAGCGTCGTATCGAGGCGCAGTTGACCCGTGATGATGCGAGAGACATCCATTAAGTCATTGACGAGTTGAAGCTGCAGCTGCGCATTTCGAAAGATAGTCTCAATCGACTCGCGCGCCGATTCGCTTAAACCTTCTTCTTCCATCAAAAACTCTAAGTGGCCCAGAATCACCGAAAGCGGCGTGCGAAGCTCGTGCGAGAGAGTTGCTAGAAACTCATCCTTCATGCGGTTCGCCGTTTGGGCGACCCGCAGGAGTCGCTCGCGCTCGGCCTCGGCGGAATGGCGTCGCGCCCGTGACTTCGCCTCTCGCCGTTCCCGCTCGATCGCGGCCGGCAAGCGGGCCAGGTTACTCTTCAAGACATAGTCTTGCGCACCTTCGCGCATCGCACGCACAGCGATCTCCTCACCGATCACACCTGAGACGATGATCAAAGGTATATCGAGTTTCACTTCATCGCGGATTTTCAGTGCAGCGAACGAATCAAACGACGGCAGACGATGATCGCAGATGACGATGTCCCAAGTCCCACCGAGGAGCGCTTCGCGAAACTCTACGGCGCTTCCGATTACGCGTTCTTCAACATGGTAGCCATCTCGCTCCAACGTCTCGCGGATAAGAAGAGCGTCGTCTCGAGAATCTTCGACGATGAGCGCGCGCAGCGTTCGATCAAGAGTTGTTTCAGAACCGGCTTGGTACATCGTTTAACTCCAACCAGTAAGCGCCGACTTGCTTAACGGCGCGGTCAAACTCATGCATATTAATTGGTTTCTGAACGTAGCTGTTCGCTCCTAGGTGATAGCTGTCGACCATGTCGCGCTCCTCTATAGAGGAGGTGAACACCACAACCGGAAGATGTTTGGTGCGAGTATCGGCGCGCATGCGCTTGAGCACTTCTAAACCGCTGAGCTTCGGGAGTTTAAGATCCAGCAAGACCAAGCTGGGCTCAGCTTTCAAGTCACTCGACGCGTATCGTCCCTCGGACCACAAGTAATCGAGAGCCTCGCTACCGTCGCGAACCACGTCAATGTCGGATCCCGTGATACAACCCTCAAGGGCCATCAAGGTGAGGACTTCGTCGTCCGGATTGTCTTCCACTAACAAGATCCGTCGTCTTCGCATTGAGGTCATCCCCTTCTGTCGCTTCTTTCACTTCCGGAAGGGTAAAATAAAAAGTCGCCCCTTCATCTACCTTGCCTTCGGCCCACACACGCCCGCCGTGGCGATCAACAATCCGGCTGACCGTCGCAAGCCCAATCCCGCTACCCTCGAACTCTTGATCCAAATGCAGGCGCTCGAAGGGCTTAAAGACCGCCCCTACATACTTCATATCGAAGCCCGCACCGTTATCGCGAATGAAAAAAGGTCGCCCAGGTTTCTGTTCGTCACGACCAAAAATGATCCGTGCTTTGCTACGTTTTGAAGTGAATTTCCAAGCATTTCCTAGAAGATTTTCCAACGCGACCCTGATCAAGCCCGAGTCGGCTTGAGCTCTAAGTCCCTCTTGAACATCAAGCTCAACATCACGAGTGGGACTCGTGGCTTGAAGATCTTGGGTAATTGACCGCACGAGTCGACTCAAATCGAGTGACTCTTTTCGCAGATGCGAGCGTGTGATACGCGACAGAGTCAGGAGTTCGTCGATCAGACGTCCCATCTTCTCACTAGCGCGCATGATTCGCGAAAGAAAGTCTCGGCCACGCTCATCAATATTTGTTTGGTATTTGTCGGAAAGAATGCGGGAGAATCCATTGATTGAGCGTAGTGGTGCACGAAGGTCGTGGGAAACCGAGTACGTGAAGGCTTCTAACTCCGAATTCGTTGCCTCAAGCTCCACGGTGCGTTCTTGAACTCGCAATTCGAGCTCTTCATTCAAAGCTCGAAGCTGCTGCTCAGCTAGCATGCGCTTCTCGAGCTCCTCTTCGTAGATGCCAGAGACCTTTGTGATCTGACGTTGAATTGACGCTCCAAGGATCAAAACAATCACGACCGAAAAGAAAACCGCGATGAGCCGAGTTGCAAAATCCGCACGCTCAGTGGCGCGGCTTCGTTGATCGCGCAGCGTCTGTTCCACGTCGATAAACTCGCGAATGACCTCCCGCATTTGGTCCGCAACCGCGCGTGCTTGCCCTGTCGAAATGAATCCGATGTAGTCTTCGCCGGCTTCTTTCATCTCTAAGGGAACTCGAGCTAGAGGCTCCCATTTTTCGAAAAGCTTCTGAACATGCGAAATCTTCGCCAGTTGAGGCGGGTTGTCTCCGACTAAGGTCGTTAGTTTCGCGAACGATTGGGGAAGTTGCCTCTTAGCCTCAACGTAGGGCCTTAAGAACTCTTCTCTCCCCGTGAGCAAAAAGCCGCGGTAACCGCTTTCGCAGTCGACTAGAAGGCGCTGTAACTCGTTAGCACCTTGGAGAACTTGATCCGTGTGATTCAGCCACGCAGAGGCTTGGCGCATCCTCTCGATCTGCGCAAAGAGAAAGCCAACAAAAATGGCCGAGATGAGAATTGGAAATAGCAAACCCGGTAAGAGGAGTTTTCGAATCCGGTCGCGTGTGGAGAAGTAAGGCTTCGCCATGGCATTCGAAAATAGCGAAACTCCATGCGCTGGTCAGGTGTCGTTCTAAGCACGACTGTGTCGCTGAGTCTCAGTCGACCGGTACCTTGTGGCTCAACCGACCTTCTTCATGGCCGCATCCGGAACAAAGGGACAAAGGCGCTGTATTTTCTCCGCGAACTCTTTCAGACCAAATGGCTTCACCATGGCTCCGGCGATGAACTTTTTCACCTTCACGAGCAGATCTGCATCCATGTTTCCGCTGATCAAAAGAATCGGGGTCGCGTAGTTCATAGCAGATGGTGATTTTCTCGCATTCTCAACGACTTGATCCCCAGTACTCGCATCGAGATGAAGATCAAGCACGATGCAGCCAAAGATTTGGTTCTTCATCAGACGAATCGCTTCTTGCGCTTTCGTGCAAGCCATCACTCGATAACCATCTGCTTTCAAACGATCTGCAAGAAGCCCCGTCATCTCTTGATCATCTTCAACGAGCAGAATCCAAGGACCCTTAGGGGCTGCGGCGGCTTTCTCAAGTTGATTCATTTAAAGCCTCTCCTCAGGAATGGTGACGAAGATTTCACCAATTTTTTCGGAACTCACGGTTAGCCGCTTGAGCGAGAGGTCGCATTCGAGACGCTTTCTCGTGCGAATTAATATTTCTTCCTCAGGCTGAGACACCCAGCACTTCGCAATCATAGGAGCACAGTTGATAGTTCGAAGCTCCAGCACAGTCGACGAATGCACCTGCCTTGGTGCAAGCGCGACTGAATTTGATTGCACTCGAATTTAAGACGCTCAATATGAAATAAGATGTCGTCAGAAATTTCCGCACACGACCATGAACAGAGAAATCGCGAAGGTGTTCTCTACGCTTTCGGTGCTTACTTTCTTTGGGGCCTCTTCCCCGTCTACTGGAAGTGGCTTCGTCACGTACCTGCGCTCGAGATTCTAGCGCATCGAGTGTTCTGGTCTTTTACCTTCTATTGGTTTTTCGTTGCGTGGACGAATCGCAAGAAAGCTTTCATTTGGTTCGACGTTCTAAAAGATCGATCGCTTCGCTACCGCGTAGCTCTCGCCTCTGTCTTGTTAACGGCGAACTGGCTTCTCTATATTTGGGCGGTCAATAACGGGCATATTCTTGAGTCGAGCTTAGGCTACTTCATCACGCCCCTTCTTAACGTGTTGATGGGAAGCTTCATCCTGAAAGAAAAACTCTCGCGCCTGAAATGGATATCCGTCGGGTTAGCCGCAATCGGCGTGATCACGATGGGCATCCAGTCGGGTCAACTCCCTTGGATCTCGATTGCTCTAGCGGTGACTTTCAGCGTTTACGGATTGATTCGTAAACGCATCAACGTAAACGTCTTTCAAACATCAACGGCCGAGACGTCTTTAATGGTGATCCCGGCTCTCGTGGTGATCTTGACGATGCGATCGTCTTCTTCGGCGATTGCTCTTTCAGCCGTTGATTATTTGTTGCTGATCTTAAGCGGGATCGTGACGGGGCTTCCGCTTATTTGGTTTGCGCATGCCGCGCAGAGGCTTCCACTCTCGACTCTTGGATTCTTTCAGTACATCGCGCCGACTCTGCAATTCGCTTTGGGCGTCTTGGTCTACAAAGAACCTTTCAGTGCGGCAAAGCTCTTTGCGTTCGCGTTTATTTGGGCGGCGCTTGCGGTGTTCTCTTGGGAGACTGTTAATCGATCGCGATCTTCGCGAAGAGCTTAAAGCTTCGCATTCTTAAGTTCATCCCACTCACGGGAATACGTCTCGGCATCGAAGGGAAGAAGTCTTTCGCTCTTCGCTGGATCAATGTACTCGGCACGCACGCCGTCCCAACCGACGAACGCTCGACGCCCCGGGCTCTTCTCGACTTCGAAGTTAGGAACAAGTCCGGCTTTGCCTCCGCCATCAGGAATATCGACGGAGAGTGACGGCATCGCAAGACCCGAAAGGCGGCCCCAAAGCTCGCGCTGAATCTCGAGAGACTCATCGATGGAAGTGCGAAGATGATCGGTCCCTTCGCTCGGATCGCATTGGAACATGTAGTAGGGTTTGACTCGTAAAAAGAGTAAGCGCCTTGAGAGCGCTTGAATAATCGCGGGATGATTATTGACTCCGTTTAGGAGCACCAGCTGATTAAAAACGGGAATCCCGTGATCAACCAAACACTCTAGACCTGCGGCCGCCTCGCGCGTGAGTTCACGCGGATGATTGAAGTGAGTCATCAGGTATACGGGCTTATGCTTGCGAATCATCCGAGCTAAATCCTCGGTGATTCGCATGGGGCAAACTACCGGCATGCGAGTGCCGATGCGGATGATCTCCACGTGCTCGATCGATCTTAAATCCGAGAGCACACGATCAAGGATCGCGTCGGACAATGTGAGCGGATCTCCACCCGAAAGAATGACTTCGCGGAGTCCGGTCTTTGATTTGATGTACGAGAGAGCCTGATCGTACTCCGCGCTGCGAACGAAGGCTTGGTCGCCGCCCGTAAAATGCTTGCGCGTGCAGTAGCGGCAATAAACGGAGCAAGTATCCGTTACCAGGAAAAGAAGACGATCGGGATATCGATGGATGATTCGCGGCGCGGGGTTGTTTCGCTTCTCCCCTAAAGGATCAAGCATTGCTTGCGCCCCGGGGGTCAGCTCGCGACCCGAGGGCATGAGGATTCGGCGTAATGGATCGACCGCGTTTGTCCGCGAAGCGAGCGAAGAATAGTAAGGCGTCGAACGAATCTGAAAAACCTGATCTGCACCCGCGAATCCGCGAACTTCGTCTTCGGTCAGTTCAAAGCTTTGGCTGAAGTCCTCTAAAGACTTCAGCGAGTGGCGAAGCTGCCAGGTCCAACTCATCCAATCGTTGATCGCGATCGTGTCGGGTTTAGCGGATGGTGGGAACGTGAACTTCATGCCCCTTAAAGACCAGCGCGCTCTGAAAAGGTCAAGGTTACGATACCTGCGTTCGCTAGACGAAAAAAGTCATCCACCCCGTCTCGTGGGCTGACACCCGCTAAACCCGCTGAAGGGAAAGAGTTTTTCGACTCCCGACTTTCCTTGGGAGTTAGGGTTAGGCAGCCGTCGAAGTTTTCGACAAAGCTCCCGCCGCTGGAAGACTGGAAGAATTTCAGTAACTTAACCCGCTTGGGCGCGCTTGGCTTCCTGGGCTCGAAGTTTGGACTATGAGATCTCGAGGAGCCTCGAATAGTTCGGGCCCGATGGAGGATGAAATGCAAACCGCAAAGAAAAAGCAGACGGCGCTAAAAGCCCTTTTGCTCATGGCATTGGCGGGCAACATTTCCGGCCACTCCAAACTGAGCTCTCTTGATCTCGCTTCGAAAGAAACGGTGTCCAGCGGAGGCGCTGGTGGTGCTCAGAAACAATCCTCACAACCTGTCAGCGTTCCGAATCCGCCGGCCAACGCCGTGACGACGAGTGATCAAGGTCCTCAACCGGATGCTCCGGCGAAAGTCACTTACACGGAATCGGAAGAACCCATCGCGACTCTCGCAGTTGAAAAGCCTTCGCGCTCGGAAGCTCCATCGATTTGCGGTCAGCGCTTCTTTGTGACTTACATGGAAAAATCAACTCCGAACGGCATGACGACGGAACTCACGATCAAGCCGCATGCGGGTCCTATTCAGGGATTCAAATCTTCGAAGTTCCGACTTGAAGGTGGTTTCGAAATCAACCTCGACAATGAAGAAGTCAAAGCCGACAACGACAAGAAGCTCGCGCAAGTCGTGCGCAGCAAACTCGGCGGACGTTGCCGCGAAGCCGTTGAGCCGATCGTGCGTCCGGAACTTCCCGCAAAAGATCTCGCTGAAGAAAAGAAACGCATCAAAGAAGGAATGAAAGAGTGCCGCCTTGATTCCAAAGGTGAGCCGCTTTCAGAAGTTGAACGCGCTCGTTGCCAACTGCGTGCGCTCGATAGCATTGATCCCGATGACGAGGGCAAGCGTGGTTCCGCAAAGGCGATGCGCGCGGTGGAGAAACTCGTTAAAGGTGGTCTCCGCACGAGCATCAAAAACCGTTTGATGAGTGAAGACGAATCCAAAGTTGAAGAAGGCGAATCGATGCTCGACGAAGCGATCGACCGCATCGAAAGCTTGGGACTTGAACACGATCTCGATTCGCGCAAAACCACTCGCATGATCATGGAGCTCAAAGCTCTTAAGACAGGTGGTCAGGCTTTCCGCGAGACGAAAGAGTTCGCGAAAGAAGTGAAAGAAATCAAGAGCGAGCTACAAGAAGAAATGAAAGCCGCTCAAGCTGAAGCGCGTACGAACCCGAACGACATGTACGCTCGCGAGCGCTTGCTGCAGATCCAACGCGAAGTTGTGCGTCAGCAGTCGCTCCTCAACAACAAAATGCTTCTCGAGATCAACAACGGCGCTTACGGCGAATTACAAGCGGCACAGCGCATGGGCTTTTTGAACTCGGCTGAATTCAATCAGTTCAAACAGCCTTATCTCCAAGCCCAAGGTGACATCACGAACTTGATGGGCGGAAGCGGCTTCAACATCAGCAACTGGAATTCGACGGCAGGTCTGAATAACGGAGTTAACAACGGTATCAACAATCCGAATTTGCCGCAGATGCCTAACGACTTTAATCAGTACCGCACGAACTTGGCGCAAGGGTTCAACCGCAATGCAGGTGTTCAGCCCATGCAGCGCCCGACGAACTTAGGTAATTTTGGACTCACGAACAATGGTTTGGCGACGAGCTTCCAGCAAAACAACCCGCCCTTGTTCACGAACATGTACAGCCCGCCTAATCGCGTTGCTCCTTTGAGCACTCCGATGAACGCGCAGCCGGGCTTCCGCATGTTCTAAAATAACCTTAGGCCCCCCACCCCCCAGTTCCCCGGCGGACCATGATGGTCCGCCATTTTTTTTGGGGATTTTCATTTGGGCTTCTGGGGCGTTTGAGGCTTCTCGTCTTTGAAGGGGCTCGCAACACCTTCGACAACTTCACCGGTTGCTTTGATCGCGGTGCCAGTTGCTTCGACCGCCGTTTCAAAAGTTCCGTATCCAAGATCGCGGAGTTTGCGCGCAAAGACCGTGAGCAAGCGATCCGCTTTGATGTGCACACCGATGAGAGCTTGTCCGTAGAGGCGGTCCGAAGCAAGACCTCGCGCTTCGAGCCTCAGATCCACTTTGTCGTGAAGGTAAGTGATCACGCCGAAGCCGGCTCCACCGACGGGTTTCCATCCCCGTGTTTCGGCTTTCTGAAGACTCGCGGCACCACCGAACAACCTCCAGAAAGTGGAATGGCGGTCAGGAACGTTCACGTACTGCCAACGGAGGCTGGCCCAGAGATGAGTTTGCGTTTCGGATTCTCTCGTGGCGATTCCGACGATGCCATCGAGGTATTGCTGACACGTATCGGTCTCGACGAAGAGGCATCGTCCGGTGTGCACGCCGATCAAGCCTCCGCCCCAAATCAAGTCCTCGCGCGAGTTCATGAGACCGAGCTCGAGAGAATAATCTGTTTTGCGCGGAACGTAAGGTGGAGCTTTGCCGAGCAGAGTTTCGGGAGGCTCGGCACCTCGTGCCGGCAGGGCGGTGGCAACTAAGAGAAGGAGCGGAACAAACAAGTTCACTTCATCTTCCCCTTTCGAGATCTCTCTCAAACTTGTCGCCTTTTAAGGCGACAAGTTCCTCAATAAAAAAAACCAGGGGGATTTCTCCCCCTGGGGCCCTGCTCCGCCATCATGTCGTGGTGCGAGTCTTGTTGTCTTTCAAGGTGCAAATCAGGCTGTCTAACGAGATGCGATCAAAAGTTAATGGCGGCCTTGGTAACTATTCCGTAAGTCAAACTGTTGTCGAGGTTCGTGGAGCCGCCCTTCCAAGCATCGCCTGGAAGAAGGACACCCGCCTCCGTGATCCATGTCATGCGCTCAAACGGCTTGTACGTGACGTTCAAATCCAACTCGAAGCCGAGGTTCGAAGAAGTCCCTGCAGCATTGTTGGAGACATCGCGTAGCGGATCTTTGTTGAGCATCCCATAAACCACCGTAGCGCCATAGGACAAATTCTCGCGCTGACGGTAAGTAACATTCGGAGCTAAGTATAAAGCGTTGCTGATTGCTTCCGTATCGATTTGCTCAGACGCGCGTTCACCCGCGGCAGGTGTTGCGTTCGATTGAGCAGGACGATGAAGCCCTGTGCGCAAGAAGTCGCGTTGCCCAAGCGGATGGTTGAACATCAAGAAGCCAACGTCGTAATTACGGCTAAACGCAAAACCTTCGTACACGTCTGTAGAACCCGGATCATCACCGCTCGCGATACCGGCTTTCAAACCCGCACCCCATGCGCCGTCAACCGGCGCCCACGAGAACTCACCCGCGATACCAAATGAATTCAAGCTCACACCTTGACCCGCAGGATTCACGACTCCGGTGTCACCTGAGAGCAAGTCGGCTTCAACGCCCATGCGGAAGTCACGGCCAAGTTTTTGCGAGAAGAACAAACTCATCAATGTGTTCTTGTAGCTGCCAAGGCGTGTGCTGCCGGCTCCGCCCAAGTTCGGATTGATGGGCGCATCGTTACCAGTGACGACGCGAAGCTGGTAGAAACCACCGAGCGAAAGCTCCGTCTCCGGATTGTCGTACTGCACGTGAACCATGTAGTCGTCGACGTCATCTTCCGCACCGATAGTGCCTTCGCTGATCTTACCGAGCATCGGAAGAACGAAGAGATTTCCGAGAACGAATTTGTAACCGATCAAATCTTTCGTATCGATGTAGTGATCGAACTGACCTTTGCCAGCGTTGTACGCGGTCCCGAGACCGAAGTGAATCGGTGTGCGACCAACCACGAGCTGACCAAACTCTTGCGCCCAGCTCGCGTAGAGAGCCGTGATATTGATGAGACCAGCGCGCTGTGTGCGTGACCAAGCGTTCGATTGATCCGCGTAAACGGGAGATGTTGGCGAAACCGGACCGCCGGGCCCGTTGCCGAGCAAGTCGCCCGCAACGGATTGGACGGTTCCATCTTGCGCGATGCCGAAACCGAAGTTGTTCAAAATATCGAGGCGCGAGTAAATCGTCAGACCGTCGGCCGCAACAACTTTTGGAGTCAGCGTCAGATGATGGAGAAGGTAAGATTTGTCAGCTTGAACGCTGCTCAGTTCCGGATTGACGATCTTTACGCCTTCAACGCGATAGTTGCCGCCCCAGGTAACATCCGCGGCCTGCGCAGGACTGCTAAGGAGTGAGGAAACGGCCGTTGCAGCGAGAACCAGACCCATCAAATTGCATGTCGAAACCTGCGTCAAAACACGTGTAAGTACGCTAAGAGACATCGTTTTCCCCCTTCAGGGCCAGGAGTAGCATGGGCGACTCCCGAGTCAATGAAAACATTACATTGCCATACATTACAATACATTTCGCCGATCGGGGGATCAGCGCTCTGGGACTGCCATTGGGTGCCTGGCACCTTTCTGCAGATCAAGTTTTGACGATCGCGAGAATCTCTTCTTCGCGAAGGAGCAAGTAATCTTCGCCTTCAATAGAAACTTCGTTTCCAGCGTAAGTCGAGTACATAACCGTATCGCCCATCTGCACATCGAGAGGACGCAAACGTCCCTTTTTGTCGCGATGCCCAGGTCCTACCGCTACGACCTTGCCTTGGTTCGGGCGTTCACCTGCCGAAACAGAATCCGGAATGTAGAGTCCACCTGGCGTACGATCCGCAACTCCCGCGCGTTGAACGAGAACCCGATTATCGAGCGGAGCGAAGTGACTCGTGAACTTCGCCGAAGTTTTCTTTGTCGACTTTGTGGAAGTCGTTTGAGCAGCCACTTGAGCTGTTGCGGACTTCGCTTTTTCGACGACCGCTTTCGCAACGCTCTTTGCTTTCGCGACGAGAGTTTTTCCGGACGACTTTGGCGTCGCTGTTTTCGACGTCGCCTTGGGCGCGGCGCCTTTAGCACTCTTCGATGCTTTTACGACCAGTCCCTTTGCTTTCGCTTTCGCCTTGGGTGCGGCGACTTTTGTGTTCTTCGACTTTGCGGTCGTGCTTGTCTGCTTTGCTTTGTTAGTTTTCGCGGTTGCGGCTTTCTTTGCCGTCGCCTTTGCCATCTTCTTTGCTGCCTTAGCCATGATCTCGTTCCTCCAACGGCCTTTGACTAAACGGAGGCCTCGCTCTAATGTCAAGAACAGGCAAAACAACAATGAAAAGGGATTTTCGTGAATCGTCTGCGTCAGTGGATGTCGAGTTGGGAGCTTTCGCGAAAAGGTTGGATTCGCAAAACTTTTTTGATCCTCGCTGTGATCATCGGCATCAGTACGATTGCCCTTGCAGTTTGGCTCTTCCGTCTCGATCGCAACATCAAAACGCGTTTTGCTGAAAAACGCTTCGCGCCACCCGTTGAGTTTTATTCCGCGCCCGAAATTGTCCGCCCTGGTTCGAGTTATCCACCCAACTATTTCGAATCCTTATTTGCGCGAAAGAACTTCCGTCACCGCGACTTTGGCCAGCCGATTCAACCGGGCGATTACTCAGTTTGGTCAGCCGCTGAGTGCCAATCTCTCTTGCAAGTGACCGCAGCCCCTACTCCACCACCCACGAACCAAGAAGAAGGTGTCGCGATCGCGGTAGCGGCTCCGCCTCCACCACCAGAGCAAACACTCGCTCGGTGTTTCGCGTTTCGCAACGCAACTCCCACCGTTGCTCCAACGGTTGACGATGAGTCCGTGCAGATCGTTGCGATCGCGACCAACGGAGCCGTGCTCAAAGCCTATTCCGGAGCTCAACCTACCGAAGTCCCTAGTTTGCAAATCGAAGCTGATCTCTTTGCGCAGTACTACGGAAACAAACCCGTCTTGCGCAAAGTAGTTTCGCTTGGAACCGTTCCGAGCGCTTGCTTGAACGCTCTTCTGGCCATTGAAGATTCCGATTTTCTCGAGCATCCGGGAATCAGCATCACCGGGTTGGCGCGCGCCGTCCTCACGAACTTGCGCGCAGGTCGACGCGCCCAAGGCGGAAGCACGATCACTCAGCAGCTCGTGAAAAACTACTTCCTGACCGATGAAAAGACGTTCTCTCGAAAGGCTACCGAAATCGCCATGGCGACTTTAGTCGAACGTCACGCTACCAAAGACGATATTCTCGAAACGTATATCAATCTCATTTATATGGGACAAAACGGTCCGTTTGAAGTCCGCGGTTTCGCGGCGGCTTCCGAACATTATTTCGCAAAACCTCTCGAGGATTTGAGTCTCGATCAATGCGCGACTCTCGCGGCCGTCCTCAACAGTCCCGGACTTTACAACCCTTTTCAACATCCTGACCGCGCCATTAAACGTCGCGCGCGCGTGATCGATCGCATGCGCGAACTCAACTTCATCGACGAAGACCAAGCGCGCGTCGCGAAGGCAACGTCGCTCCCGAGCAAACCGCAGCGTCTGTTGACCGAGCCAGCTCCTTACTTTGTTCAAGCCGTGCGACGCGAAATCGAAGCTAAAGGTATCGATGAGACCGAAGGATTGCGCGTTTATACGACGCTCAACTTGCGAGCCCAAGAAACGGCCCACCAATCCGTTCGAGCTGGTCTCACACGTCTTGAGACAACCGTCCCGCACCTAAAGAAGCTCAAAGAAAAAGGTAAGAATCTCGAAGCGGTTTTCATCTCATCGGATCCTCGAACAGGTTATGTTGAAGCGCTAGTCGGCGGTCGCGGATACCTCGTTTCGCAATATAACCGGGCGGTCGATAGCCGACGGCAAGTGGGTTCCGTGATGAAACCCTTCGTCTACTTGACGGCGTTCGAAAACCTCACGACCGAAGGCACTCCGTACACGCCACTGACGATGTTGAAAGACGAAGCCACCACGCACAAGTTCGAGGGACAAACGTGGACGCCCCGAAATTACGACGGTACGTACAAAGGCGAGGTTCCGCTTTTTTGGTCGTTGAAAGAATCTCTGAACGCTTCGACCGTGAACTTAGGCATGTCCGTTGGCATCAGCAACATCGTCGACACCGCCCACCGCCTCGGGGTGACGTCGAAGATGTCTTCACTTCCTTCAATCACACTTGGTGCTTTCGAGTTGTCGCCGATGGAAGTTCTGCAGTCTTACGGTTCGCTGGCAACTCTCGGGACGAAGTTCCCGCTCACGCTCATTCGCCGCATCGATGCGCTCGATGGAACAGAACGCTTTCGTTTTGATGCCAAGCCCGAAGTGGTCGCGCCTGCAGATGCGACGGCTGAGCTCGTCGGCGTCATGAAACAAACCATGGTAACAGGCACGGCGCGCTCCGCTCGCCTCTCGGGCTTCACCCATCCATCCGCAGGAAAAACCGGAACCACCAACGACAAAAAAGATGCTTGGTTCGCCGGGTTTACGCCTTATCACACAGCCATCGTTTGGGTGGGGTACGACGACAATACGCCACACGAATTGACCGGAGGCTCCGGTGCTGTTCCGATCTGGACCAGCTACATGAAAAGCTACGGCAGCGGTTTTCCGGCTCACGATTTTCCGTGGCCTGAAAACACAGAGCGAGTCGTTCTCTCGGCAGAAAACCAAATGGCCTTCGGTGTTCCACTTAAAAAAGGCGAAGAAACACTCGAGCCCATTGAATTGATTTTCCGAAAAGGCGAATCGCCGATCCCTGCGGCAACACCTGCTGAATCTTCAAACCCATTCGACTAACCAGACTTCGTCGTTCACTAAATTCCGAATCACATTTCTGTGAGAGTGCTGTGGGCAGAGAGAAAAACCACAGCGCTCCCTTTTGACTTTTTCAAGTCAACCTCCTGCCGAGTCGGCACAGACACGTTGCAGCTGCTAATCTCCGGGTAGCAAAGGAGGCTTTCATGCCACAAACCACGAAGAAAAAATCAGCCCGCAAGAGTACGAAATGCTGGTCCGGCTACGAGCGGGTTCCGGGTAAAAAGCCAGGCTCCAAAGGCTCCTGCCGTAAAAAACGGAGTAAGTGACCCCAGCATCTTTGAGCAGGGCAAAAGCTACACTGCGAGTTCTAAATTTTCCCAGAAATTCCGCGGTTTAAGGGCCAGACTGGCCCTGAAATCGCGATCAGGACTCCTCTGAGCGATGGCTGGATTTTTGCTCTGACAGATTCTGTAGGATTGGGACGAGTGCGCTTTTGCACCGCGCGGAGCTTCCGACATATGGTTTTGGTCGGTTGTTGTGGCGAGTCCCTGCGATAGAAATCAGGAAATGAAATCAGCACGCTTTAACGACATTTTGGCGATTCGTACCGAGGGCGGGAAGGTCTTAGGCTTTCACGCGCGTAACCTCGACGTCGCTCATCTCGATGAAGCGGCTTGGAATGCGCTGGTTGACTCCGCACCTTCATCACCCGATGCGCTTGAAGCACGTGCGGAAATCGAAGAATGGAACCGCACGCAAGATCCCGCGGTACAAGATCGCGACGTCGCCGCCCACGTTCGTCACCTCCTCGTGAATGTGGCGCAAGTCTGCAATCTCAAATGCACATACTGCGCAGCCGGTGGCGACGGATCGTTTGGCGATCCGATGAAGCACGTTGAGCTCGAGACGCTCTACGAACAGATCCGGATGTTCCTGCACGACGTGCCTCGCGGTGGTCACTTCTCGATCACGTTCTTTGGTGGCGAACCCTTGGTAAATCCCGAGGCTATCCGCTTGCTCGCGCGCTACGCGAAATTACAAGTCGCGGGTCGTGAAATTGATCTTCGCTTCAAAGTCATCACCAACGGAACGCTCGTAACTCCAGAGATTGCCGAGATGCTCGCAAACTTACGTTGCCACGTCACCGTGAGCATCGATGGTCCACCGGAGATCAACGACCGCACGCGCCCGACCCGTGGTGGCCGCGGTTCAACTCTTCTCACCATGCGCGGGCTCCAAAATCTGCTCAATGTGAAAGATCGTCTGGGCTCACTGCAAGCGGCTTCGATCTTCGGCAGCCACAACACGGCGGTGCTAGCGACTTATCGCTATCTTCGTTCCGTCGGTTTCGACTTCGTGAAGTTCGACTTCGCGGCCGAAGCGAACGACGAAGAAGCAAGCCAGCGATACGTCGAAGAGCTCAGCGAAACGGCGGATGAAGCCTTCCGCAATGGCGGCGAAGCTGAGCTTCGTCGCATCAATCTCTTCGATGGTTGGTTCGGCGCGCTCGATGAAAAAGTTCGGCTGAACAACCACTGCGGCGCCGGAAAAACGCATCTCACGATCGACGGCAAAGGTCGCATGTCGGCTTGCCAATGGTTTGTCGGCAAAGCCGAAGACGAAGTCGGTCGCGGCACCCAAGTCGATCACGAGAAACTCGGCCGTTATGCTGGACGCCTTAACGAAATGCACGGCTGTCAAAGCTGCTGGGCACGGCACCTCTGCGGGGGCGGCTGCATGTTCGTCAACGAAGTAAAGACTGGATCCAAACACAAGAAAGACGCTGAGTTCTGCAACAGGACACGAAACATCATTGCAAAGGCGATTGAACACTATGCTGAAGCGCGATATGAAAGCTAAGGAGAACGACGTGAAACACATTAAAAAAGTGAAGTCCGCTTCCGAGAAAGCTGACTCTTCGAAACCGGCAACACGTAGCCAAGGGCCGCAGAATCCTCCCTCGTGCGTTCCTACAGGTACTGATCGCTGGTAAGGCTTGGCTTCTTAGAACCAAGTCCACGGAGACGGACGCCATCCTAAATCATCGTTAACGGCCTCGCTCGCTTAAGAAGCAAAATAGCGAGGCCCGAAAACAGGACTGCATGGCGAAGAACGAGAAATCCGTCTCCGGATCCGAACCAACATATCTCTTCAAAAAACCCATCGCGGGCACGAAGCAAACCTACTTTGCGCTATTGCGCATCGGCTTCGCGCTCGCGATTGCGCTTTTAGTGAGCCAGTTCAGCTTCGATTACATCGAAGCCTTGTTCTTCGACGCTCGCGTTCGCCTGAAACCAGTTTCACCTATCTCCGGACACGTTGAGCTCATCGCGGTGGATCCCGCCACGGTCGAAAAGCTGGGCCGCGTTCCCAACGCTCGCGATCACATTAAGCTTATCGAAGGTTTGAAAGCGAGCGGCGCTCGCTCCGTCATTTACCTGATCAATCCTAGCGAAATCGTGGGTTCGTTCGATGATCTTCAAGAGCTTGCGAAGTCGCTCGCAAACCTTCCGCAATTTTTCGTAGCTGTCCAGGAAGTAGCGCTCAAAGGTGAAGAAGACGCTTACAAACTTCTTCCTCCCTTCGAGAAGCTCACCGCCATGAGCGCGCCGCGAACATCGGATCGATACATCTTTGCTGGCGATGACGTCACTCGCCGGATGTTGATCTCGTATCAAGGCAACCAGAACCTGCATCCCGTTGTGGCGCGCGAGTTCAACCCTGGCATCACGGAAGAGAAAAACATCCGTGGGCTTTTTGAGTATCTTCAATCAAATCAGGTTTATATCGATTTCCGCCCGGCCGGCACGTACGAAGAAAACAGCTTCTACAAAGTCGCGCGCCAAGAAGTGAACTTCGAACACTTCCGCGGAAAAGTCGTGCTCATCGGGCGCGATATTCAAACGACCGCTAAAGACTACGTGCGTACTCCGTTCTCACGCGACGTCGTTGCGATGACCACGCTTGAGCTGCACGCCAACATGCTCGACACGCTGATTTTGAACTCAGCACCGCTGCGCTCACCGCACTGGCTCAACGTCTTCTTCACCTGCTTGATTTCAATCCTGACCGTTTACGTCGTGCTGACACTGAAACCCACGCGTGGTTTGTTGATTCTCGGCGGAACGATCGTTGGCTTCTTTCTTTTTGGATTTTTACTCTTTTGGCTTGGCGGAGTGTGGATCGGGATGGCGCAGCCATTCCTCGCGATCTTTATCAGCTACTACTTCTTTATCCCTTACCGCTTGATCATCGAAAACCGTCGCAGCTGGGAGTATTACCAAAAAAACCGCCTGCTCACGCAAGTCGAGGAACTTAAAACCAACTTCTTGAGCATGATGTCGCACGATTTGAAAACGCCGATCGCGCGAATCCAAGGCATGACAGATGTCGTGAAGAACGATCCGAATCCCCTTTCGTCGCGACAAAAAGAAGCGATCGATACGCTCTCGAAGTCTTCGCAAGAGCTTCTCGACTTCGTAAGCTCCATCCTCAATCTCGGTCGGATCGAATCGAAAGAGATGGAGCTTCATCTTAAGAGTAAGGACCCCAATCAGCTCCTCACGGAAGTCATCGAGAAGCTCGAGTATCTCGCAAAACCTAAGAACATCGAGATCGTTGCGGAGTTCGAACCGCTCTTTAGCGTGAAGCTCGATCCCGATCTAATGAGGCAGGTTTTCTCAAACCTCATCGAGAACGCGATTAAGTACAGCCCTGAAAATTCTCGCATATTGGTTACAACGGAGGAGAGTGAGGGCCGCGTCGTCATTCAAGTCGCCGACCAGGGCCAAGGCATCCCCGAAGACGAATTACCCAATATTTTCATGAAGTTCTACCGCTCAAAGTCCGCAAAAAGCTCGTCGACCAAAGGTTCCGGCCTTGGCCTTTATCTTGCTAAGTACTTCGTGGAGTTGCATTCTGGCACCATTTCGGTTGATAGCCGCCTCGGTGCCGGATCGACATTTACGGTGGAACTTCCGACCCAATCTCAATCCAGCGCGACTGGATCTTGAAAAAGGGTTGGTTCAATCAGGCCTTCGGGGTTCGTTCGGGGAGGAACTCAAATGTTGCGCGTCTTAGTCGTCGATGATGATCAGGGGCTTCGTTTTTCGGTTCGTGAGGCGCTTGCCTCGAATTCCAACTCGGCTTGCGGTCCGTTTGAAATCGCGGAAGCCGTCGACGGGATGGAAGCGATCGAAAAAGTCCGCGCTCAGCGTTTTGATCTCGTGCTCCTCGATGTCGATATGCCCCGGCTCAACGGCCTTGAGGCCTTGAAGCTCATCAAAGAACACGATCCCTCCATCGTTGTCATTATCATGACCGCGTACGCTACGATCGACGACGCGGTTCGCGCCGTAAAAGAAGGCGCTTACAACTACGTCTCCAAACCCGTTAAGGGCGAAGAACTCTTGAAACTCGTCGACCGCGCTTTGAGCGCTCAGGCGATGATTTCTAGCATCGCGGCTTCAGCTCCCGTATTGATGGAAGCTGGGCGCAAGATCATCGGCAACACGGCCGAGATGCAGAAAGTCTTCAACATCATCAACCGCCTCTCGAAAGTCGATACGCCTGTCTTGATCCGCGGAGCTTCCGGAACCGGTAAGGAACTCGTAGCTCGCGCGATTCACGCGAACTCCGCTCGCAAAGACGAGAAATTCGTTGCGATCAACTGCTCGGCGATCCCGGAAAACCTGTTCGAGAGCGAACTTTTCGGACACGAAAAAGGCTCATTCACGGGCGCTCACGAGCGCAAAATCGGCCGCTTCCAGTTTGCTGAGGGTGGAACTCTCTTCCTCGACGAATTGGGCGACATGCCGGTGATGATGCAGGTGAAACTCCTGCGCGTTCTTCAAGAGAAAGTCTTTACGCCCGTTGGTTCGAACCGCGAGATCGAGGCGAATGTACGCGTGATCGCGGCAACAAATCGTCCGCTTGAGCAGATGATTCAAGAAGGAAAGTTCCGCGAAGATCTCTTCTATCGCTTGAACGTTGTTCCGATCTTCCTCCCCGCTCTCGCGGATCGCAAAAACGATATCGATACGTTGATCAACAGCTTCATCAAAAAGTTCAACTCCGCTCACGGCAAGCGCATCATCGGCATGAGCCCCGATGCGATTTCGGTGATGAAGAAGTACGCTTGGCCGGGCAATATTCGCGAGCTTGAAAACGTGATCGAACACGCCTTCATCCTCGAGAACACGAACACACTGACTCTGGCTTCACTCCCCGAGAACGTGCTGACGTCGACGGGCACAAGCGTGAGCCAGCCTTTGGTCGCGCAGGCGGCTCCCCTCGTTGCATCCTCGACCAACGCCCAGACTGTGGATAGCTCGGTGGATCGTGGGGATATCGAGGGTGATGAAGACGGCGATGAGGCTCTGGAAGCCTCACTTGCGGGTCAACTCCCCACGGGTGGCTTGTCATCCGCTCCTCAAGCCGCTCCGATGGAGATGGTTTCGATCAATGGTGACACTCTCGATTTCAACAAGCACAAAGAGGCTTTCGAGCGCGAGTTCATCATCAAAGCTTTGAAGATGTTCAAAGGGCGCATCAACCAAACAGCGCTGCACGCAAACATTCCGAAAAAGACTTTGCTCCGCAAAATCGAGAAATACGGGATCATCGCGAAGGACTACGCGGATAAGTAAGTCTCGCTTGCACCTCGGTTCTTAAGACGCCTCCGAACTCCGGTTCGGGGGCGTTTTTGTTTGGCCCTTCTTTGGACCGACTACAGTTTCTACCCTCATCTACCTTGGACTTTGGTTGAGAAGACGTTAGCTTTCAGCCAACGCGAACCAAGTTGTCCCCCAAGGCTTTTGGAGAGGTAAAACTCAAATGATGAAATCTGCTGCTTCCCTCTTAATGGCGCTTGTTGTCTCCTCAATTGCGTCGTCGCCCGCCTTCGCCGCTTTCAAAGGCAGCGTGGAATTTACGGCCGCCGAGATCCAGGGCCAAAACAAGAACCTCAACACCATCATTCAAACCGCTTCGAACTGCTTGGAAGATCATCTCGAAGAACACCGACGTTTCTTTCAGCGTTACGGCATTTCGGCTTTCTACGGCGATCGCTCAGCATTTGCGAAAATGTCGACGGCGCAAAAAAAAGCGCACATAGCTTCTCTTGGAAAAGATCCTGCCCTTCTTTCGCAGATGAAACCGACGAGCTGCGTGGGGCTCACCCTCACTTGCCTGGGCAAAGGTTTCGTCAACGCGGGCCAAGCCGGCACGTGGAAGAAGATCGCAGACTTCACGAAAGCCAACGATCAAGATGGAACCGCGATGCAAGATGCGCTTCGCAAGCTCGGTTGGGTTGTTCTCTACTGGAATCCTGATCCGACGAAGAACGCCGTTTGGGACGCCCGCGAAAAAGCCAAAGATCCGCAGAACAAAGAGCGTTTCTGGGGCTACCACGTTTACCGTTACCAAACGGTCACAAGCGCCAAGCAGAACTACTACTTCAATGCGGTTAACGACATCGAGACTCTCGTTGGTTTCAAAACGTCGATTCCCGCAAAGTTCGCGAACGTTCCTTTCTATGTCGGAACGGCGCATACGGGTTACCATGTCTTCCCGGGAAGCTACGGAAACGTCATCGAAGGGCACAGCACCCGTTCAATCGACGATCCGCAAACTCTAGAGAGCTCAGAGTTCAACCCGCTCGCAGACGGTGGCGGCCCCCGCGGAACTTATCGTTCTGGACTCATCGCCTTGCCTCCTGGTTTCGGCTTCTAAACGAGAACATCACAAATTTTGTTTATACGCAGAAATGATGCTGCTGGGAGGTTCTTAACTAGCCTCCCTTTTCAACGCGCAAAGCCACAAATGCATCTGACTAGCAACCTTAAAAAGTCTTGAAAGCCTCCAGCAGCAAGTGATTCGGAGGTGACAGAGGTTGCGGGCAAAGCTGCCTATTTCTTAACCAATTCCCGCTTTTCAGTTGCTCGCAAAATGGCGAATCGTTAGCTTCTTGTCCCTATGGCTTCGGGACCAACACTGCCTCCTCAGGCATACACGCGTGAGACGCTCACGGCTGCCTTCAATTGGCTGCAAACGCAGCCGGACTCCGTGCGTAAACTCGCGACAACGCCTGATGCGCTCGTGGGACTTTACGTGCGCGCGCAGCGCTTTGGTGCGTCGAGCCTCGAGGCCGATGCTCCTGTCAGTTCCCAGAACTTCATGTCAGATTTGAAGAACTTGGCCGAAGGACTCAAACAGTTCGAGGACCCGAAAGAACGCATTCGCGCAGCTCAAGCCTCGCAAAGTGCAACGCAGGCACCGATGGCTCCTTCAACAAACGGGAATGGATCGAATTCCGCTAACGGCGCTCCGTCGTCCGCGACGAGCATGTCGCTTCATCACACGATTCCGCATCATCCGCCTCAGCAATCGGCCCAGCAGTCAGCCCAGCATTCGTCGCCCACACTCCCGCAAGCGACGCCGAATCAGCCTCAAGCTTTCTTCCAGTCGCCGCCGATTGCGTCTTCGTACACACATTCACCGCAGCTCACGTCAGGTTCTTACGGCAATCCACTCAACGAGCGGAGTTGGCAGTTGATTCAGGAAGTCAAAGTCCGCCTGAACCTTTCGAGCGACTCCGAGGCCGCGAATATGATGGTGGCTCTCGCTTACAAAAGTCTTAAAAATCTGCTAGCTTAGGCCCTTTCCATCCGTTTTGACACCGCTCTCGATTTTCGTTTTTGCGCTCTCGCAAGGGGTATGAATGTCCACCACGTCTGGTTCGACCGTTAATCTCAAAGACACCTTGAACCTTCCAGTCACGGAATTCCCGATGAAAGGGAATCTCCCCGAGCGCGAACCTCAGATGATTGCTAAGTGGATTGAGACGGATCTACACGCAAAAATTCTTAAGAAGAATGAAGGACGCCCGAAGTTTACTCTTCCCGATGGACCTCCTTATGCAAACGGCGAGATCCACATTGGTCACGTTCTCAATAAGTGCTTAAAGGATTTTACGATCAAGTACCGGAATATGGCGGGCTTTCGTTCCGCATTTATCCCTGGTTGGGACTGTCACGGCCTTCCGATCGAACACAAAGTAACGAAAGAGCTCGGTCCTAAACGCAAGGATAAGAGCGACTCTGAAATCCGCGAGCTTTGCCGTTCGGAAGCAAAGAAGTGGGTTGATCGCCAGCGCGAAGGGTTTCAACGTCTCGGCGTCCTCGCCGATTGGCAGAATCCTTATCTCACTCTTCAGCCCGAGTACGAGGCCGAAGAAGTGCGTGAGCTCGCGCGCTGCTTAGAAAAAGGAATCATGTACCGCGGGGAAAAACCCGTTTACTGGTGCCCGACTCTGCAAACCGCTCTTGCGGATACCGAAGTTGAATATCATCCCTTCAAGAGCCCTTCGATCTACGTGCTTTTCCCGTGGCATCAAGGCCCGGAGAAGTTCGCAAAGTTCGCCAAGCCCGTTTCCGTCATGATCTGGACAACAACGCCTTGGACATTACCGGCAAACTTGGGCGTCGCTTTCCATCCTGATTTTGAATACGGCTTCTTTGATTCTGGCGCGGACATCATCGTCATCGCCAAGAAGATGAAAGAGTTCGTCGAGAAAGAAACGGGCCTCACGCTGATCGATACGGGCGTCACCGCAAAAGGTTCTGACTTTGAGCAGTTCTCCGCAAAGCATCCCTTCTACGAGCGTGAATCAAAGTTTGTGCTCGGTGATCACGTAACACTCGAAGCCGGAACAGGTCTCGTTCACACGGCTCCTGGCCACGGCCAAGAAGACTACATGGTCGGCCTCAAGTATGGTTTGAAAGTCTACAGCCCCGTCGATGAAGCTGGTCGTTACACGGATGATGTTCCAGAATACAAAGGCATCAAGATTTGGGATGCGAATCCCATGGTCATCGAGCGCTTAAAAGAATTGAAGCGATTGATCTCGCACAAGGTTTTTGAGCATCAGTTCCCGCACAACTGGCGCTCAAAAACTCCGCTCATGTTCCGCGCGACTCCTCAGTGGTTCCTCGCGATGGACGATGAAAAACAAAACGTGCGCAAAACCGCGCTCGCGGCTTGCGACAAAATCCGTTTTGTTCCTGGCTGGGGCGAAGCCCGTTTGCGCGCGATGCTCGAGAATCGCCCTGACTGGTGCTTGAGCCGTCAGCGCATCTGGGGCGTTCCGATTCCGGTTTTCTACTGCACTTCGTGTGGAGATGCTTTGGCGAAGCCCGAGATCTTCAACAAAGTGGCCGACGCGATGGAAAAAGGAAACGGGATGGAAGCTTACCATTCCACTCCCGAGAGCGAATTCACGAAAGGTCATTCGTGCGGCAAATGCGGCAAAACTGAATTCCGTCGCAGCGTCGACATCCTCGATGTTTGGTTCGACTCAGGCGTTTGCCACGCGGCCGTTCAAGAGCGCAGAAAAGATCTCGAAGCCCCCGCAGATGTTTATCTCGAAGGTTCCGATCAACATCGCGGCTGGTTCCAAACGAGCCTGCTCACGTCGATCGCAACTCGCAATCGTGCTCCGTTCAAAGCTCTCGTTACTCACGGCTTCGTCAACGACACTTCCGGCAACAAGATGTCGAAGTCGGCGGGCAACGCGGTTGCTCCTTCGGAAGTAACGAAAAAATCCGGCGCCGAAATCTTGCGCCTCTGGGCTGCTCACGAAGACTTCGGTCAAGATGTGACGTATGGACCTGAAGAGTTAGCGCGCGTAACGGAAACGTATCGTCGCTTCCGCAATACGATGCGCTTCTTACTCGGGAACCTCGGTGCAGATTTTGATCCCGTTAAAGATTCTGTCGCTTACTCAAAACTCACGACTATGGATCGCTGGGCGCTCGGTCGATTGAACGAGTTGATCCGCAAAACGTCGGCGGCTTACGAGAACTACGAGTTCTACAAAGTTTACCATGCGCTCAATACGTTCTTCACCGTGGACCTTTCCGCTGGTTACCTCGACATGTCGAAGGATCGACTTTACACGCGTCATAAAACTGCTCCCGACCGTCGTTCCGCGCAGACGGTCCTTTACACTTTGATCCATCATCTTGTGCGGATCATGGCGCCGATCACTTCGTTCCTCGCGGAAGAAACTTTGTCGCATCTTCCTGGTCAAAAGCCCGAGAGCGTTTTCTTGCTCGACTTCCCGAAGCCACAAGCCGAGTGGGACGACCAAGGTCTTGGCCAAGACATCGCGGGACTTTTCGAAGTGCGTGCGGATGTCTCGAAGTCGCTCGAAGGTCTTCGCCAAAACAAAGTGATTGGTTCGGGTTTGGATGCGCAAGTCGTACTCACGGCCGAAGCACCGAAATCGGATCTACTAAAGAAGTACGAGTCGCTTCTGCCTGAATTTTTTATTGTTTCCCAAGTCCATTTGAAAATGGGAAGCTATCAAGTGGAAACCAAGAAAGCAGACGGGACTAAGTGCGAGCGATGCTGGTACTACAGTCTCGAAATCGGCTCGGATCCGAAGCACCCGACCGTTTGCCCGAAGTGCGCGACGGCGTTGAAGCAAATGGGTCTGTAAGGTAGCTCAGCAAGACGGATTAAGAGGACACTCGATGAAAATCAAATACCTTCTCCTCGCCGCCATTAGCGGAGCCATCATCGCGGCCGATCAGGCCGTGAAGATCTACGTGCACACGCACTTTGCACTTCACGAATCGGTCGACGTGATTCCCGGCTTCTTCAATCTCACTTACGTTCGTAATCCGGGTGCGGCCTTCGGCTTCTTGGCCGAGTCGCATCCTTGGTTTCGCGAGATCTTTTTCTTGTCGATGCCTCCTGTCGCGTTACTCATCATCCTCGCGATTCTGCGTGGGGTGCTCGAGTCGGATCGCTGGACCATCGTTTCGCTCTCGATGGTTTTCGGTGGCGCCATTGGCAACTACATTGACCGCATCCGTTTCCGTTACGTGATCGACTTTTTGGATTTTCATATCCAAAAGAAGTACGTCTGGCCCGCGTTCAACATCGCTGATATGGCGATCGTTTGCGGTGTCTCGATCTTGCTGTACTTAGAGTTCACGAAAAATCGGGCCACCAAACAGGCGCCTGCCGATAACCCACCGGCGACTTAACGGTCATCGATGAACATGCACCCACCCCACGATTTCGCCGGTTTTTTTCCGATGATCCGCGTGGGGTCGGACTTCGCGCTTCCCACCTATTACGTTGTCGTTAGTTTAAGTCTTTGCGCCTGCGTCTACTGGCTCGTTCGTCGTGCTGAGAAGCGCGCCCTTCGACGTAACACCGCTTTGGATCTCGCGCTTACGTGCATGATCGGCGGATTCGTCGGCGCCCGACTTTTTCACGTCTTCTTTGAAGAGCCTGGTTACTATTTCGAAGATCTTTCACGCGTCCTCGAAATTTGGCGCGGAGGATTTGTTTGGTACGGCGGCGCGATCGGTGGCGCACTCACTTCCATCGCGCTCGCTCGTTGGCAGAAGCTTCCGATCGCAAAGTGGCTTGATGTCTTCGCGCCAATTCTCGCGCTTGGCTACGCCCTCGGACGCGTCGCCTGCCTGTTCACCGGCTGCTGTTACGGCGCAGTTTGCGTTCTTCCTTCGGGCTTTAGCTTCCGTTACCCGACGCAAGCTTTTGCTGTTGTTTGGGAGTTAGCGGCGCTCGCTCTCGTATTGCGGATCGAAAAGAAGCGAAGCGAAGGTAAAAGTCCCAGCGTTCTCCGGAGCGCCGGAAGTTTGTTCGCTTGCTGGCTCGTGATCCACGCCGTTGGCCGATTGATCATGGAGTTTTTCCGTGCTGATCCGCGCGGGCCCGCGCCGCTTGGGCTTAGCTTGGCGAGCTGGATTTCGGTGTCTCTCTTCGTTGGCGCAGGCTCTTGGATTTGGCTCGTCAACAAAAGACGGGCTTGAGAAAACTCAAGCCCGCCGTCTGCGCCGCTCATCCGTGAGCAGCTGATCACAATTTCAAATTTATAGATTACAAGCTTGAACCAGGAGCGCAGGCTTCAGCGCCTGGTACACCGGGATCGATCGCGCTACGACCATCGCGTTGCGGGTACGTTTTATTGATGAACTCCGCAAGTGCTTTCAAGTTCATCGAGCGGCCGTTTTTGATTTTTGCGCGAAGGTTCGCTATCGATGTCGCAGAAGACGTCACGACACCTTCAACCGTTGCGGGGCTGGGCGCATACCCGCGCGAGCGCATCATCGTGATCGCGAGCGCCGCACCTCCGGCGGCAACAGGCGACGCCATCGACGTCCCTTGAATGCGCTGGTAGCCGCCACCGGGCCAAGTGGAAAGGACACCTACACCCTGACGCGAGTTTTCGGCGCCGGGCGCTGCAAGTTCAACGTACTTGGAGCTGAAGTTTGAGAAACTCGAGAGCGTTGAGTTTCGCGTATCGATGGAACCGATCGCGATCATTCCTGCGTAAGACTGAGCATAACCTGCAGGCGACATGAAGTAGTTAGGGCCGAGCTCACGGCGTTCGTTCCCCGCGGCCGCGATGATCGTGACCCCTTTGCGAAGCGCGTAAACAAGAGCGGATTCGTAAACCGCCGAACGACCGCTGCCACCCAAGCTCAAGTTGATCACATCGGCATGATTGTCGGCTGCGTAGCGAATCGCGTTTGCGATGTCGGAGCTCGAAGCTCCGCTGCCTGGACCAAAAACGTTAAGCGCCATGATGCGAGTGTTGAGACCCGCGACGCCCATTCCACCGACGCCGTTTCCAGCTTGCGCGGCGGCCAAGCCGGCAACGTGAGTTCCGTGCTGATACATCGAAGTCGAGCGCGAATAGTGAGGGCTCGGTTGATTCGTTGCGAAGTTGTAGCCGTTCACGTCATCACGATAACCGTTGCCGTCGTCATCACGATTGTTGCCAGGAATTTCGCGCGCGTTCCGCCAGAGGACGTTGCGCAGATCGGGATGAGTCAAATCCACGCCCGTATCGATGATCGCAATGACGGTCGGAAAAGGTGAAGCATGTTGGTAGATCAATCCGTAGCTCTGCTCGGCTTGAACTGCCTTGAGATGAGCTTGCGAATTATAGAGGGGATCCGAGAATGTTCCGCTGACACTCGAGCGAACGGAGTCGCTCACGCCAACGACGCAATCGTCACTTGCGCTCATCTCGTTCAAATTCTCTTGCGAAAGAGCGGATTCAAGCGTCCACGTATAGGAGCGAAGTCCAGATGGCGTCGTCTCTTGTTCTTCCGCAAACCGTGAGGAGAGAGCACCACTGCGGCATGAATCTCTCAAAGTGATGCTGAGCTCGGTGCCGGCCGCGATTTCTTTCTCTCCGGTAGCCTGCGGGAAAATGGCTCCACTTTCGTCATCTGAAGGACCTGACTGGTTCTGAATTAGAACTTTACCGTAAGTTTCGAAAGGATCTGCGGAAGTATCGAAGTGCGACGCGCTCATGGGAGACAGCATCTGTTGAGAGTCATCAACCAGCGGCACGACGTTTCCGCCGAGGGAGCACGAGTTGTTTGATGCTTGATTCGAAGAGCCACCCGCCGGTCCGCACGCTGAAAGCGGCGCCACCAGTGTGCATAGAAGCCATCTCTTCATCTCTCCCCTCATGAACCCTCCGTCGATCTTTGTTGCCGTATTCGGTTCCGAAAAGTTGCGAGAGTAAAAAGGCAAAGCGATACCTTGGACGATTGTGTACGTCTCGCAACAATGCGGGCAGAAAACCACAAAACACTTTTTGTCTTGGAGCGTAAAGAGGGAAAATTGTGAATTCTGGCGAGAACTGACTAAAGGCGATCTGGGAAATTATAGTTAGGACTTACGCCCAGCATGGATTGAGTTTGGACGACCGCTCATTCGCGAAAATGAGCGATCGATCGAAATGATTAAAGACCGAAAAGAGTGCTGAACTCGAGTAACCGCGGACGATGGGGCAATGGAGCACAAGGCAACTCGACGGCGTTGCCAGTAGAATTCCAAGCCGAAACCGCCGAGCCATCCCGACAACTTTCGTAGTAAGCATCGTAGGCGCCAACACCTTCATTCGGAATGTCGTATCGACCCAAGGTGGAGATGTCGCGCTCTCCTTTCAACGTCTGGCAGGAGTTACCTCCGTTGATGCGAACCGCGTTTTCAATCTCGCTAAAGAAGCCGTCTTTGCCGCAATCGTTTTGAACCACGATAGAGAAGGCTTTTCCTATTACGGCTCGGTTGTACCACCGAGGCCAAGACTCCTCGTTAGCGCGCAGGTTCAATCCCACTTCATTGAAAGCGCTAATAAAAAAATTCTCGAGCGACTCAGAGGATTCCGTGCTGCCTTTTACTTCACCACCAGCCATTTTCTCTATTGAAGAGAGGCTGATGGCCGAAGGAAGTTTCTCTCGGATCAGATCAAAAAAACTTTCGTGCGTGTAAAACCGATCGTTTCCTTTTGCGCGGTCGAAAAGTTCTGACCAAAACGCCCAGAGATCTTGACCAGCTTCTCGTAGGTCTCGTTGCAGGAGAGCCTGCATGACGGCGCCGCAGTCGTAAAATTCACGTTGCGCGGATTCAGGCTTTGGCGCATTCAACGGACCTGAGCTCAATCCCACCATGCAACGGTTGACTGCCTGGGCGTGAAAATCTGTATACGCATTCGGCGTGATCATTCCGAGTTCGAGAAGCGCAAGGTATGCAAAAGCATCGGCACTCCCCTCATGGAGCCACTTGCCACCCGGAACTTCGACGCTATGAAAAAGCGACGAATTCCAAAGATGGAAAGACTCGTGCGCCATGAGTTTCAAGTATTCGGCGCGCGTTTCTTGCGTGCGCGCATTCCATTCGGAACCAAAGAGCGCGAGCAAAATTTGATTGTCGATCACCGAGCCTGAATAAGTGGCGTTGAAGCGCCGCTCGTCACCCATGAAGGGAATGAAGACGATCGGCGTTTCTTGAAGTTTGATTCTCAAGCGTCGTGCATTGAGCTCGAGGATTTGCGGCAGCACGTCTTCCGTTTCGGCGATAATCCATTCGGGAAGACTTGGATCCGCGACAATTTGGTAACCGATGCCTTTGCGCGCATTTTGTTTTCCAAAGTAGGCCAAAGTTCCATTCGGTGACGAAGGAACTTCGAAGGCCCGATTGTCTCTTAAGCCTGATGCGATCACTGTTTCGCCAGGCGAAGGAACAAATATGAATTTCGAAGGCGCAGGAAATTGAGCGGCTTTGGAAACAGTCTCCGCCGGGCAGTCGCCCAAGCAATTCAACGGAGAGACATCGAGATGTCCCGTGAAAAAGAGAATACCGCCATCAGAAAAAGGGGTCATCAACGGATGGTGACCCGGAACATCGGCGAATCCTTCTTTGATCGTGACTTCAAATTCGCTCCGAGGCTGCGCACCCTCAAGGACGTCGTAACCACCTTTTTGTACCAGCTTAAGATCAGACATCGCGGATTTCCAAAAAGCTTGGCGGAATCCGCGCGAACGGCCGAAGACCAACGCTTTCACCGGTTCAGGCGTGCGCCACTTCACGCGGAAGGAACGATTTGCCGTGTTTCTTTCTAACGACACGGTCATGGGAGTCGGCTGACCTTCGCTAGCGGAGCAGCCGGCTAAAGCCGCGACGGCTCCTGCAGCTACAAGGAGCGTCGCGATCAAAGACGATTTCGGTTTCATGGAATTCACTCACCCTCTTGCGCAAGACGGTTGAGAGTATCGACGATGACACTGAGAGGTTGCTGACGTTTGCTCGAGATACGCGCGGCTTTGCGCAGCTCCTCGGAGATTTGCGAACGACCGTCCCAAGAGACCGGGCCACTGAGTTCGGTTTCGCCTTCGGAAATGGTTTTACCGTCAGGCGGCGGGTTCCAAATGAAGTCCGGATGGAAGTTTGAATACCACTCCCCACCGATGATGACTCCATTTGCATCTAGCTCGAGATCGTAGACGTACTTCTTGGATTCAAAGCGTGGAGTTAAAACGGGTTTCATGCTCGGCGCGGTCGGAACAACATAATGAACCGTCATCGCGATGCCTACAATGTAGCGAGCGTTCGGGTTGCGGTACGTTTTGAATTTATCAATCGTGTAGTCATTCACCCGAATGGAGGCACCACCCAAATTGGTCGATGTCTCAAGCGTCTGCGGATTGAAGTATTCATAATGGTAAGCGTAGATCGGGTAATTCCACACTTGGAAATCGTAAGTCGCATCGAAGACAAAGCTTCGCTTCACTTTGCCGATCTGGTTGACGATCCCCATGTGCCAAGTTCCAGGATTCACGTCGAAGCATCCCTCGTCGATCACGCGTCCCATGGCATCTTCTTTGGGTTTATTTGTCTTACAGCGAGTTCCGACGAACAGAACACGCGGCGGCGCTTCACCCCAAGCAAGAGAAGAGAGAGCTTTGATATCGGAAGGATAGAAAGTGATGGAACCACCGTTTGCGGCCGTAACCGTGACGGATTTTTTCGGAGTCGGCGTCATGAAAGCAGCCGGAGCCCAGCCGTGGCAAAGACCGGCCCAACCTGGAACCATGCCTCGTTTATCCCACGAATCTTTTCCGGCAGCCCAGTTTGCGTTGGTGAGTCGGAAGCTTCCGTCGCCAACTAAGTAATCGTATTTTTCGGTCGGTGCCATGGAGTTTACACCAACGGAAGTCGGCGGAACCGCGAGATAGTAGTTGTAATTATCGATCCAAGTGCTCGACTCGGGAAATTTGCTGTCCATCCATCTGCGGCCAGCTAAACCTTTGTTCATCGGCCAGAAAGAATCCGACCAAGGAGCTTTCGGAACCGAGGCTTCGAGCAGGTTTTGACCTTCCATCTCCGAGAGTTTGGTGAGGAAACCTGGTTCATAGAGGAACTTCGTAATTTGGTTTTCTTCGTTGATGCCGGAGTAACGCGATTTCTTCCACGCATCTAAATCGCAAGTACGGCCACCGGCTGCGCACATGCGCGCACGAACGGCATCGCGCGCTTGTAAGAGCTCGTCGGTGTTCGCACCGCTGAGTTCAAGCGGAGAAGTGGGTTCGTCGATAATGTTGCCGTTCGGATCCATTTTCGCCAATGGCGTGTTCATCACGGACTTTGGATCATTGTGAAATCTTAGAAGGTAATCACGAGTCTCGATCGGGTTGGTTCCGTGGGCCGAAGGCTGCGAAGCCGTTGCTCCCGCCAAAAACGCCGAACCTGCATAAATCGAAATCGCGCCGAGCGCTGTTGCGATCTTTCTCATATTCGCGTCCTCTCCATCCGTGTTGTGCAACTTAACCGCAAATAAATTTTAAGCCAAAAAAAGGAGGTGACTTTCGTCACCTCCTCCACCGCACGTCCTTCTACCTTTCGGTCGACTGACGTAATCTGAATCTTAGACCGCGATCAGCGGGTTTAAATCGCGGGCTTCTAAATTAGTTCTTTTTAGAATCTTGCTTAGGCGAGTCTTGCTTAGGCGAGTCTTGCTTAGGCGAGTCTTGCTTAGGCGAATCTTGCTTAGGCGAATCTTGCTTGGGCGAGTCTTGCTTAGGCGAATCTTGCTTAGGCGAGTCTTGCTTAGGCGAATCTTGCTTGGGCGAGTCTTGCTTAGGCGAATCTTGCTTGGGCGAGTCTTGCTTAGGCGAGTCTTGCTTAGGCGAATCTTGCTTAGGCGAATCTTGCTTAGGCGAATCTTGCTTAGGCGAATCTTGCTTAGGAGTGTCCTGTTTAGGAGTGTCCTGTTTAGGAGTGTCCTGTTTAGGAGTGTCCTGTTTAGGAGTGTCCTGCTTAGGAGTGTCCTGCTTAGGAGTGTCTTGTTTCGGAGTGTCTTGTTTCGGAGTGTCTTGTTTTTGATCTTGGTCTTGACCTTGGTTTTGGTCGCCACCGTTGTCGATCTGCTCAGGACCGAACGCGAAGATCACGTCGAGGTTGTCGATCTTAGCGCGCATTTCAGTTACAACGCCTTCAGCGAGAACAACTTCAGCTGTTCCAGCAATGCCTTCAGTAACGCTTGTTGCGCCAGAGAAGTCTTCAGCAGCGTTGAACTTAACAACAGAAGCACCAGCAGCATCGCGGAGATCGATGACGTGCATAGTTTCTGTTTCAGTCATGCGAGTCACTTCAGCAGCAGTGATCGACATGAGACGGCCATAGAGAGCGCTGTCTTCAGCAGTTGCAGTGTCTACGAAAGTAGTCGTGACCGATGCGCGTTGAACAGGTTGCGACAAGTTGTAGTTTCCACCTTCGCTGCGTGCAACTTCAGCGTTGGGGGTGTTATTGCCTGCTGCACCCGAGCAAGCGGCCATTCCCGTCATAGCGAGAAGTGCCAACACAGAACGTACGGCTTTATTGTTGAACATCTCATCCTCCTTAGGTTGATCTAAGAGTCGTTCCGAAGAATTCGGTTACTCCAATTGAAGAACCCTATGAGCAAGCATGATGCCAACCCTTTTGCGCTAGGAGTTTCCTAATTCGGAGGCACATCAAAGTTAGCTAAACTATTAGAGACACGTGCGCCAAGACTCACTTGTCACGAGTTCTAAAAATATACCGGCCAGATTTCACATAGAACCTCTAAGAGCGTTTAGCCCCCGCTGCCCGAGCATCTTGCCCCACGGCCCACGAATTCGGCACCTAATCCTAGGCTAGCTCTGGGAATACGCCATATAAATCTTTTTTGTTTGTTCGAAAATTTGTACTTTGCTTTGCAAAAAATCGAGGCGCGCAAGGCCATCTCGAGCAGTTTTGTTGCCGGCCATTCTTTTTGTTAGCCTCCACACAATTCGCCCACACACGGGGCCTGTGTTCACAACATGAGTTGACGGTTCTAACAGCTGTTCTTCTAATTCCGAGTCGGCCTAAGCCAGGCTCTGAGAGCGAGCAAAACGAAGAGTCCTCGATTTGCATCATCCTCAGCGCGAAGGTTTTCAGAAGTGTTGAGCGGAACAGGAGGTTGTCGAGTATGAGCACCAGAGACATCACAAGGAACTCTTTCAGAGACGCCATCAGAGTAGTCATTCGCAGTGGCACGACGGTCGGCTTTATGGCCCTAGCAGTAGCCGCTGTCAGTGGATGCTCCGGCTTTGACGGAGCTGGAAACGGAAATTTGTCGGACGCTGATCGAGCGCAAACCCTCGACGTCGACTTAAATGAAGTCAGCGCCGAAGGTTGTATGAATGTCGCCTCACTCACGCAGCGTTTGCGGACTCTTCCGTCTGGATCCGTCATTCGGGAATACACTCGCGATTTCCAAATGGAAGATAAGACCGATAAAGACACGCCCGTCCGCCGTGAGATGGAAGCAGAAACGGCTTTCTCGAACTTCGCTTTTGATGAAAAGGCGGAAGTGCTATTCGCCGCAGACCTTCCGAACATCACTCAAGAGTCTTGCTCTTCAGTCGTGATCACGGATCAGCTCAGTGGCTCCGAGCGCTTCAAAGTCGTGACGTCGGAAGCGGCAAGCACGGAAACTAATGTTCTGCGCCTCACCCGAGAAGACGGTCAGAAAGAGATTGTCTTTAAATTAGTCGGGCCGCGGGAGCTTGAAATCACAACGGTAGCAAACCGTATCGATCGTTGCCCTGATTTCCGTAAGGCAAAGGCAACCTCCCGCCGCATGCGGACATGGGGAACTCAGGCAGAAATGGATCAAACCCCGATGTCTATTTCAGTCAGCTATTTAAAGAAGATCCAGATCGCCATTCTCGAGATGCCAGCGACTCTGAAGGAAGCGCTTTACGGAGCAGACAGCGACTACATTGAGCCTAGCATCAATGATCTTCGCGCGCTGCGAGCTGCATCGCTTGATCCGAAGATTAGCGATTGCCCAGGCAACGCGACTCCGCCTTCGGTCGACGAGCCGCCGCCGCCGGAATCCGATGAAACACCTGAGATTGGACCTTCTCCGACGCCGACACCTGAAGCCACGCCAACTCCGGAACCAGGTCCAGCTCCGTTCCCGATTCCTGGAATCTGATCGAGATAAAAAAACGGCCCTTGGAAACAAGGGCCCTTTACTTTCTATGATGGAAAGTTCAATTCAGGTCGGTAGCTGAGCGAATCCCAAACAGTTTTTCTTTACGGTAAAGCGTCTTCCGGTCAATCCCCAATATGCGGGTTGCCGCCTCTTTACGGTTACCGGTTTTACTCAGAACGTATTTGATATATTCGCGTTCAATGTCTTTCAGAGTCATACCAGAATTGAAGAGATCTTCCGTTGTGACGCGTACGGGTTCCATCTCTTCCGCTAAAATCTCGTGCTCGGTGATAGTGCGACCATCCGATAAAACGATAGCGCGCTCGATGACGTTTTCGAGTTCGCGCACATTTCCTTTCCAAGGAAGGTTCTGCAATTTCGCACAAGCCCGCTTCGTGAGTTCTGGAGAAGCTGTCCGGTATCGATCCGCGTAACGTTTTAAGAAAAATTCCGCCAGGAGCAGAACATCATCTTTGCGTTCGCGAAGCGGAGCTAAGTGTATGGGCATGACGTTTAGCCGGTAATACAAGTCCTCGCGGAACTCGCCCTTCTGGATTAGCGATTTCAAATTCTTGTGGGTAGCCGAGATGATGCGCACATCAACTTCACGGTAAGAGTTCTGCCCAAGAGGTTTCACTTGGCGCGTCTGGAGGAGGCGCAAAATTTTCGCCTGTAGCGGAAGCGGCAGATCGCCGATTTCGTCGAGGAGAATCGTTCCTTCATGTGCTTCTTCAAAGAGACCGCGCCGCGCGGTATTCGCTCCGGTGAAAGCTCCTTTTGCGTGACCGAACAATTCGCTCTCCAAAAGCTCTTTCGGAATAGCAGCGCAGTTGATCGCGATGAATGGCTTCTTCGCGCGATCGCTTACACGGTGAATGGCGCTCGCCACCATTTCCTTACCGGTTCCGCTCTCGCCCGTGACGAGGACGTTAACGTTCGAAGGCCCAATTTTTCGCACAAGACTGACCACTCTGCGCATCTCGGGACTGTTCCCGATCAAACCGAGATCTCGTCCATCTTCATCCGCGCGCATAGCTTGTGTCGGAACCTGCTGTTTATCGGCGTGACGATCATCACTTAAATGATCATCCATCCTCGCCGGTTCGCTATAGGAGAATGCCGCCTGCGGTGCCGTTGCCGACGGGGCGAAAGATGAACTCGTGAAAGGATTTGTTCCAACGGAAGATGTCGTACGTGTCGGCTCCGTAAGGCGTGGCCGACGAAGCGCGCGTTCGACGCCACTTTTGACGTCGTGGCTATGTAGAGGCTTGAGAATAAAAGCCTCGACATTCGCCATTTTGATGGCGGGCGCAAACGCTAAGGCTTCTTGCGGTGCTAATAGAACAACTCGCAGGCCTTGGTGAGCTCCGCGAAGAGTCCGCAAGCTCGCCAAACCGTCATCGTAAGGCGCGGTTAGACCCCAGAGAAGAAGTTCAAACGTTTCTTTGCCACCTTCACGCTCAATGCGGAGACGTTCGTTGAGTTCCGAGAAACTGCGGCAATAAACAAGGTCGTATTCTTCTTCCGAAAGACACGAAGACACGATCACGCAAGAATCGTCCTCACGATCGAAAACGAGAATTCGCCGACGCTTGACGAGCGCCTTTTTCACATCGGAAAAAGCGGTGCCTAAGCTTTTCGTCAACGACGCGGCGGCATCTGTCGAAGCAGGACGTTCTCCGATCTGCTCGAACTGGTGAGTTTCATTCATTCTGGAATCAAGGACTGGCATTTTAGAATCTAGGACCGGACTGTTAATCGGCGTGTTCAGAATCTGACCAGGCAGACTGCCTGCAAGGTTACCAATGGGGTTGTTCGACGAGGAATCCTTGAGGAGCGGAGGAACGTTATCACGTTCCAACGGAACAGAAGTTCTGACGATTTCCATGCGGTGGTGTCTCCTACGGTGGTTCGGAAAACCGCCACATCTTGCGGCAGGTCGCCCCCAATACAAAGACATTACGGAATGCAGCAACATAGAGTTTCGAACACAATATTCGCAATCATCCTACACAACCTGTGAAGGCCTTGCCTGGCGTGCCTTTGCAGGCAGCAGTGATTGAAAATTGCGCGACAGGAAATCTCAGAACTGATTATGCGGTTGCATTCATTGTCCGCGAAGGACTCTCCGCTAGCTGTTCTTTGAGCTGTTTTGCCGCCATTGCGTATCCACCGTTGTCGCCATCGATGAAGTGGATGTGATCCTGGAGGCTGAAAACCAGGCAGGTCATGAGTGCTTGGTTCGAGACGTGCATTCCGTAAGCAATCTTGCCCTGAAGACGAAGCGATTCTAAGAACCGGCCGAGCTTTTCGCGCTCTGCTGGCTCGCAGTCCCGAATCATTCTGAGCATGTCATCGAATTTCTGAAAGTCTGTGTTTGAAGCCAAGTCTGCAACGTACTTCTGCGGATCGAACTTCTCGTACTTCAAACCCAAGAAGAGAGATCCGAAAACAAAAAATGCCGAACCGAGAACCTTCAGCGTCACTCGTGGAACTTCAAGAAGGCTCTTGGCTCGACCTCGAAGAAAAATTTCGGATCGAAGATTTTTTAAGCTCCACTTCTTTTTAAGATCGAGAAGCTGATCAGCCATCAAAGGACGACTCGATTGCGAATCGAGGATCGAGTCGATGCCAACGAGCACTTCTTTGTAAATGGATTCGGTTTCGCTGCCGATCGCGTGAACGAGTAAACTGATGACTTCGCCTTTACGCGCCGGGACCGGATTCCAGCGACAGCTCAAACCTTCAAAGCTCGCGGTCTCCTCGACTGAAGTCGAGTTCTCGGCGAAGTGAAAATCCTCTTTTCGCGAAGGATCTTTGATCCAATGCTCGGCCAACTGCACTCCCCCGCCTCGAATCATCGCGAGAACCGACTGCGAGGCCACTCGGAATTTTGCGACTTCAACAGTTTTGCCCTGAGCTTCCAATCGCGACACGGGAACCGCACCACACCTCAGCTCTAAACCAAACGCGGATTTTGCGAGTCGCTGCGTGGCCAGAAGCGCAGAACGCACTCGCTCCAAATCATCCTGGTGAACGAGTAACGTGGCTCCGTCACCACCGAAGACGTAAGGAATTCGTCGACCCTGTAAAGAGTTGAGGACGGCCACGATCGTCGATGCGCCCAGAAGGTTCACATCTTTATAGCGATTCTCCGCGATCGCTTGAGTCGAATTTTTGATGTCGGTAAGAACGAGAATCCAATCGCTTGGCGCACGACGATAATGCTGAGTCTCTGCGACCTCGTTGAATCGATTGAACTCCGGGATATCGTCGTAGAAGGAATGGGACAAATTCACGCAGATCACCTCTCATTTATGAGACCCGAAAGAGAGCTCGCTGCCAATGGCCGGCGTTGAGATTGGCCCAAGGTCACGGGATCATTTGACCCATTCGCGCACCCTCTCCGGGAATCGACGAATCTCCACATTTCTTTCAATGGGCCCGCAGGTCCAGGGCGATCTAACAGTGCTATTCTGACTCGCCTCGACCGAATTAGAGATTCGGTCAAACTCAGATCGGGAGCAGAATCCCGGTGTTTTACAGGAGACGAATCAAATTATGGAAAGCGTTCCCTCCAACACTCGACCATTTTGGATGGATACTGCCGTCATCGCGAAGCAACCGCCGCAGACGGGTCAGGTCTCCGTCGACGTTTGCGTGATCGGCGCGGGCATCACCGGATTAACGGCAGCCGAACTTTTGAAACGTGCAGGCAAAACCGTTGCCGTCATCGATCTAGCACGAATCGGCTGGGGTGAGACCGGACACACGACCGCGCATCTCACAGAAGTCTTCGATTTGGATTATTCCGATCTGATTTCGCGCTTTGGCCGCGAAGGCGCGCAGCTTGCGGCTCTTTCTATGCGACGGGCGATTGAACGTATTGAAGAGAATGTCGCCCGTTATAACATCGACTGTAATTTCAAACGTGTTTCCGGCTACCGTTACACCGAAAATAAAAAAGATGTCGATCAGCTCGAAGACGAAGCGGAAGCCGCCTCACGTGTTGGTGTTCCGAACGAATTGATCTTTGAGGCGCCACTTCCGTTCAAAACTCATCGTGCAATACGCTTTGATCACCAAGCTCAGTTCCACCCGACCCGGTATTTGGCAGGACTCGCCCAGCAAGTTGCGGGCAACGGCTCTTACATTTTCGAAGAGACGCGCATGCTGGACGTTGAGGAAGGCGAGCCCTGTCGCGTGATCACGGACCGTGGAACGATCATTGCCGACGACGTTTTCGTTGCGGCTAACGTTCCTTCGACAAACCGGTTTTTCTTGCATACGAAAATCGCCGCGTACCGAACCTACGCCATCGCCGCACGTGTGAAGGATAATTTCGGCCGCGATCAGCTGTACTGGGACACGGAAGATCCCTATCACTACATCCGTACGCACGAAGAAAACGGCGTCTCTTATGTGATCATCGGCGGCGAAGATCACAAAACAGGCCAAGACGATCACACGGGACTTCACTTCCAAAAGCTTGAAGACTGGGCGCACGAACGCTTCGGAATCGAATCGGTCACGCATCGCTGGTCAGGTCAGATCATCGAGCCTGTCGATGGCCTTCCGTTCATCGGTCGCAATCCTCTCTCGAATCACGTGTTCGTTTCGACGGGTTATTCAGGAACGGGTCTCACGTTCGGAACGGTTGGCGGAATGCTCGTTTCCGATTTGATCATCGGGAATCACAATCCATGGGCGGATCTCTACGATGCCGCTCGCGTGAAACCGCTCGCTTCGATACGAAGCTTCTTGGCCGAAAACATCGATTTCCCTTCGCATCTGATCGGCGATCGTCTTTCGCCAGCTCAGGCCTCTGGTACCGAGCGACTGCGCGAGAACGAAGGTGCCATTGTTCGTGTCGGCGGAAAAAAGATCGCAGCCTACCGGGATCCGCAAGGCGAGCTTCACATGATGTCGCCCGTCTGCCCTCATTTAGGGTGTTATGTTCATTGGAACGAAGCGGAGAAGAGTTGGGATTGCCCTTGCCACGGCTCTCGCTTCGACGCGGTCGGAAAACTCATGAACGGTCCTGCCGTTTCTGATCTCGCAAGCGAAGAAGTCGACGAGAACGCTCCCATGATCCCCGAGCGTTACGAACAACCGAGCCCGGGCGCCGAGCCACTCGGTTCACCGGTGCTCTCAGTCTTCAGCTGTCCCTTCAAGCCGCGTCCGAGCTGAGAAGTCTGAGCTCGCACGGCTGGTTTGAAATCTGGCGTGAAAGGAGTCATGTCATGTCCACAAGTACTCGCGTCGTTGTTTGGTTTTCTTCCGTCTTGGCTGCGTTGTTAGTGGGTTGGCTCACGGGAGTTTCGAATGCAACCCGTGTGGCAGCCGGAGCAACGCACTTTATGTTCTACTTGTTTGCGATCGTGGTGATCGCGCTTGCGATCGGTGGAGCGTGGGCGCTGATGCACGATCGTCGCGATATGGACGATAAACTCGATCGCAGAATCTGACAGCCCGAGATTCTAGAATTCCTCGGGCGGGAACCGTATGAGTGCAACCGTTAACGGTGTTCCGTCCGTGGAGTCTCTTCTTTCAAACTCCAGACTCCAGCCGTATTTTCGACATATCGTACGTACCCACGCGAGCCCCAGACCGAAGCCGTGAGCACCGCTCGTTCCGTAATTGAAAGGCTCACCTAGATGATCCGCAACGCTTGCGGGTAAACCAGCACCTCCATCCGAGATTTCGATCCGTTCAGATAAGATTTTGATTGAGACCACCGATTCCGGCGGAGAGTACCGAAGCGCATTCGTCACCAGATTCGTGATCGCTTGCTGCGCAAATCCTCTTTTTGCAAAAACTCTTAAGTTCGAGTCACCCTCAAAGCGTATTCTCCCGGGGTTTTGCCTTTCAAATTTTTCCGCGAGGTCCTTGGCGACAGCACCAAGACGTACGGCATGAAGATCTTCCGAGATTTCCGGGAAGTTTTCCGCTGCCGACCATTCTAAAAACGAGCTAATCAAAGCGTTGAGGTGACCGACTTCCGATGAAGCTTCGCTGAAGAGTGCTTCGCGTCTGGAAGGATCATTCTCGGAGCGTGCGCGCTCCAGCGTATTCTGCAGAATCGTGAGTGGCGTCTTCATCTCGTGCGCCATTTGCGCGGTCCACGCTTGCGTATTCTTTAGTCCTTTTCCAAGGAGATCACGGAGTCGGCGCGTTTCGGTCATCAACTCACCAAACTCGTCATCAGAATTGAGCGAAGGAACAGGAGGTTCCGACGTCGAAGCCGAAATTTCGGCGGAGACATCGAGCCGCGTGCTCATGTGCCGAAGATAGATGGCTAATCCTTTCAGAGGTCGCAAGAGCGCTTCGGCTAGCCAAAAGGTCGTCATCAAGATCAGCGCCAAGATCATCACGCTGTAGACGATGACATGACGACTCAGGGTCTTCATCCGCAAGAGATCTTCGTCAAGAATCAAACCAGTTTGGAGCGTGCGCGAGTCCCCGAGGATTTTCCCCGATTTTCCGAGACGCCCCATCGGGACCGTGAGAACGCGAATAATATGTCCAGTCTCGGTTTCGATGGTTTGCCACTTCTCGGTTTTAGGAATTTTTTCCGGGAGAGCCTCTGCATTCGGCGAGCGGTAAAGTTCTTCGCCGGTTTTCTTGTAAACAACGAAAAATTGGTTGAAGGCCTCCCCGCCAACCACTTCGCTGATGATCTGTTCGGCCTCTTCAAAATCTTTGATGTCGGAATTGGAGAGTTCGGATGAGATCAGTAACGTTGCCGTCGATTCGATTCGGCTGTCGATCAAGCGGTACTGTTCGCTTCGAAAGAGAACGTATTGAAGTACCCCGACCGAACCGATCGCAACCGCGAGCACCACGCCGATGGTAAGAAGAAACCTACGCTTCAATCCAATATCCGATGTTGCGGCGACTTAGAATTTCCGTTTTAGAGCCGGCCGCTTCGAGTTTGCGCCGAAGATTCTTAACCGTAACTTCGACAACGTTACTTTCGACGTCAAACTGCGCATCCCAAACTCTGTCGAGCAGTTGAAACTTGTTAAAAACTCTTCCCGGATGCTGAATGAGCGTAAAGAGAAGAAAGTACTCTTTATTAGAAAGATCGAGTGATTTCGTTCCGACCATCGCTTTGTGCTCGAGTGCATTGAGCTGGAGATCGCCAACGGAAAAAAGAGTTTTCGTCTGAGGCTCTTGTGTCGCGCGACGTCCCAAACTCCGAATGCGCGCCGATAGTTCGATCAACTGAAAAGGTTTGCCAAGGTAATCGTCGGCACCAAGATCGAGCGCCGCCGCTTTTTGGGCAGGCTCGTTGATTGTTGAGAGGACAAGGATCTTTGCGCCCTTACATTTATCACGGGCAAGTGGAATCAAACCGATTGCGTCGATGCGATCCAAGAGTCGATCCATGATCAAGAGATCCGCGTTCGATCCGACAGCCGAAATTGTTTCGGTGGCTTCCTGGAAAGTGGAGCAAGGATGTACCGTATGGCCTTCTTTTCGGAGAGCCTCGGTCAAGAAGTTGAGAACGCGCGTCTCGTCCTCGACGACAATGATTGTCATAGTTCCGAGATTTTGCATTTGCGCCGCCGGGATCGTCAACAGACCTTGGTGCGTCGTCGATCGATCGCCCCCCAAAGACGAATCAGAAGAGCCAAACAAAGGCCGAAATAGAAAAGGCCCGGCAAGTGCCAGGCCTTTGCCACGTCAGTGGCCCGAACAGTGCAAGGTTTCATAACGCGCCGAATGACACGCTCCGAAACCAGAAGAATTACTTCTTCTTGCTGTGTTTCTTCTCTTTTTTGCCTTCTGCTTTCGCAGTTTCTTTGCCCATCTCTTTTGCAGGAGCAGCGGGTGCTGCAGCTTCTGCAGCCGGAGCAGCAGGTGCAGTTTGTTGAGCAGGTTCGTTAGCGAATACGTTGAGGCTGAGGCCGAGAACTGCAGCGAAAAGAATAGCGCGCATGGCTTTCTCCTTAATTAAGCATCTCTCTGAAATGAAGATGCTTGTGTTGTTCGACTTGAACTCAGCGTACGCCCCTCCGCTAACGCCAGCGTGATCTGAAAATGAATTTCCTTTCATTTTCGAGTTTTGAGGTTGAATGGAACGTCTCAAATTGAGCCAAAGAATTAGTTGGACGAGACGACAGTCGAGGTTACGCTTGCCTTGCAAGTAAGCAAAGACACCAAGGAGGGGCCTTTTATGTCTTTATCGTTCCGGAATTTTCCGTTTTCTTTCGCGCTCATCGCGGCGGCTTGGATTGCCGCACCGACGATCGCGGTGACCACATCTTCTGCCGCCGAAGCGAGCGCTACGCACGCCGCATCTGACGTCAGCCAACCGCAAGATCTATTTTGGATCAAAGTGCGCGCGAAAGATAAGTTCGAACGCACTCGTATCGCAGATCTTGGAGTTACGATCGAAACGATCAAGGATGATTACGTCGTCGTGATCGGCTCTAAAGAGCATCTCAAAAAACTCCAGGGCCTCAAGATCGTTGAGTCGAGCTACAAAATCGACCTCGAGCGCAGTCCACTCGATTTCCCCGCAAAAGATGCGAACTTCCATAACTACGAGGAGATGCGCACGGTTGTCCAAGACCTCGCGACTCGTTTCCCTCAACTAACAGCTCTCGATTCCATCGGTAAGAGCCACGAAGGTCGCGAACTCTTCCGCCTCCGCATCTCAGGAGATCTCGCAAACGCGGACGCAAAACCTGCCGTTGTCTTCATGGGTGGCCACCACGCGCGTGAGCATCTCTCGATCGAGATGCCGATCCTGCTCGCGAAACATCTCCTGGAGAACTACGCAACCGACGCCGAGATTCAGCGTTTGGTCGATGGCCGCGACATTCACATCATCCCGATGGTGAATCCTGACGGAGCCGAACACGACATTGCCGATGGCAATTACAAGTTCTGGCGTAAAAACCGGCGCGACAACGGACGCGGCTCATACGGCGTCGATCTCAACCGCAATTACGGTTACAAATGGGGAACCGGCGGCTCGAGCAAGAACCCTGACAGCGACACTTATATGGGACCGTCGGCTTTCAGCGAACCTGAAACGCAAGCCATTAAAAACTTCGTCGACAATCAAAAGAACCTCACGACACTTCTCAGCTTCCACACGTTCTCCGAGTTGATCTTGTACCCTTGGGGTGGTTCTTACGATCAGATCGCGAACGTAAAAGACCGTTCGGTTTTTGAGAAGATGGCGCAGACGATGGCTGGTTGGAACAAGTACACTCCGCAAAAGTCTTCTGACTTGTACATCGCAAGCGGCGATACGACAGATTGGGCGTACGGGACGCACAACATCTTCGCCTTCACGTTCGAACTTGATCCTGCGGATATGTGGGGCGGCGGCGGGTTCTATCCTGGCCAAGCGGTGATTCCTGTGGTCTTCCAAAAGAATCTTCGCCCTTGCCTTTATTTGATCGAATACTCCGATAATCCCTACCGTGTGCTTGAGCCCACGGCAGCGGCTTACGGTTTGTCATCTCCGCTCATCAACTGAATCGACGGGTCTTTCGAATTGTCGATTGTAGATTCCTTGTAAACCGGTGTCGCGGCGGGAGTTAGCGGCATCGGTCCCGGAGCTCTTTCAGCGGCTGGATGCGCAGGTGGCGGTTGCGGGGCAACGACCTGCGCTGAAGGCTGAGTCAGCGGAATTTCTTTCAAAGCTAGTAGCGCTTTCGGAAGCGGAGTTTTTCCGTTGAGAAAATCTCGCGCGACTTCCGCCCGCGCCGTAGGAACGCGAATGAAAGTGCCTGCAGGCAACATCGTCTTCCCCTTCTTAGCTCGCGAGAGAACGTGGGAATTCACGAGTTCAGCCGCATTTTCATCCCCATCGAAAAACTGAAGGACCGTTTGGTAAGACAGCGGCTTTTTCAACTTGAGTTCAACGCCGTCGACTTCGGGCCCCCACTTCACGTCACCAAAGTAGAGCTTGGCGTTTCTTTCGGCATCGAGCGCCGCAAGGAAGCAGGCGTAAAAATTCTCCGAAGCGAACCCAAATCGTTTCGACGAGTAGCGATTGATGATTTCGCCGAGATCGCGCGTTCCAAGTTTATTCGTGATGGCGCGAACGCCGTAGGGCCCGTGATTGTAGCCCGTGATCGCGAGCGGCCAGCTTTGCAGCATTTGGTAGTTCTGCTTGAGTAGGCGCGCCGACGCGCGAGTCGATTTCAGCGGATCGTTTCGTTCGTCGACTTCTTTCCCAACTTTCATGAAAGGTCGTGCGGTTCGACGCATAAATTGCCAGATGCCGCTCGCCCCTACCTTCGATCTCGCCTTTAAATTGAACGAGCTTTCAACAAAGGGAAGTCTCGTAAGCTCGACGGGAACGTTTTCTTCGCGAAAGATTTTTTCCATCTCGCGAAGATAACGACCTGAATGGTAGATGCCGACGATGAAGCGATCGCGCTGACCGAGTTGAAACCGGAGGCGGTTCTTCTCGGTCGCTTTCTTGAACCGATCAGGATCGTTGATGCTGTCGTAAAGCTTCCAGATCCGCAGATCCTCGCCGGTCAGGCCGTCTGAATTTGCGAGAGCGCTCAGCCGCTTTAAGCGTTCAACGATTTCTTTTTTTCGTTGATCAACGAGCTTTTGCCGCGCTCGCGCTTTCTGAAAAACAGTCTTCGACTTATCCGACATGATGGAAGCGAAGTCGACCGTCTCAAACACGATGTTCACGTAATCTTTGTCGTGAATCACGCCTTGCTCGGACGTGTACTTCGTATAAATGTCGCGCCAGAACGCGACTCGCTCTCTGAATGCAGCTGGTGTTTCGAAGAGACCCTCGCTGTAACCGATGACACCCGCTTGCCCCGAGTAATTCGGAGGTTGCCAGGGTAGGGCTCGTCGAATCTCTTCTTCCGTCAGGAGTTCTTGGGGAGTCAGCAAGTCAGAAGCGTCGCTCTCCAAACCGGCCGGTGCCGCTTCGCGATCTTCGCTCTCGGCTTCTGTTCCGTTCTCGCCAGTACGACCTGGAAACCAAGTGTTCAGAAGATCCCGGAGCGTCACGCCTGATTTCGGTGACTCGGCTTTTGCAGGCTCTGCGGGATCCAGAGTCGAAATCTCCGCCGTCGAACGCGACGACAAAGCGAGAAGCGAGAGCGCAACGATGGAGGCGGCAGTCGAGAGAAGCTGAGACGACGATTTCGACGACAGTTTCATGGTTAGCTTTTCCAGTTCTAGTCTTCGACGATGAAGCCAGCCATCTGATCAAACAAAGCACGAGCTTTGTCTTCACGGCCGCCACCATTGTAGATGAATGCGAACGTCACGATCTCGCCGCCTGATCTTCCCGCGAAACCCGACAATCCCACCACACCGTTGAGAAGTCCGGTCTTAGCACGGACCCAGCGCTCCGCGGGAGGGTTCTTCATTCGACTTCGTAAAGTGCCGTCGACTCCCGCGATCGGAAGTGAGGCGAGATATTCAGGAAAGATCGTGAAATCCGCGTGGACGAATTCGAGGAACTTACCAATTTGTTGCGGACTCAAACGATTGCGACGCGTGAAGCCCGCCGCATTGATGAATTCATAGTCGGCTGGCTTGAGGCCCGCGCTCTCAAGATATTTGCGAACGCGGTTCATTCCGCCGTCCATCGTTGCGGGTTGTTCGCCCGCATCCGCCGCGAGATTTTTTACGAGCATTTCTGCCACGTAGTTATTCGACCACTTCGACATGTCAGCCACGATCATCGCGAGCGGCTTGCTTTCAGAAGTTGCGAGAACGGTCGCGGCCTTGGGCGCTGCGCCCGCCCGAGTTTTGCCTTTGACGAAGATTCCGCGCTGGCGAAGAAATTCAACCAAGTTGTTCGCGGCGAACAGGTCCGGATTCGCGATGCTCTTATAAACGACGAACTCCGGATGCCCCTGAGCCATCGCTCCCGTGACGACAATCACGTCGCCGTTAAATCCCTTTTCACTCGTGCGCTCAACGGCAACGGTCTTTCCGCGGCCAGAAGGTACGGTCTTCGTTTCGTTTCGCACTTTCAAGTAGGGCGTCATTACGTCAGCGAAGACTTTGAGCTTGTCGCCGACTTTATCTCCAGGACGAACGTAGACGTTTACCGAATTCCAGTTCATCGACATGGCGCCAACAGGCGCATCGTAGGCGCGATCCACTCTCTCATCCTGACGGTCAGATCCGAATCGCACGTTATCGAAAAGCGTGTCGTCGACGACGATATCACCTTCAACGCTCGTGACTCCCGCGCGCGTGAGTTCATTGACGAGAATCCACATGTTCTCGGAAACAAAAGAAGGATCCCCGCCACCCTTTAGATAGAGGTTGCCGCTCAAAGCTCCGTTATCGACTTTCGCATCTGAAAGAAGCTGCGTCTTAAACTTGTGCCCAGGATGAAATTCGTGAAGGACAGCGCCAGCCGTCACAAGTTTCGAAAGAGAAGCCGGGATGAAAGCTTTCTCACCATTGTGGCTGAAGTAGGTCTCTATCCCCTTGGAAGAATTTGCTCCGACCCAAACCCCGATCTCACCATTTTTAAATCCTGAGTTCCCAATCGCTTTTTTTAGTCGCGCGGCGATCCGCTCTCCCGCTTCGGGATTTGGAGCGGGCGTGGCGGGTGAAGCCGCGGCCGATGTCCACGTTGCGACAACCAACGCTGCAGCAAAGAAAGCGGAACGTAATGCAAATACAAACGGGAGGAATCGAATCGATTGAGTCATGGCCTAAAGTCTACCCATGAACTTTCTGGTTCACCACTGTTTCGCGCGATGAAGAGGAAGGATCGTGGTCTGGGTTCGGTTTCTCCCCGACCTCGAGTCTATTTTTTGCCTTCGTCCGCTTTGTTAACATTTAGGAAATGAAACTGACTTCGAGCTCCGATGCAAACGGAACAAGAGCCAAATTGCTTCTGGTGGATGATGACGAGAGTGTCGTCAGCGCCATAAGGCGTCTGCTTGCTTCGGACTTCGACGTTTTGATTGCTCGAAGTTCGCCTGAGGCCATGTCGCTCCTAGACCAAAATCCTGAAACGGCGATTGTTCTGACCGATCAGAGTTTACCGGGCGAACAAGGACTCGATTTACTCGCGAAGGTCCAGATGAAAAATCCGCTCGCGGTCCGAGCGCTCATCACCGGCCACGTCGCTCTTAATGATATGGTCGAGGCGATCAACACGACTCGCGTTCACCGTTTGATTCTCAAGCCTTGGGAAAACGATTACTTCCGTATCCAAATGTTTGAGGCACTCGCGATCCACTCAACTCTCAAAGAAAAGAACGAGCTTGAGCAGCTCTCCGTTACCGATCCAGTCACGAGCTTAAAGAATCACCGCTACTTTCAAGACAGCTTGCGCATCGAAACGGAGCGAGCGCTTCGACACACGCGTCCACTTTCGATGGCGATGATCGATATCGATCGCTTCAAACTCATCAATGATCGCTACGGTCACCCGACTGGCGATCTCGTTTTGAAAGCTGTCGCTCTCCGCATCCTAGACCAAGTGCGTACGCTCGATGTAGTCGCACGTTACGGTGGCGAAGAGTTCGCCGTCATCATGCCCGATGCCGACTTTGATGGAGCGATGAAAGTTGCCGAACGAATACGTTCTTCGCTTGAATCAAACGAGTTTGTTTTCCCTCGCGTTGGTAGCATTCGCGCAACTGTCAGCATTGGTGTTGCTACGTTACCGGATCACGCCACAACCGCGCAGGACTTGATCTCCAAGGCGGATGAATCACTCTACCGGGCCAAAGGACAAGGCCGAAACCAAACCGTTGGCGCCGCTCGCGCATGACCGGTAAGCTGAAGATCTAAGTCACAGCTTTCTTTGCACGACCAATGGAGCCACTGCTCGCATGCGCAAAATCGATTGGATTCTCGTCATCGTTCCGCTCTTTCTCACTTGGGGCGTCGATCAAATCAGCAAGAATTGGGCGCTGACGATCCAAGGCTTGAAGTTTTACGGTCCACTTGGTTTTGTTCTTCATCACAATCACGGTGCGATGTTGGGACTGTTTTCCGACGTCACTCCCGTCATCCGCGTGGTGAGTCTCTCGACGGGAGGAGCGTTTCTCCTCTTCTTCTTCGTCATCATTCAGTATCTCTTGCCGATCAAATCGCTGATGCTTCGCTCGGGTCTCTCGATCCTTCTCGGCGGCATTCTCGGTAACGTTACTGACCGGATCATTTACGGTCACGTCATCGACTTCATCCTGCTCGGCTCGCCTGAAAAAGCATCGCCGGCGTTCAACCTCGCCGACGCTCTTCAGTGGGTTGGTTACGCGATGATCGCGACCGCACTCATTCGAGAGAGCGAAGTTCTCTGGCCCGCAAACGATTCGCGTAAACGCTACTGGGTCAATCCGAAGTTTCAGCTTCGCTACTGCTTCATCATGATGGCCGTAGGCTTTGGCTTCTCGGTGATCGCGGGAGTTTACGCCTATACTTTCCTCCGCGTGACGATCATCGATTTCGGCGGAAACAATCCCCGCGTTCTCGACAGCTATCTGACACCTTTTTTGATCAGCTTCTCGGCGGTTGCGGCGGTCTTCGCGACGGTTCTCTTCTTGATCGGCCGTATTCTCTCAGCGCGCATGGCAGGCCCGCTCTACGCGTTTGAGAAATGGCTCGATGATCTCTCTGAAGGAAAACAACGTCCCCTTCGCCTGCGCGCCGGCGACGAGTTCAAACAACTTGAAGCCATTTCTAAACGCATCGCGCAGATGTTAGCTCCGCAAGCGTACTCGAACCCGGCCGCGGTTGCGGCCGCCGAGGCCCAAGACGACGATTCCGCAACTAGCACAGTAGAAACTCCAACCGTAACGGAGAAAACCGGAACATGAAGAGAGCTACTCTGGCTGCCATGACGGCGGCGTTACTCGTGTCCACTTTGTCTTCGCTGATGCCCTCGCGCGCTCAGGCTCTTCCGATTCCTTTTGAGCTGTTCACCGAGGCTGAGCCGCGAACGTTGCGCTCGCACATCCCCGCCGAAAATAATCCTTCGGTCCAAAAATGGGTGAAGTTCTTTTCCGTCGACGATCGCGAACGCTTTGATCGGTTCATGCAGCGAGGCGCTCTTTATAAGACGCTGATCCAAGACATCCTTGTTGAACACGGCGTTCCTCCCGAAATGTATTATTTAGCGATGATCGAAAGTGGTTTCGCTCGTCGCGCGCGCTCGCACGCTCGCGCCGTTGGTGTTTGGCAGTTCATGGCACCTACCGCAAAGCTTTACGGTCTTCGCGTGGACAAGGAAGTCGATGAGCGTATGGACGTGATTCGCGCCACTCGCGCAGCGGCCCGTCACCTCAAGGATCTGAAGAACGAATTCGGTTCATGGTACTTGGCAATGGCCGCTTACAACTGCGGTTCGGGCTGCGTTCGTCGCGCAGTTCGCAAACACGACTCCAAAGATTTTTGGCGACTGGTTCGGCGTCGCGCGATCCCTTCCGAAACTGCGAACTACGTTCCGAAGTTTCAAGCTGCCATGTTAATCGCACGGAATCCCGAAAAGTTCGGTTTTGAGCGTAAGACTCTTTACGAATTCCCACTTGTTCGCCGAGTGAAGGTGCCGGCAAAGACGCACCTTGCGGACGTCGCGCGTAAATACAATGTCCCGACCCGAACCCTGATCGCCCTGAATCAACACCTGATTCGAGGGCACACGCCGAGCGGCAAATCGACTTACGAGATCTGGATCCCGAAAACGAAAAAGAACATTTGAGATTCACCAAAGAAAAAGCCAGCACCCAGCTGGCTTTTTTGTTTTAGACGACTTCCGCAGACGTGATCTTGTCGAGGAAGTAGCGTTTTGATCGCTGGTCTTTCTCGGCATAGGCAACGAGGAAGTCACCGTCGAGCGAGCGAACGACTCCGAGTGGATGGACTCGCCGTTTTTCACCCGGTGACGAACCCGAGCCGTAAGCCATTTCAACGACCCGTTGCTCGCGCGAAGCTTCGATCAGGGCGCGATAGACCGGCGACTCCTCAAGACTCTTCATCGAGAATCTCGACCAGGTTAGTCCCCCGCCTTGCGTATCGAACGCTTTGCCAAGTTGGGAACTAGCACCCAGCTTCTCGAGGCAACGAACGCCGACTTCTAAACAAGCCTTTGCATCATCTAGCGCGCGGTGAGCGGCGCCCTGAGGAAGCGAGAAGAACTTGATCAAAGTTTGGAGGCGATGGTTTTCACTTTCAGGAAAGAGTCTCCGCGAAAGGAGAGACGAACAAAGAATCGGCGTCTCCGGTAACGGCAACCCCGCTTTTTCAAATTCGATCGCGAGGAACCCGAGGTCGAAAGGAGCATGGTGAGCGACAAGTACGGAGCCTTGAACAAAACGATGGAACTCGGCGATCTTCTCCGCCATCCTAGGTGCGTTTTCGACCATGTCGTTTGTGATGCCGTGAATCGCGATGACTTCGGCATCCATCGCCTTCGATGGTTTCAGTAAGGTTGAGTATGTCTCGACGACTTTTCCGCCACGCCATTTAACAGCGGCGAGCTCGCAGACTTCTGCCGTGAGCGGGTACTTGCCAGTCGTTTCGGTGTCGAAACCAACGAGGTCAATTTCGTTCCACAATTTTTCAGAGAAGGAATCTAAAAAGGTAGGCATGAACTGACCTATAGCATGAACGCTGGTTTGTCGCATATCCGAAAGACTTGTGAAAACCGGCAGACTGCACACTCCGGTAAACGGCGGTCGCGCCTTCTGAATTGACGTTCTTCGTCACCGCAAACTCCTCATAACCATTTAACCGAGTTCCGGTGCCCACAAAGCACTGGAACGCGATTTGAAACGTGTGCCACCGGAATCTTCCGTTTCAAGGGGTTTTACGGTGGCGTTCAACGCTCGTTCCTCACAATTCGCACTCGCGTTCACGCTGGCGCTCGGAGCGCTGGTCGCCTGCTCGCCCGCGAAATGGCGCGAGACGGAGAACATGACTCCGGCACCATTCACCGCGGATCCCCACACCGAAAGACAAACAACTCCGCACCAAGCCGGTGATTTCAACAACGGAGATAAAGGCTACGTTCGACCCGGCCGTATCTGCGCGCGCAAAACTCCCGACGAAACGTGCGAGCAAACCGATACGATCATCGAACAGAACGACGAGATTACCGTCGTGGATCCCACGCCGAAAGGCGATCAAGGTCTAATCGAAGTCGAAGTGACCGATAAAGATAAGCCCGACGCTCCGCTTGGGCCGATCTATATTCCTCCTCAATACATTTCTAAAGAACCGGTGTCTCCGCCGCGTGAAGAAGCCGACGCCGATCGCTACTTCGTCGTGCAAAACATCGCGACCGAAAAACTCCGCGTCTACGAAAACTGCGGCGGCAGATCTTGCGCACACCGCTTGGTATTGGAAACGGATATGGTCGTAGGACAAAACGAAAAGCACCGTCGTTCACTTCTCGGTAGCTATCGCATTACGAAGTGGTTCAAGTTCTACGAAGATTACGACAACGAATATCCCTCTTGGTTCAACCCGACGTACCCCGCGATTCCTCGCGCTGGAGCAGACCTGAAAGATTGGACAAAGAAGGATCTCTTACCTCGATCAAGCGCAAGCGTTCGCGGTGCTTTTGGTTGGTATACAGCTTTTATCGGTCCGAATGCCGATGAGCAATGGACGCACGGCACTTGGGGCTGGGGTGCTGATGGCGATAAGTTTATCCAAGCTTTGCGTTCGTCGCCCCTTGATCAAAATTCTCTTCTCGCGAGTCATGGTTGCTCGCGTGTGGAGAACCAAGCCATCGCTTACATGCGCGAAATCTTGCCTCCTGGTACGAAGCTCATCAAAATTTACGCCCGTGAAGCAAAGTTGAAAGATGTCGTTGGGAAACAAACGCAGTGGCCTTGGACATTGACGAAATCAGACGTCGATAAGGAAAACGGAAGCAGCGCACATCCTTCATTCACAGAAGATGAAAGCGAAGTTCTCGAATCTGGGGTGTACAACGTCAATTCCCAACCGACAGTTGTTGCACTCACCGTAGGTGGTGATCCGCACCGAAATGGTAACAGCTACGAAATTCCGTTAAGCTCGTTTCAAGGGCGCTTCCTCGTCGATCAAGGTCGGCTAGAGGACTATCGTCATCCAAAAAATTTGGAAGTCGGCGGTCACGCTGACAAAACTTTGCCGTCGGTTGTGTTGATGAAGAAGCAAAAGAGTAACTAATCCGCAATCGACTTTCAGAAACTGTTTAAACTCGTAAATGTCGTTCTCTTAATGATCATGCTCTCCCTGACGTGAGTTAGAATCGCGCTTGGAGGGCTTATCGTGCTCACGCTTGAAAACATCCAGAGTTTTCTAACACCGAAACCGCCGAACGAAAAAACCGAGCGCGAAACCTGGCTTGGTTACGTAGCGATTATCGGATTAGTAGCCGTTGCTCTCTTTTTAAGTTCATATCTTCGACCGATGACGGGAGAAGCGATCTCGCTTCTCCTCTTTCTTTTTCCCGTAATCGTCGCTGCTTGGTACGGCGGGTTTGCTCCAGGCCTTTTCGCTACGGTTTGCGGCGTGACGGTTTCAACCGTGATGTACGCAGTTTCTTCAGATGCCCCTCGAGAAATTACGGCGCCGGAGTTGATCCGCGTCGGGGTCTACCTATCCGAAGGGCTGTTGCTGAGTCTTCTCGCCGGTCTTTTCCACGGGGCCCTCGAAAGTCGAACACGCGCGCAAGAAGAGAAGCTTGCGGCTCTCTCTTCACTCACCACGAGTGAAGCCCGCGCACGCTCTATCGTCGATCACGTCGTCGACGGAATTTTCACGATGGATGAACACGGCAAGATCGATTCCTGGAACCAGGCTGCCGAAAAAATCTTCGGTTACCGCAGCATCGAAATCCTGGGCACTCACGTTTCGAAGATTTTGCCAGAGCAGGAATCAGAAGATCACAACGAATACTTCGATCATTACCGGTCACCTTGTCGTCCGAAGATTCTCGGAGTCGGTCGTGAAGTCGTGGGGCGTCGACGCGATGGAAGTACCTTCCCCCTCGATTTTGCTTTGAGCGAATTTACGCTCGATGGAAGCCGTTACTTCACCGCGATCGTTCGTGACATCACCGAGCGCATCCGCATTGCAAATGAACTTCGGCAAGCTAAAGAGGCGGCTGAAGCTGCCAGCCGAGCGAAGTCGCAATTCCTGGCAAACATGAGTCACGAGATTCGCACTCCTCTTGGAGTCATCGTTGGCTTCACGGACTTGGCATCATCACCGGAACAATCTGAGAGTGAGCGAGTTCAAGCTTTGAGCGCGATCTCGCGCAATGCTCGGCAACTTTCCGTCTTGATCGATGAGCTTCTTGATCTCTCGAAAGTCGAAGCCGGTCGGCTTGAGCTGGAGAAGACACGCTTTGAACTCATGAGCGTGATCGAAGACCTTCGCGCAGCTCTAGCTTTGAGAGCCAAAGAGAAAGGTTTGCGCGTGACCTTCGAGAGCGAAGGGGCGATTCCTCGCTTGATTCATAGCGATCCGATTCGATTGCGCCAGATTCTCCTAAACGTTGTTGGTAACGCGATCAAATTCACGGAAGCCGGAAGCATCCGGGTGCTTGCGCGCGCGCGCGTGAACAAGGACGTGCTTGCGCCCATCCAACTTGAATTCGAAATTTCGGATACCGGCATCGGCATCGATCCGGAACAACAAACACGTCTATTTCGACCTTTCTCCCAAGCAGATTCCTCCATGTCTCGTCGGTTCGGCGGAACTGGTCTGGGACTCGCTATCTCTCGAAAATTTGCGCAAGCCCTCGGCGGCGATTTGGTTCTGTTGCGAAGCCAACTCGGCGCGGGCAGCACGTTTTTGCTCACGATTCTCGATGGTCCCGCAAGCGAAGCCGAATTTATGGAACTTCCGCTTCAAGATCTCAACTTCGGTCCTCGGGTCGTCAGCTCACCACCCAAAGTTGAAGCTAAGCCTGTTGCGCTTCCGCAAAGCGCATCTGACTTAAACGGCTTGCGCATTTTGCTGGTTGAGGATTCGCCTGACAATCGTGCGATGGTGACACGCTTTCTCACTCGCGCCGGTGCTAGCGTCGAAACTGCCGTCAACGGCGAGGAAGGTGTTAAGAAGGCCATCGATCTTCAGCCCGATATCGTTTTGATGGACATCCAGATGCCGGAGAAAGATGGCCACACGGCCACGGCCGAGCTGCGACGATCAGGGTTCGCTAAACCCATCATTGCGATCACGGCCCACGCGATGAAAGAAGAGCGTGAACGCTCGCTTTCCAATGGCTTTGATGAATACCTCACCAAACCCGTGAATCGCACCCGCCTCATCGAAACCCTGCATCGTTTTGCGGAAGTCGTGGCGTAGCGCGCGAATGAACAGTGGCGTAGCGC
>SYLX01000039.1 GCA_005808505.1 Bdellovibrionales bacterium | reverse complement strand
TCTCCAGGTTCGCGGAAACCGCGGGAGTGCACCGCACGAAGAAGAAGTCCTTCGAGGCCCCGCAGTTTTTGATCCGAGGTGGACCGCCGAAGAAAACGGTCTTCAATTTGAATTCAGAACTGATAGTGGCTTGTCGCCGGGGCTTTTTCTCGATCAACGCCGAAATCGCCAATGGGTCCGCGAACACGCGAGGGGCAAAACAGTTCTGAATCTTTTTTGTTACACGGCAGGCTTTAGTGTTGCGGCGGCTGCCGGTGGCGCATCGAAAACGGTTTCGGTTGATGTAAGTAAAACGTTTCTTGAGTGGGGCAAACGTAACTTCGAGCTGAACTCACTAGATCTTGCACCTCACGAGTTTCGCGCGATGGATAGTCGCGAGTACTTAGCTTGGGCGAAGAAAAAAGGACTAAAGTTCGATCTCATCATCTGCGATCCACCATCATTTAGCAGATCAAAGACGGGTTTGTTTCGCATCGAGAAGGACTTCGAAAGTTTGCTTATCGCTTTGCTCGATGTTCTAGCGCCGCAAGGCACGCTTCTCTTTGCTAGCAACTACGAAGCTTGGTCGATCGATGATTTCGAAACCCGCGCAAAGAAGATCGTAAGCGGCCGCAAAGGTCTACGCCTTCAACCAACGCCGCCAGCGGATTGGGATTTCGAGCTACCTCATCGTCCTTCGAACATGAAAAGCTTCTTCGTTTCCTGCGAAAGCGCCGTCTCAAATTGAAACGTGCACTTGAGTTTTTCTGAGGGGTCTTTGCCCTTTTGAGAGCGGCCTGGTGTCTATTGCTTACCAGTTCTTTTTCTGGTCCTGGAGCGCCTGGCGCGCCGAAGATCTGTTTGAAAGTCGAGGAGATTCAACCGATTATGAGAGAAGCCTCTTCAGCAAAGTGCGAGAGGCATTTCCAAAGGCCCAAGGAGGCCAGATGAAGTTCGATCCGCCGCAGATCAACGTGCTAGCCCGTGCGATGAGCGTCGCGCTAGTAACCTTGATCGCGGTCTTGGCACCGCCCGCGCGGGCCGAGGTCAACTACGACGATCCTAACTTAGCTCGCGCGCCGGTTTTCGCCGCGGAGGCCGCAGCTATTTGCGCTCAGCAAGCCGCCAAAGGTGCACGCGCGATGGAGAACTGCGTGCGCAACTACGGTCTCGTTGAGACGAACGCCGCAAGTGAAGCTGTGTATCTCGTCAACTCCACCAACGAGATCCTCTCTTCCGATGAGGATCTCAGCACGCGCAAGCCCGCAACCAAACGCGCATCGCGAACCGCAAAGTAAAATTATTTAGTGTGCGTCGCCGTGATTACGGTGTGGATGTTTCCGCGCACCGTGAAGTCTCCTACGACCGTGATCTCGTGCGGATCGAGAAGATCCACCAAATCCTGCAGGATGATGTTCGTTACGTCTTCGTGGAAGACGTGCTTATCGCGGAAGCCATTGATGTAGAGCTTTAAGCTCTTCAGCTCCACACACCACTTATCGGGAACAACTTTGATTTTGATCGTCGCAAAATCAGGGAAACCAGAGCGTGGGCAAAGGCAAGTGAACTCAGGGCAAGTGAAGTCGATCGTGTATCGACGAACTTGCGTGCGGTTTTCGAAGCGCTCGAGTTTGTTTTCTTCGATCGCGATCGTGCCGTACTTCTTTTCGACTTCAGTCGTCTTCACGGCCTTCGCTTGAGTGCGCGCCGATTTTTGGTTCTTAGCTGGTTTGTTTTCTGGTTTGTTTTCCGGTTTTTTTGCCATAGCGGCGACCCTCTTTAATCGAGATTTAGAGCCGCCGCTTTCAGCTAGAATCAGCCGACGAAGATGATCTTGCTGCCGAAACTTTCCAAACCCATCTGGATTTGGCGAAGCTCCTTCAGCTCCTGGCGGACACGCTCTTGTTTGTTGGGGTCGCAAACTACCATCAAAAAGCCGCCGCCGCCAGCCCCCAAGATCTTTCCACCGGTGGCACCTGCTGACCGGGCGCGATCGTACCACTCATCGATCTGATTCGCGGAGATGCCTGACGCCAAGGTCTTCTTGAGCATCCATCCCTCGTGGAGAAGGTCGCCAACTTTTGAAACTCCTTCTCCGCTCTCAAACGATTGCTTGAGGCGATAGGCGAGATTTTTCATTTCGCGAAGGGTCTCGCGCTTGCGATCGGTGTTGCTCTTCTGCTCGGCCAAGACACCGGAAGCTGAGCGAGTCATGCCCGTATAGAAGACCATCATCGAAGCTTCGAGTTCAGCTTTCGTTGATTTCGAGCAGATCACGGGTTCAGCCGACACTTCGCCTGATGGAAGGAAGCGGATGTACTGAAGTCCACCGTAAGCTGCCGCGTACTGATCTTGCTTGCCGATTGGCTCTTTCAAATCTTCAATCTCGATGTGCGAGGCCTCAGAAGCCAATTGCTCCGCACTCTGGAACTGACCTACGTGCGCCTTCACCGCGTGCAGGAGGCCCACGGTAAAGCTTGAGGAGCTGCCAAGGCCTGTTCCTGAAGGCACATCAGCCATCGAGAGAAGCTCAAGACCCCGGCCGCCGTTTTTCTCGCGCGCAAGCGAGCCGTACTTACCGAGCACGGTGCGGAAGATCTTGTGTTCAATCTCGTCGACCGTTTTGCAGATCTCCGTTTTGCTGTACGAGAGACGATACGACTCATCGAAGCGATCGTTCACCGTGATGTAGATGTACTTATCGATCGTGGTCGATAAGACGGCGCCCTCTTCTTCTTGATAAAACGCGGGTAAATCGGTGCCGCCGCCTAAGAAACTAATGCGATAGGGAGTTCGGGAAATAATCACGGACCTTCTCCTCAAATTCTTTCAACCGCTCAGGGGTTCCGATGTCGTAGAAACGTTCGCGAACATCGAAAGCTCCGAGCTTTTTCTGCCCGATCAGGGGAACCCAAAGATCTGCCAGCATGAATCGATCCAAAGGTCGTTCCGCGACGATCGAGCGATTTAAAACGTAAATTCCAGAATCAATTTTATCAAAACCACGCGTGGGTCCTGCGTCCTTCTCGTACGCTTGAACGACCGGGCCGTTCACTTTCAGATTCGGGATCACCGGAACCGGATCGTGATTGTCGTAGACCGAAACGGTTGCACTGAAGCCACCTTGCCGATGAGCTTTCAACATTTCATCCAGTGGCGCACGTAAAAAACTATCGCCGTTCAAAAGCACGAACTCTTCGTCGAGTTTGGGAAGTGCATTGCGGAGTGCGCCTCCCGTTCCGAGCGGTTCGGGTTCATACGCGTACTGAATTTCGAGCCCAAGCGTACTTCCGTCACCGAAGTGAGCTTCGATTTGTTCGCCAAGGTAAGCCACCAAGAGCAAAACCTTCGTGTAGCCTTGAGCCTTCAGATCTAAGAGCTGCCAATGAAGGAACGGTTCATGCGCGACAGGAACAAGCGGCTTCGGAATCTTCTCGGTGATGGGTCGAAGACGTGTCCCCAACCCTCCAGCCAAGATGACGACTTGAGGTTTCTTAAGGGCGTTCAAAGAAACTCTCCCGAAATTTTCTCGCGCACGATCTCAGCGACCGCTTGTCTGACGGCATCGTCGCTTTCAAAGCGAGCGCGCCAGCCTAGGCCTTCAAGCTTTGATCCATCGAGGTAAGTGTAAGGCACATCACCGACCCATCCACGATCCCCTTCACCGAAGGCGATTTCGGCTTTTTTGCCCGTCGCTTTTTCCATCTGGCGACCGACTTCTTCGGCGATGAATCGCACATTGCTCACACCTTTACTAGCCAGGTTAAAGCACTGGAAGTTTTCTTTCGAATGCGTGAATCCAAAAAGCATTCCCGCAACGCAATCGTGAACGTAGAGGTAAGATTTGCGTTGCGTTCCGTTTCCGAGAACGTCGAGGCGATCCGGATTTTTTAAGAGGCGCGAAACGAAATCGTAGATCGCACCGTGAGTCGAGTGGGGCCCAACGATATTCGCGAAACGGTAGACCCACGACTGGATCCCGCAGTTGTGCGAAAAAGCGGAGACCATTCCTTCGCACGCTAATTTGCTCGCGCCGTAGAATGAAATCGGAAAAAGCGGACCGTAAGATTCAGGCGTCGGCTTCACGCTCGCTTCGCCGTAGATCGCTGAGGTCGATGCGAAGATGAGTTTCTTTACTCCCACCACGCGCATCGCTTCGAGCACGTTGTAGGTCGCGATCGTGCCGTTTTGCATGTCGACATCCGTTCGCGCCGCACCTTGAGAGATGTCGGAGTTTGCCGCCATATGCACGACGAGATCAGCACCCATCATCTCTTTCTTCACGCGTTCGAGATCGAGAAGGTCCGCTTCTACGAAACGAAATTTCGGTGACTTCATCGCTTTTGCGAGTAGCTCGCGTTTTCCGAGAACGAGGCTATCGTAGGCGATAACTTCGTGCCCATCGGCTAAGAACTTTTCGCAGAGATGGCTTCCGATAAATCCAGCGCCGCCGGGAATGAAAACTTTCACGAATCAACCTCAGACTTTTCCGAGCACGGCCAAGCGAAGGCGATTGGCGACGGTCGGTTTGTAGAGAAGCTTTACAGACGCAGGATCAAAATTGTAGCGAGGTTCGTGGTCGAGCTCACCTTGCTTTAAGATGCGATCGAAAAGGGAGAGGTAATCTTCTGCCATTCGCTGCACGCTGAAGAAAGTTTCAACCGCTTTGCGGCAGTCTTCTGGCTTTACCTTCTCAAGCTCGCGCACGGAGTTGAGGAGCTCGGGATAAGAACTGCAAACGACGCCGGTACCAGGTCGTACAAGCTCAGGCATGCAACCGTTGCGCGACGAGATCACCGGTGTTCCGCAAGCAAGCGCTTCAAGTGGTGCGCCGGCACAGGGTTCATCCCAATTCGTTGGATAGATCAATGCGCGGGCTTTCGAAAGCAGCTCCACTTTTTTAGGCTCATCGACGAGTCCTTGATAATGGATGTTTCCGCGGGAGACTCCGCTTCCACCCATGATCTCGAGACGAACTCCGAGATCGTTAGCCCACGCGATAGCGGTCTTCACGTTTTTCACGCGCCAAGTGGTGCGCGCTAAGAAGACAAAATAATCTTCTTTCTTCGCGACGAACGGATAACGCTCGGGATCCACGCCGTTATAAACGAAGTACTTTCCGTTGTGATTGCGGCAGTGGCTCTGGCTTAAGAAATTCGTGTTCTTCCAGTACTTCTCTTGCTCATGGCCGTTCCCGTGAATCGTAACCACGAATGGAATGTCGGGCTTGAGCGGGAGCGGTTGATGCGAGTGCAGGAAGTCGATTCCTTTCGGGAGCCACTCGCGAGGCGGAGCCGTTTGGTAATTAGCGGGAAGCTCAAACGTTTCGAAGTCTTCGAGGCGGCTGCCTTTACGGCAAAGCACGATGACTTCATGCCCGCGACGGCGGAACTCGTAAGCTAACGCAACGACGATTCTCTCGATGCCGCCGTAAGTTTTGGGGGGCAGGACAGAATCGTGCAACAGGGCGATTTTCATTTCCGCCACTCTCCATGGAATGCTGGTCTAGACCGGTTAAGAGACTGATTCATCGCACGAAATCAAGGGGTTAGGCAATTCGCGACCCTCATAACTAGTGCACCGCAAAACTGGGCCGAAGTCGGGCCATGACTGTGAAATCTCTGCTTTTTCGGGGACTCTCCCTTGAGAAAACGCCGCTTCGCCCTTACTCTTCTGTCTTGCGCATGAAAATCACGTCGGGGCTTTTTCGCACTCAAATCGTTTTGGGCTTGTTGGCTGCTTTTGCCAGCGCGGGCCTCATTGCGTGCACAACGGTCCAGGAGATGGCTTCCCAAACCATTTCAACGGCGCCGCCTCGCAATCCTTGCGCGAACATCGACTGGTACGAAGCCGGTCGCTCCGATGGCCGCCTCGGCTACTCGCTCGCGCGCTTAAACGAGCAACGCCAGCGTTGTGATTCGACACCGAATCCCGTCGAAGTTGAACTCTACACGAATGGTCGCGATGCCGGCCTAATTGAGTTTTGTACTTCGAGCGGCGGATTCGAAGCCGCAAAGCTCGGGATCATTTACGAGCGCGTTTGTCCTGAACATCTAGAAAAAGCATTCTTGACGAGTTACTCGATCGGCCTACGCGTGAAAGAACTCGAAGGCGAAAACGCAGAGCTCGAAGCTCGTATCGATAACCTCACGCGACTTCTCTCCCCGAGCCGAATCGGCGGCTCTGTCGATACGCAGATCGAGCAGCTCAAAATCCGTCGCTCACAGAACAATCAGCAAATCGATTCACTTGAGAATCAAGCGACAAGTACTCAGCTCTAAAGTCGTTTGGTCCCAGGATGCTCCCGAGACATCTCGCTACAAAATTTGTTGGCCAATTTTCTCACCCGTTCGGGTTTTTGTGTATTGCGAATCAAAACGACTCTCGTGGGTGGCTGTCGCAATTCGGCATCAAGTATGACTTCAGAGCTGATTAATTTCAGCCACTCTTCGTTTTCGAAACGGAACTCTTCAGGAGCTCTGTTTCAAAAACTTTGGGAACGGAACCTTCTTCACCGCACGTTCTGTTGGCCGGGCCGCTCGTTTTCGAGCGGCTCGACTTTTTTTAGAGACCTGGAACCTCAATTCCACTTAGCGCTTCAAAACTTCTTCTAAAAGCTTTTCAGGATTTTGGCTTGAACGGAGGCTGAACTCCGCACGCAAGATGAGCTTTTCTTCCTCGGTGAGATCGCCATGCTTGGGCAAATGGCGCGTGCGTTCCATGTAGATGTGATAAAGCGAGATCGCGGCCGCAACCGAGATGTTGTAGCTCTGAACAAAGCCGTTCATCGGGATGATGATGGTTTGATCAGCTTCTTCGATCATCTCTTTGGAGATACCTTCTTTTTCGTTGCCGAAAACGATTGCGGTTGGCTTGGTAAAATCCATCTCGCCAATCGGCTTAGCGTTCTGATCCAGGTGGGTTGCGAGAACTTGGTAACCGAGTCGCTTGAGTTCACGCGTGCACTCGACCGTCGACTTCCATTTTCTTACGTCGAGCCATTTATCGGCTCCTTGCGTGACTCGATTGGCGCTCTTAAATTTTTCGCCAAGCTCGATCACGTGCGCACATTGATAGCCCATGGCTTCCGCACTTCGCAAAACGGCGCTGATGTTGCCGCGATCGTAAATATTTTCGAGAACGGGAACGACGTTGCAAGTTCGGAGTTCTACGGCTTGACGAATACGCTCTTGGCGCTCGGGCGTGAGAAAAGGCTTCATCAGCTCGAGAATGGTCGCGGCTGACAGCGTCTTCCCGCCGATCTCGTATTGTCCCAGGTGCGGGAATCTTTCGTTGCGCATGAGGCTCCTAACGGCGCGAACCTCATCGGAGATGAAGCTCAGCTTAAATCAGTTCCGAAGCCAAGGAAGCAAGCCAGAGAAGGGACTTCTCGGTGATGAACTTTCGGCCACGGTCGGAGCGCACTTTGTATTTAAAAGGCGGGCTCTCTTCAAGCAGACTCTCGCGACCCTCACGCGATTTCAGCCGCAGGAGCCAAACATTGCGGGCGTCATCGCATGTCAGGGTGAAAATGGCGCCTTTCGACGGAACTGCCGGCGAGCCGTCTTCCGATACGCGATCCGAAAAGAGCGTAGTCACGCGAAGCTTATGCGAAACCGACCCGTCGCCGCCACTCTCGCGAAGTTGTTGCGCCAGCCGGTCGTGTAGAACACCAAAAGTTGCGGCATCCAGAATTTCGAGACCAGCACCCGCTCGAATTAAAGCAAGGAGTGCTTGCGCCGCATCCTCATCGTTGCGGCTTACGATCCAGGGTTCGAGCGTCTTCTCGAGCTTGCGAATCACGTCGGCAACTTTCGCTTTCTCGCCAAGCCGGTACCAAAGCTTCACTTCAACGTACGGTGCGTGCGCACGGTATCCGACACGCAGACCGCTTCCCGCGATGACTGCTTCCGTTTTCTCGGCAATATCGCTTTCCCCTCGACCAAGAGTCCGGAGAATAAAGAGTTCCTCGCGCTCCTCGAGAGGCACGAGATTCTCGATTTCAGATTTGAGATTTGCTTCCCAAACGGCAGCAATTTCGACGGGCGGTCCTGGGAGTGCGTAAACTTTCAGTGGCGAACTCTTTCCTTCCGCTTCAAAGGAAAAGGCGTTCGCCGTGCCTGCTGGATTGAAAAGAATTTTTGAGCCGCGAGGAAAGTAGCACTGCTGCTTTTGAATTTCTCGCGCAACGATTCCGCGATTAGCAAGTTTTTCTTCGATCTGCTTCCATGACGTCTCATCGTACTCAAGCGGTCGACCATAGACTGTTGCAAGCAAGTCGCGAGTAAAATCATCGCTCGTCGGCCCGAGGCCACCGGTTACAAAAAGTAGATCCGCTCGTGCGGAAAGCTCCTGAAGGGCGCGCGTAATGTCTTCGCGATCGTCGGCAACGGCTCGATGTTCGATCATCTGAATCCCGGCTCGCGAAAGTTTTTGCGAGATCCAAGCCGAGTTCCGATCTAAAATCTGGCCGTCGGTCACTTCTGTTCCCACGGCAAGCGTGGCGGCTTTCAGTCGGATTTTGGATTCAGGCGTTGCCATTAGATCTTGCTCCCAAAAAGCTCGTCGATTTTCTGGCGACGGAACTTAAAAATCTTCTCCACGTCTTGAGACACTTTCCACCCCGCTACCGTGTCACCGAAAAGACCCAACGGAAGCTTGTACAAGACTCGATCGCGCAAAAGCGTGCCTCCGCCGAATGAAAGAAACTCGTGCGTATGGTGCCATTTACGGTAAGGGCCTTTCAGCTGAGTATCGACAAAACTTTGCCCGGGTTGCCACGACTCGATTAACGTACGCCACTTCATCGGCACACCGTGAAGGCTCAAGCGGTAATCGATCAACGTTCCCTGCTCGATATCTTTTGTCGACTTGCCAATTACTCGGAAATTGAGAAAAGGCGGCGTGAGTTCTTCGAGGTTCTTCTCACTGCAGAAGTAAGGAAACACATCTTCAGGTTTTCGCGGAATCCATTGCTCAGCCACAAGTTCGTGCTGACCATCTTTCAATGGTTGGCATAGCTCTTCGAGCGCCGGTACAAGTTGTGGATAGTGAAATTGGAAGCCGAGCTCTTGCAAACGTTCTGGCAAAACGCGCTGACTTGCGAGGACGGCCGTCGAAACTTCGCCGAGGGCTGTTTTGAGCGCGGTTTCTGGAACCGGTAAAAACACCGGGCGACCTAAAGCGCGAGCTAGCGAGATCGTGAAACGATCATTGCGCGCAGGCTCCGGAGCTGTCCCGTTGAAAACGCCCGCGGCGTTTTCATTTTCGGCGCAGAAGACGAAGACACGCGCGATGTCCTCGATGTGAATCCAGCTCATCCACTGCTGCCCGTTTCCAAGCTTACCGCCGAGTCCTTTCGT
>SYLX01000038.1 GCA_005808505.1 Bdellovibrionales bacterium | reverse complement strand
CCCGAGGCGAAGCCGGAAATCAAACCCGAGGCGAAGCCGGAAATCAAACCCGAGGCGAAGCCGGAAGCTAAAGTAGAGGCGAAGCCCGAGCCAAAGGTCGAAGTTAAGCCTGAGGCAAAGCCCGAAATTAAAGTAGAAGCGAAGCCGGAAGTAAAAGTAGAGCCGAAGCCGGAAGCTAAATCCGAGCTGAAAGTAGAAGCGAAGCCCACTTCGACTCCGAAATCGGAAGTCGGCATGCCTCCTGCTCCTTCGATGCCGCCGCTTCCTCCGCAAGCAGCAACTCCTGTCACTCCTCCACAGGAAGTAAAGCCCGTTGCGCCGGTAGCTCCGATCGCCCCGGTTGCTGAAGCGAAAGCTCCCGAGAAAAAAGAAGAATTAAAACTAGAGATCGAGAAGCCTGCGGATAAACCCGAGCTCAAGCTCGCTACGCCCATTCCGCCTCCGGTCAAGCCGCCGACTCCGTCGCAGACACCTGCGACACCGCCGGCAACTCAAGCGAGCACTCCCATTCCGCCAGCGCCTAAAGGGCCTTCGTTCGGGATCGGAAAGTCGGCGCCGAAAGACAATACAACTGGAATTACGCCCCCTTCTCCCGTCCCACCAAACGCGACAGCTGCCAATCGAGTCGAGACAGGATCAGCGGCTGCGTCGGGGATGGGAGGAGGCGTGGCTACAGGAATGACGACTCCAGTGTCGTCCATTTCTCGTCCTCGCCCGCACGGACCTCGCGCAAATCCTGCGCATCCCGCGCGTGAAAACGGTCACAAGAAGAAAAAGAAAAAAACCTTCGCTCCTCCTAGCCGTTACAACGACGTCAAGGAATACATCAAGCCGAGCAAAGGTACAGTCGTCGAGGTTCTCGTAGCGTGGCGTGAACGAGTGATCGCAACTCATCACTTCTCGCAAAAAGCGACGATCACGATCGGCTCGCATCCCAAGAACGATATCGTCTTGCCGGTTCTTGCTTCCAACATGCGTAAGATCCCGATCGTTAAGATCGACGGACAAGCGATCGTTCTCATCACGCCCGAAATGTCGGGTGAATTGATCAAGGGGCAGACGAGCTCGAACTTTGTCGAACTCCTCCGCCAGAACCGCATGATCAAGGTTGGCGCGACCTACAATTTGAATCTCGATCAAGGCGAGATGGTCCGCATCGAGCTTGGCGATCAGCTCTCCGTGTTGATCCGCTACGTGTCGGATTCTCCGAAGCCTCTGGTGGCGCCATTCCTTGACCTCACGGCGACCGAAACGACAGGTGTCGTCCTCTCGATCGCGCTCGTAGCAACACTGTGGCTCTACATGTATTTGTATTCGCCACCGAAGTTGCTTGCGGAAGAAGCGAATAATGATCCGGAGATCACGGCGACGATCGTCATGACGCCTCCGACACCACCGCCGCTTCCTCCTCCGCCTCCACCAGAGCCGGAACCGCTTCCGACACCGCCTCCTGTTGTGGCGACTCCGCCTCCGCAGAAAGTAGTCGTGAAAGTGGATGAGAAGACGCGCGAAGCGAAGGTGGAAAAACCGAAAGCTCCGACGGTCACGAATCTCACGACGAAGAACGACCCAGGTAAATCAGCAGCGGCAGCTCCGAACAAGAACAAAACTGGTCCGCGTATTCAAACGAGCGTTAAACAAGGTGGAGCGATCAAGACGTCGCAGACCGAAGGCGCTCAGATGCAGAGTAAGAACCGCGACATGAGCAAGGCGGGCATCTTCTCCGCATTCGGTAGCGGAGGACAACAAGATGAGCTCGCGCAAAGCACGACGGGTGCGGGCGAGCTTGCGGGTCTCGCGGGAGCCGCAACTGGTAAAGCTGGTTCATCCGTCGACCGCGCTGGCAAAGGTCTCGGCAGCGAGCTGAAAGATACCGGTCAAGGTGGGAACGGCAAATCCCTCGAAGGTATCGTGGGTGGAGTTGGCACTACAGGTCGCGGTAGCGGTAACACGGGTTACGGCACCGGCGGTCTCGGAAACCGTCAAGGCACGAAGATCGTGACGGGCGGTACGGGCGAGATCATTCCAGGCACGATCGATCGTGAAGCGATTCGTCGCGTGATCCTCGCGAACATCAAAACGATCCGTGCGTGTTACGAGCGTGAGCTCAACCGTAAACCTGACTTGTTTGGTAAGCTTGTTCTCTCGTGGGATATCGGAGAACAGGGCCGAGTCGTGGCAACACGGGTGAAAGAAAATCAGCTCGGAAGCCCGGAAGTCGCGGGTTGTATCATGGAAAAGCTCAAGCTTTGGAAATTCCCAGATCCGCCGGCAAACCAAGTCGTCGTGATCGAGGCCTATCCATTCTTGTTCTCTAACTAAGACATCGAGATTGCATCTTTAGATCCTGAATCAAGGGGAGGATTCTTCAGTGGAACCGCAAGCTATGACCGCCGCCGCAGATGCGGCCGAACATTCTAACTTCATCGTACACGCTTTCCAGGCCGGTGGACCTGCGATGTTCATCATCGCCGCCGTCGGGATCGCGACCATCTTTTTGATTCTCGAGCGTTTCGTTACGCTCCGGATGCTCACCGTCGATAAAGCAGATTTCAACGAGCACCTTTTCGGCATGGTTCTTCGCGGTGACATTCGCCAAGCGATCACTTACTGCGATTCGAAGCCTTCGCCTTTGACCAACACTTTGAAATCCGGCCTCGTTCAAGTCATGAACCATCGTCCGGATGAAGAAGTTCAAGTCGCGATGGATGCAGCCGTTCTTCGCGATACTCCTCGCGTTGAAGGTTGGTCCACGTTCCTCGCGGTTTTCGGTAACCTCGCAACCCTGATCGGTCTTATCGGTACGATCTTGGGTATGATCAAATCGTTCAAAGGCGTATCGAAAGCAGGAGCTGCGGAAAAAGCAGCCATGCTCTCTGACGGTATCTCCGAGGCCCTTCACTGTACGGCGTTCGGTCTTATCGTCGCAGTTATCGCGATCCTCGCGTACGGTTACTTCCAGATCCGTATCAGCCGCATCTTGAACGACGTTGTTGAAAGCAGCATGAGCTTGATGAATCTCGTCGTCGCTAACCGCGATAAGATGAAAGAATAATTAGGTAGTAGGGAAGAGGGAGCGAGAACATGGCTCAGGTTGAAGAAAGCGGATCAGGACGAAGTGCGAACACCGATTTGAACCTCGTTCCGTTCATCGACTTGATGAGCGTTCTCATCACGTTCCTCTTGATCACGGCGGTTTGGTCACAAGTCTCCATGATCCAGCTCGGTAGCAGCATCTACGGTAAGAAGAACCAGAACGACGAGACGCCGCCTCCTCCCGTCGAGAAGCACGCAGACATCCCCCTGCGTCTCGACGTGAAAGACTTTGGCTTTCGTCTGATCGTTGGTTCAGAGAAGACCGAGTTCCGTAAGGTAAACGGTGCTTACGACACGACTGAGCTTTTTGCTAAGTTGAAGACGGTTAAAGAGACGTATGCCGAAAAGAAGGATGCCGTCATCACCGTCGACGACGAAGTTCAATACGAATTTTTGATCTTGGGAATGGATACGCTCAACCAGAGCGGATTCCCTTCGATTTCTGTTTCCACAGTTGGAGCTGAGTAATGGCGATTTACGCTCCCGGAATCCGCGACAAACACAATCGACCCCGCCGCAACGGCCGACGTAGTGCCGTTGCGATGCTGAGCTTGACGGCGATGGTCGACATGTTCACCGTTCTCGCGGTGTTCCTCTTGCAGAATTACAACACGACAGGTGAGGTCATCGAACTCTCTGACGACGTTGTGCTCCCACGCGCGTCAGCCGTTAAAGAGTTGAAGCCATCGAATGTCATCGTGATTTCGACGTCAGCGGTAACGCTCGACAAGCTGAAGATCGTCGATATTCCGACGGTGAAGTCCCAGCAAGATTGGGAAATTCAGCCCCTCATGACCGCGCTGATCGAAAAGTTCAAGAAGGCTGAGGAAGACAAAAAACTTTTGGGCCTCGAGGCTCTCAAAAAAGCCGTCGATGCGAGTAAGCCTGAAGGGCAAAAAGAAAATCCCGATGATTTCCGCAAAGTCACGCTTCAAGCCGACAAGAGCATCGACTTTATCACGATCAAGAAGGTGATGTACTCGCTCTATCAGGCGGGAGCTTCAGAGATTAACTTCGCGGTTCTTAAAAACGACAAACCGGCTGCTCCCTAGAGCGTTCGGTTTTATTCAAATGATCGGTGAGATGGACGGCGCTTGAAAGCGCCGTTTTCTTTTTATGCCGCGTTCTCGTCGGCGATCGCAACTTTGAATCGTTTGACGTAATCGAGGATGATGGCCTGCGTTTCCGCGCTCGTTTTTGCGAAACGAACTCCTGCGTAGCCCTGTTCGGTCGTGTACGCGATTTCTCCACGGACATGGATGTTGCCAGGTAAATCCGGGCTCTTGATCAACAGGGCGACTTCATCTCCGCGGCGCAAATCATGGCTTCCGGAAAGACCCATTCCCGCAACGCTGATGCTAGCGGCACGAACGACGAAGCCCCGCGGATCTTCGTTCGAGCGTGTCACCGCGACTGAACCCATGAGTGGAGCACGTTCGTGTTCGCGGCGGCTGATTCCCAAAAGTTCCATCACGTCGTGAAGCTCGAAGAGGCTGACCCACTTCTGCATGCCAACTGCCCAGAGTCTCACGCGCCCCAGATCGTTGATGGAGTTGAGATTTGAGATCATTTCATCTTGAGTGAGGGGACCGATAGGAGACGTGCCCGCGTCGATGTACCAAACAGGTTTCTGAGCTTGCGTCGTAGCCGCGGCGAGAATGCTGTCGAGCTGCTCTTGCCATGTAGCAATCGGGATCCACTCACGTTGGCCCTTCCACCAAATAAAACTTTTTGGTGGGAGCGCGCCCGTATTGATCCTGGTTTGGACGTCTTCGGTTTTGAAGGGTCCAGTGACGACTTCATTTGAGTATAGAAACCATGCGTGGGACATATACCATTCGCTTCGGCGTAGAGAAGAGACGACTTTAGGGCGTCTGATGCCTCTCTAAGTTAGGGAGGCCGGTTCAAAGTCTAGCTCGCCGCCAATTTCGCAGCGTGGCTCAGAGCCAACCTGCGCGGCATCTGACGCGTGACGCCCGCCTTGAATCTAAACTGGAACCAGGTTCGCGCTGAGCGTAGTGTCGGGCCCGAAGTCGAGGTTGAGAAAAAGGCCCAAGTCGCGACTGCCCAGTCATCGAGCCTGATTTTCGGTCTCTGGGAATTCCAAAAATTCCCTAGACGATTTCACGATCTGGGCGAGGTAAAGGGCTGTGCTAGAATAATGAACACGCGCTCGTTCAAAAATGAGACAGGGTTTGATTTAAGGCTTATGAAATGAGCAGAAGAAATAGCAGCATTCTCCTTTTGCTCTTCGTGATTCTTGTGGTGGAAATCATCATCATCGCGCCGAAGGAAGTTGGCGTACCGCCCGAATCAGCGAAGACGACGCTAAATCCGAAGGTCCCAGCCGGCTCGGGTGAAGTGATCCAAGGAGTTCAATCCGTTGGTGCGACCGCGCAGGGAAAAGAGTGGGAGCTCTGGGCCGACAAAGCCCACCGTGCGAAGCCAGATCAAGATTTATCAATCGAACGCGTCAAGGTGAAGTTTTACGCCTCATCCGGAGTTGTTTACACCGTTACCGGGAACGCGGGAAAAGTCTTTCCGACCGCTTCCGGTATCAACGATGTCACCGTGACGGGGAACGTGATCACGCGATCCTCTAACGGGCATGTTTTTAAAACCGAGACAATGTTCTACGATTCCAAGAAGAAAAAACTGTCGAGCCCGTCACACGTAGAGATGACAAGCCCGCCCGACAAAAACGGCGGTGAGATGGTGTTGACAGGCGGCAATATGTTCGCCGACCTTGGCACTAACGAGATCGAAATCAACAAAGACGTCAGAGCCAAGAAAAAAATCAAGGACGGCAAAATCGCTCAAATCAATAGCAATCGCGCTGTCTTTAACGGGCGCAACAAAATGGCGAACTTCTTTGGCGACGTTGTTTTGGATCTCGATACGATGCGCGTTACGGGGCCGGAGGCGAAATTCGCTTATGATCCGAAGATGGAATCATTAGAATCCGTTCTCGTTGCGGGCGGCGTGCGGGTCACTGACACAGATAAATTCGCGACCAGCAAAACCGTGAGTGTGAACTTTAAAGATGATAAGGTCATCTTCAACGGTGCGCCGCGAGTTGTACAAAACGGTGATGAGTTGATGGGAGATGAGATCGTCCTCATCGACGGTGGACGCAAGATTCAAGTTTCAAACGCTCGTGCGCAGTTGGATCCAAGCTCACTGGAGGGCAAATCCATCACGACGGGCGATTTCGGTGGTTCGTCAGAGGAAAACCCTGGGGCGAGTCGGGCGGAGAAGAAGAATTGATTCATCTTTCGGTTAAAGGCATCACGAAATCTTTCAAGCAAAGGCGCGTTGTCGCCGGTGTCAGCTTTGATGTCGCCGAAGGCCAGGTGGTCGGACTTCTGGGTCCAAACGGAGCCGGAAAAACGACGAGCTTCTACATGGTTGTCGGTCTCGTGCAACCCGACGACGGTGACATCTTGCTAGGAGAATCGAGCATTCGGCACATGCCGATGTTTCAGCGAGCTCGCGTGGGTTTAAGCTACCTTCCGCAAGAAGCGAGCATTTTTCGTCGCCTCACCGTGCGAGAAAACATCATCGTGGCGCTCGAAGCGCACGGAATTTCGGGGAGCGCAAAGCAAGAGAAGCTCGATCAGCTCCTCGAAGAATTTTCCGTTGGACACATTCGCGACAGCTACGGCTACGCGCTCTCCGGCGGTGAGCGGCGTCGAGTGGAAATCGCCCGCGCCCTTGCGGGAGACCCGAAATTCATCCTGCTCGACGAGCCTTTCGCCGGTATCTATCCCATCGCGGTTGCTGACATCCAGCAAATCATCCGCGGCTTGAGGGATCGAGGTATAGGAAT
>SYLX01000037.1 GCA_005808505.1 Bdellovibrionales bacterium | reverse complement strand
GTCGCCGGCCATCGCGACGAAAGCGCCTCGACGGCGTAACGATTGGATCACGTCATGTTTACGGCTTGGTGACACCTCGGCTTCGAAAGTTTTGATGCCGAGGTCATCCGCGACAGATGATGCTGTCGCACGATGATCGCCCGTGAGCATGACGACTTCGATGTTGCGTTCCCGGAAGTAGCGAAGAGCCTCGGGCGTTGAAGGCTTTATTGGATCAGCGACGATCAAAACTCCCGCTGGCCGAGAGTCGATTGCAACGAAGATCGCGCCTTGTCCGCGAATCTGGTGGGCGGCGGCTTCTTCTTCAAGCCTAAGTGTCTCAACTCCGGAGTTTGCTAAGAGCTTAGAGTTGCCGACAAGAACCTCGCGATTGCCGAAGCGGCCCTTCACGCCTTCACCGGTCACCGAATGGAAGTCGGAAGGATCCTCGAAAGTGAGCGCCTGTTTGCGTGCTTCTTCGACGAGAGCTTTTGCGAGAGGGTGCTCACTCCGGCTCTCGAGGGCGGCTGCGAAACGAAGGACATCGCGATTCTCAAAGTTATCAAAAGTTATCACTTTGGTGAGTTTTGGTTTTCCTTCCGTGAGTGTTCCGGTCTTATCAACAACGAGAGTTGTGATCTTCTGCATGGCTTCCAAAGCATCGGCATTTTTGATCAGCACTCCGAGGCTCGCTGCGCGACCCGTGCCCACCATGATTGACATGGGTGTTGCGAGTCCGAGGGCGCACGGACAAGCGATAATCAAGACGGCGACCGCGTTCACAATCGCGTAGGTCAACGACGGTGCGGGACCAAAGAAAGCCCACGCAATGAAAGTAAGGGCAGCGATGATCAGCACGGCCGGAACAAAGTAAGTCGCGACTTGATCCGCGAGCTTTTGGATTGGAGCGCGACTTCGCTGAGCTTGTGAAACCATGCGAACAACTTGCGCAAGAAGCGTGTCGCGACCCACGCGTGTGGCTTCCATCAGGAGGCTACCATTTTGATTGAGAGTTGAACCAGTGAGGTTATCGCCACCGCTTTTGCTGACAGGAATCGCTTCGCCGGTAATCATGGACTCATCGACAAAGGAGGATCCCTCTCGCACGAGGCCGTCGACAGGAATTTTTTCTCCCGGAAGGACCCGCAAGAGATCGCCGACCTGGACTTCGTCGAGCGGAATTTCGAATTCTTCTCCGCTCGCTGTGCGTTTGCGAGCCGTCTTCGGCGCAAGGCCAAGGAGTGCGCGGATCGCGTCTCCCGTTTGCTGGCGAGCGCGTAACTCCAAGACCTGACCGAGAAGGACTAGCGTCGTGATAACCGACGCAGCTTCAAAATAGAGTGGAACCATCCCGCCGTGCGCGCGAAGACCTTCTGGGAGAGCGTCGGCAAAGAATGTTGCAACTAAGCTGTAGCCGTAAGAGACACCGGTTCCGATTGCGATCAACGTGAACATGTTGAAGTTTCGCGTCTTCAGCGATTGCCACCCGCGTTCAAAGAAGGGTCGACCTCCCCAAATGACAATCGGGGTTGCTAGAAGAAATTGAAGGCCTGAGTACAACCACCAGGGCATTGCGTGCTGAACCGGTTGGCCTGGAATGAGATCCGACATGGCGAGCGCGAGAAGCGGAATCGTAAACACGGCCGACCATTTGAGCCTGTTTGAAAAGTCACTGAGTTCGAAGTTGTCTTCTGGTTCCAGTGAGACTTCCTCAGGCTCTAGGGCCATTCCGCAGATGGGACAGCTGCCGGGACCTTTTTGGCGAATTTCGGGATGCATCGGGCACGTGTAGACGGCGTCGGCATTCTGGAGCGCTGGCGGTGATGAATGTTTATCGCCGAGATATTTGCGCGGATCCGCATCGAACTTCGTTTTGCACTTTGGATTACAGAAATAATAATCCTGTCCGTCAAAAACCGAGAGTCCTCCCTTCGCGGTTAAGGGATTGATTTTCATTCCGCAGACGGGATCGGTAACGAGCTGGCTTTTGGATGCAACTTCATGAGCGTGCGCCGAACAGCAGGTAGAGTTGGTGTGGTGGTGATGATGGCCGTGGTTCATAGTCTGGGCCCCCTTCTGAATCCAGTCTCGACCTTGACATCATTGGAAGGTCAAGCGCCGTTTAAAGATTCTTATATTGATTCGCTTAAAGCTGGCCTCACCTTGACCTTTCCACAGTGGGAAGGTTTAGGATTTCAGCTAGACTCTTTTTTCTACTAAGGAGCCCGCAAGTGAACGGCCGGATGAATATTGGTGAGGCGGCAAAAGTTTCAGGCGTGAACGCGAAGATGATTCGGCATTACGAATCGATCGGCATCATACCCAAAGCGAGTCGGACGGATTCAGGATACCGCGTTTATTCCGAGAATGATGTTCACATTCTGGCGTTCGTCAGGCGAGCACGGGGTCTTGGTTTTTCGATGAAAGAAATTAAGAAGCTGGTAAGCCTTTGGCGCAACAAAACTCGCGCAAGCGCCGAAGTGAAAGCGCTTACTCAAACTCACATCAAGGGTCTTGAAGAGAAAATCCGCGAGTTGGAGGCTATGCGCGATACTCTTAGGCATTTAGCTCGCAACTGCCATGGTGACTCAAGACCCGAATGTCCCATCCTCGATCAACTTGCAGACGCGTAAAAAAGGAAAAACATGATGCGGCTAATTTACGTTTCTCTTCTTTTTCTGGCATTTGTTTTTGTCGCGCCGGCTGCGATGGCGAAGACGGTTCGATACGAGCTCGTGATCCGAAATGAAAAAGTGAATATGAGCGGCAAGAAAGAAGTCGACTTCGCCTTGACCGTGAATGGCACGATCCCCGCACCCACCCTTGAGTTCACCGAAGGTGATGATGCGGAAATTCTCGTGAAGAACGAAATTCCGAATGAAGAAGTCTCTATTCACTGGCATGGATTGCTTCTTCCCCCCGAGGAAGACGGTGTTGCTTACGTGAACACGCCGCCGATCTTCCCTGGTAAATCGCGATTGTTTAAGTTTAAGATCCGTCAAAACGGAACGTATTGGTATCACTCGCACACGACTCTTCAGGAGCAGAAGGGGGTGTACGGTGCCTTCGTTATCAAGCCGAAGCAGCCAGCAATAAAGTACGATAAAGAAGCGGTGGTCGTGTTGAGCGATTGGTCGGATGAGAACGCCGATCAGATCTTGAAGAACCTGCGAAAAGACGGCGACTACTACCTCTACAAAAAAGATTCGATGCGATCGTATTGGGGAGCTCTGCGTGCGGGAGGACTGAAGTCGCATCTCGCAAATGAGTGGAGCCGCATGGGCGGCATGGACTTATCGGACGTGGGTTACGATGCATTTTTGATCAACGGGAAGCGGGATTCGCAGCTTTTAGTCGCGCATCCTGGTGAGAAGGTGCGCCTCCGGATCATCAACGCTGGCGCTTCAAGCTACTTCTACGTATCGATGGGCGTGCCGATGCAAGTGATGGCGGCCGACGGAGTGGATGTTGCTCCCGTGTGGACGAACGAGATTTTGATGGGCATGGCGGAAACGTACGATGTGCTCTTCACGGTTCCGGAACATAAGAATTACGAGCTGCGCGCGACCGTTCAGGACGTAACTGGCCACGCTTCGACGTGGATCGGGATGGGTGAGAAAGTTCCCGCGCCGACGAAGCCGCAGCCGGACCTCTACGCTTCGATGGATCACGGATCGCACGGCAGTAGTGGAGGTGGGGGCGGACACGAAGGGCATGCGGGGCACGGCGCTGCGGCTGCGGGGATGGATCACAGCGGACACGCGGGTCACGGAGATCACGGTAGCCATGCGGGGCATCAGATGGATCACTCGGGGCACGGAGCGCACGCGGGTCATGCGGGGCACGGAGCGCACGCGGGTCATGCGGGGCACGGAGCGCACGCGGGTCATGCGGGGCATGGAGCGCATGGAGCGCACACGGGTCATGCGGGGCACGCGATGAAGGCACCGCAACCAAACTCTGCCGTCTCGGGACGGATCGATTGGTCCACGCAGTCCGATGCGATGCTTCGGCAAAATTCCGCTCCACGAGATGTAAACAAAAAGGAGCGAGTTTTAAGTTCACTTTCGGTCGATGATCTCAGATCGCTTGCGCCTACAACTCTCCCTTCAGATGCGAAAGTGCACGACGTGAAGCTCACGCTCGATGGAGACATGGAGCGCTACGTTTGGCATTTAAACGGGAAAACGATCCAGCAAGATCGGCTTCTTTACATCAACCGCGGAGATGTTGTTCGCTTCACTTTCCAGAACGAAACGATGATGCATCATCCGATGCATTTCCATGGACACTTCTTCCGAGTGATTAACGAGGGAGGCTTGAACTCTCCTTTAAAGCACACAGTCGATGTGCCACCGCACGGTTCACGAACAATCGAGTTTTACGCAAACGAGCCAGGTCAGTGGATGCTCCATTGTCACAACCTTTACCACATGAAGACAGGCATGGCGCGAGTGGTGAGATACAACGACTACAAGCTCACGCCCGAGATGGAGAAACATGACAAACATGATCCTCATCTTCACGAGCACCTTTACACCCATACGCAACTTGAGGCTGCGACCAACCATGCGAAAGCTGGGTTCCGCTTGCTCCGTACGTGGGATGAACTCAATTTCGAGTTGGAAGCAGGGAATACCGCTGGCCGCAATTTCTCCTTCGAGGAGAAATGGGAATTAGAAGGGGACCTCGTTTACCGTCGGTGGTTCGGAAACTATCTGAACGTGTTCGGCGGCGGCACGCTTTACCACGAGCGTGGCTACGGAACTCTTGGAGTGAGCTATCTCCTCCCGATGCTCGTTGAGACTTCGCTCTCGATCAACCATGAGGGACGCTTACGCCTCGATCTCGAAAAGCGCTTTCAGTGGACGAAGATGGTGTTTTCGGAAGCGGAGTTCACATGGCGCCCCGGCTGGGGCGGTGATAGCGAAACGGAGTTTGAAGTGAGTTTGATGTACGGGCCTTCATGGTCTTGGGCGGCAGGACTCATGCTGACCGAGAAAAGCTTAGGGGTCGGCGCGCAGGTGCAGTTCTAGGGTGCCTGGCACCTTTCCGGGATGCGACGCTCCAGTTTCGGCGAAACCGGAGCGGCGGCGGCGGCGCATTCGCACGCCCTTGAACCTCACGGCTCAAGCACAAGCAGCCCATGAATCGCGAGAAGCCGATCGATCAACTCGGCGACGTTCCCTCCGTATCCGCTGAGACAAGCGAGGCCTGCCGCGAAATCTTGAAGAAACGGCGAGCCCGTTAGCTCGGCCCACTTCCGAATAACGAATTCAACATCGTTGAAGGATTCGAACTCTTTCGCGAGCGCCGGGATGGGATTGACTTCGTCATTCCACAGCTCAACGGCACGATGAGCTCCCGAGCCACGCGGGAGGATTTGCAAAGCAAACTTCAGAGCTTGAATCATGCTGAGTCCGGACATGATCCCACTACGAAATATGATCGCAAACTCGACAAATTCGGATTCTTCCGGAGTTTGCGAATGAGGCGGCTGAAGCCGGAGCGTCGTGGAAATTTCTCCTTTCAGAATATAGGAGATACTTGCGCCCGTTTGATGTCCGGCAATCAGCGAAGCGGCAAAAATGCTGAACCCCTCTGTACGGGATCTCTCCAGCAAATCACGAACGTCAGCCGAACCGGACTGCGGTTGCAGAAGTTGGTTAACAAGATCCTGCTGCGCGGGCGTGAGACCTTCAGGGTAGTGCTTCGCGAGTATTGAACCGATTGATGGAGCATCCATCCCTGCTTCCATCAAGAGTGAGCAGAGCAAAAAATAGGTGAGTGCTTTTTGGCTTTGTACCATGAGTTGATCGTAGCTTGTAAAAAGGTGCCTGGCACCTTTCCGGGATGCGGCGTGCTGTAGTCAACACGCGCGGCAAGTGCCGAGGCTTCTTGCGCGAGCTTACCTGTTTAGCTTCTTTGCACTCGAATCAAGGCAATCTCAATGTGAGACGCGGGCGCTAGGGATGCGCTAATCCGAGGAAAAGCCACCAAACTCATGTCATGCTACCTGTATGCGAAAAATCGAACTTCGAAGCTGGATGGTTCTGCTCCCATTGGCCTTGCTCCTGCCAATTGCATTCAACAACTGCTCTGGTTTTTTGTCCCAGGGTGCGATTTCGAGCGGCGATGCACGGCTTTTTTCTCTGAGTGCTGGCGCGAAGACGCCAACGCTTGCTGACTACTTCGAAGGGCGGGCTCATTTCGAGAGCGCTGTAGAATCCGAAGTGATCACCATCCGTGATCCGTTCTCGCAGATCACGGCGGCTCATCATGCTTCGCGACTTCCGACGTTCTTCGATAATCGCACGGGTAAATATTTTGGATTTACTCGCGTTCTGCGACCGAATCCTGGAAAGGAAGAGCACTATGACGTGGTTCTTCTCCGTTCTGATGACGACGGGAAGAGTTTCGAAGTTGTTAGCTCGATCACGAACGCCAAACCGACGCAAGATTTCCTTGATCCGCATTTGGCGATTGATACTTCCGTGAATCCTCCGCGCTACGTGATCACGATGGAGTGTGGGGAACCTTCTGTCAGCGCGTTTGCGGACTCCTGCACGATGCATTCGACAAACCCGACCGATCCAGCTTCTTGGAGTATCCCGAAGCGCATCAAGATCGGTTGCGGAGCGAAAGCCGAGGGTTCCTGCTCCGGGAAAGAGGCAATCTCCGCTAGCACAGGGTTGATGATGTTTGATGGTCCCAAGAAATATTTCGCGTGGACCTCGCTAGAACTTCTGACTTCCAATTGGCACGCGGAAACAAACCGTACTTATACGTCGTACATGGAGGTTCCTGACGTCGACTCTCCCGCCGGCTATGCGAATCAGCCTGCGATCATGTTCGATGCTGATCGCAACACGCATTGCAAAAGCGCTTGGGATTGTAACAATCGCAACCTTCAAGACTGGATCCGCGAAGGCTCGTACTACTATGCACTCTACAACGGTGCGAATTACTTCGGTTGCTCGCGCCCGCCGAAGGATCCAGACACAAATGAGTGGGGGATTGCGATTTCTCGATCATCCTCCCCTTTGGGAAATTACCCATCAGCTGCAAAGCCGATCTTGAAAGCGGAACGGACGAACCTCTGCGGGATTTCCTACGGCTCATTTAACCGCATCAAAAACGACTTCTATATTTACTTTGCTTACTTTGATCAGACCGGAGTATCGGGAATTCGCCGGTCGCGGCTAGTGTGGAATGATCCGAACAGCCCGGAAGCAAAGGAAAGCCCTTCGCCTTCACCGACTCCCGTTGCAACCCCAACCCCGGCGCCCGTCTCGCTCACGCCTCAGCAGAAGTTCTTCAAAACGATGTTCACGGCGATTTTGGCTCGTGAGCCGGACCCCGCGGGTTTGGGTTCGGCGAACGCCATGAGCTGCCACGAAATCGGCCGCGTGATTTCACTTTCTCCGGAAGCTTTCGATCGCCGTTACAAATCGTTTAGCGATGCGGAGTTTGTGCGCTTCGTGTACGCGACGGTGTTTGGACGACCGGTCGATGAAGGCGGGCTCGTCACGTGGACGTCAGCGTTGGGTGGCGAGACGTACACGCGCGAAACGATGATCCGCTACTTCCTCGAGCATCAAGAGTATAAAGAGCGTTGCGCGCGTGCGGGGCTCTGAGTGCTGAATGGTGCCCGCGGAATGGTGCCTGGCACCTTTCCGGGATGCAGTGGGTTACTCACGTTCCAGAGGGAAGGTGAGGGCGCTATCTTTGCCTACTTGAATCAAGTGTTGGCGCCGCAGCTCCTGAAACTCGGCTCGTAAGCAAGTGAAGCCAAATGTGGCCGCAAAAACTCCAAGCGAGGTCCACACTAAAACCCATAGCAGTTTCCGGGGTAGGTTCCTTTTCATCTCGTACCTATCGGAATAAACCGTGGAATCTGTACGAACTCTCGCCGCAGCAGTCCTTAGGCGACTCTGTGTTTTTTACTTCTCTGATTTTGTGCGCGAAAAGCTACCGGTGTCACAATTGCGTCAGGCTCAAAGTAATCACGCGCATGAAATTGAATTTCTGCATTGTCAGAGCGCCGAGCAAGAACAAATTGACTCCAGTTCCTGACTCTCTCGCTGAGTTCGGATCTGTTGCTGGTGACGAAAGGACTATCAGACCGGCAAGACGGCCTGACCTTCGCAAACTCCAGTGCCAAAACGTCAGGACAACGATGAACTGTACAAATCACTACGCGTTGCTCCTCTTTCATTCGTCATGCTAAAGCCTCCAAATAAAAAGGAGACTTCGCATGCGCATGATCTTGCGTTCTTTGATCGTCACGGCCCTCAGTCTTTCGAGCCCACTTGCATCGGCCTTCACATCCAAAGAGTGGTGTGCGGCGGAAAACGCTGTCAGCTGCGATTTTCTCAGCGGCAATGCCCGCGCCATTTGTGCCGGATTAAATGCTCCTTCGTGCGACTGGGTTAGCGGTCTCGCGCGCTCGGTGTGTGCCGCGAAGAATGCCGTGTCATGTGATTGGCTTCAAAGTCCCGCTCGTGAGATGTGCGCAGGTCTAAACACACCGTCTTGTGACTGGGTCAAAGGGACGGCCCGCACCGTCTGCGCTGGTCACAATGCCGTGAGCTGCGATTTTCTTCCCTAACGTTCCCGCGAAAAGGTGCCTGGCACCTTTCCGGGATGCGGGCGGCCATAACCACCGCAAGACTTCTAATCACAAAGCCGGCGTGCAAGCGAATTGCTTGATCGTATCGCATGTCTAGAGCGCCGGTTTTGCTGCAATCTGAGTTTCCTTACAATATCACCGTCCGATGTCACAACCGCGAATGGTTCGAACTTCCGCTCGATGAGGTTTGGCAGATTCTGAGCGAAGAGCTTGCGATGGCCTGCATCCTTTACGAATTAAAGGTCCACAGCTTTATTTTAATGAGCAATCACTTCCACCTGATTGCCTCAACTCCGCTGGCGAATATCAGTGAAGTTCTCAAGAGGTTCTTGGAAAGGACGAGTAAGCGTCTCTGCGAGCGTTGCGGTCGGGTCAACGGCATCTGGGGTTCGCGGAACTACAAAACGATCCTCGGCTGCTACCACTACTATTTAAATGCTTATAAATATAATTACTTTAATCCGGTGAAAGCGGGGATTGTCAAAAGGTGCGAGGACTATCGATTCAGCACGTTAAGAGCGATGCTCGGTGCGGAGCGGTTGCTTGTGCCGATGGCCGAAGACACAGCGTTATTGACAGATCCAGAAGAAGCCTTGAAGTGGTTAAACGAGTGGCCGCCGGAAGAGCATCTCGCCGCGATCAAAGCAGCTTTACGAAAGCCGCAGTTTGAGCACGTGAAAAATCCGATGTCGAGGAAGCCATGGCTTAGGGAGACAGATGTGATCTGATGAGTGCCTGGCACCTTTGCGGGATGCATCGCATCCCGCAAAGGTGCCAGGCACTCCCAAAATTGGTGGAGGTAACAGGGATCGAACCTGCGACCTGCAACATGCCATGCTGCCGCTCTCCCAGCTGAGCTATACCCCCACTTGCGCCGAACAGGTTCATTCAGAAATAGTCGAACGGCGCAATCCCACGCAACTGAAATTTCAAGCCGTACCGCACGGTTCGCTCATCACGCAAAGGGTGATCAATCCGCAGGCACCAGCTCCTAACGGTGGAAATATCATCGCTCAGACAGCCGCTCCGAACGATTTTTTCGTTGAAAAGCCCAACGCCTTCGAGAGTTAATTGGGATTTCTTATCGGAGGCCTCCACCATGCTTGCAGCTTTGATCCGCTTCTCACGCTCTTGCCTACGCGCGACCCTCGCAACTGGGACTTTCGTAGTCGCTCTCTCGCTCACGGCTTCAACAGCGTCGGCCAAAGATCTCTCGCACCGCTTAGGCATCGGTTTCAAAAATCAGTTCGGCGCCGAACTTCCGGGTATCGCCCTTCAATATTATCCCGGAGCCGATCTCGGTCTCTCCGCCGTCCTCGCGGTCGACACGCAAAAAGACAATTCCAAATTCGGCCTCATGGCAAAGCTCCACCGCGTGATCTTCCACGAAGATAACCTGCACTTCTACATGGGAGCAGGGGCCGGAATCCTGAGCGTTGAGAACAATGGCAAAAACGATTCGGGTTTCGAACTGCTTGGATTCGGCGGAACGGAATTCTTCTTCTCCGGAATCGAGAATCTTGGATTCAGCTTCGAAGTCGGCGTAGGCGTAACATCACTCTCGTCGAACGTACGATTCCGTACGATTGGCGATTCGCCATTCCGCGCGGGGATGACGTTCTACTTCTAAGTCGTGCGCAAGCACGCCGCCTCGAGCGACCGTCTAATAAAAACTAAAAGGAGCCACCATGCTTAAAAAAATCCACGAAACGAAAAACGCGCCCGCACCCATCGGCCCTTACTCCCAAGCAGTTGAAGCCAATGGCTTTCTCTTCTGCTCGGGGCAAATCGCGCTTGATCCCGCATCGGGCCAAGTTCTGACCGGCGGAGTCGGGGAGCAAGCCGAACTTGTGATGAAAAATGTTGGCGCCGTTCTCGAAGCTGCGGGCCTCAAGTTCGAAAACGTCGTGAAGACGACGATCTTTCTCACGGACATGGGCGATTTCCCTGCGGTGAACGAAGTCTACGGCAAGTACTTCAAAACGCAGCCTCCAGCGCGCTCCACGGTTGCGGTTGCGGGTCTTCCCAAAGGCGTAAAAGTTGAAGTCGAAGTCACCGCCGTTCGCGGGTAAGATGAGCGAGTGGCAACACTGAATCAGTCGACGCCGGGACGAAAGTCCTGGCTTGCGCGAACAAACAAGAGCACGCGGATCGCGATCGCCATGGTCGCATCGGTGCTCATTTTCATCGGCTGGGCGTTCCTTCGCGAAGCTCGGAAAATCCTCGCGCAACCCGTTTCGAGTTGGACCGAAGACGTCAACGCCGACTGCGCCGTTGTTCTCACCGGTGGACCCAACCGCATTCGCGAAGGCGTCGAACTCCTCGCAAGGCGCTCAGTTCAAAAGCTCATCATCTCGGGTGTGAATCCGCAATCGGGCTTCCGCGATATTTTCGCGCATTGGCCGTTTTATCGCGACATCCACGAGCAAGACATCATCCTGGAGCGGCGCTCGCGTACGACCTACGGAAACGCACAGCAAAGTCTTCCCCTTGTTGAAGCGCTTCGCTGTCGCGACGTCGTCGTCATCACGTCGCGCTCGCACATGCGGCGTGCGATGAATACGTTTCGCGCGGAATTCCCATCCGGCTATCCGCTCATCCCTCGCGCGGTCGTTTCGGGCTCCGTGCAGCCGGGGTGGGGAGAGCTCGCGACCGAGACGGTGAAATCCCTTTTCTACTCGTCCTGGGTGTATTGACTGAGGTGAGCGAGATCCTCAACCTGATCAGGATCTTCGTCTAGCTCCCGAGCCGTAACCAGCCCGCACTAAGCCCAAATTCATCTCCGCCGCTTTAGTGGCCGACGATCGACTCTAGACTCAGGTCGCTCTGAGAATTTCTAGTGGGTTTGCCGATACGTTCCATATATGGCAACACCTTCGCCGAACCCCGGCGTTGCGGGAAAACAAAATCTGTTTTGGTCACCGGTCGACGGAACCGGTCGCAAAGTCGTTTCGATTTTGCGCTACACCTATCGCATGTGGCTCATGATTTACTTGAGCGTGCGTGCGGCCATTTATGATCAGTCGCAGGGCATTCGCACCGTCTTCGGAGTTGTCAGCTCGCAAATCTACTTCACCGGTTGGCAAGCTATGCCGCTTATCACGGTGCTAGCGCTCGCAACTGGTGGCATCGTCATTCTCCAGAGCTCACTTCAGCTCTCCATTCTCGGCGGCGCCTCGATGCTCGGAAACCTGATGATCGTGATCATCGTGCGCGAAGTCGGCCCTTTGATCACCGCACTTATCGTCATCGCACGATCAGGAACGGCGGTGGCGAGCGAGATCGGGAACATGCGCGTGAATCGCGAGATCGAAGCGCTCGAGGCAATGGGCATCAATCCGCTTTCTTACATCGTCTTCCCGCGCGTACTCGGCGGAGTCATCAGCGTTGTTTGCTTAGCGTTTTACTTCAACGTGATCGCGCTTGCGGGTGGGTTCTTCGTCACTCGCCTCATTCACGACATGCCATTTAGATTCTATGCCGTGAGCCTTGCCCAATCACTTGCGGGCGAAGACATCGGTCTCTTTATTCTCAAAAACGGATTTAGCGGCATTATCATCTTCGTCGTCTCTTGCTACCAAGGCATGCTCGTAAAGCAGAGCTCGCACGAAGTGCCGCAAGTGACGACAAAAGCGGTCGTTGATTCGATCATCTACGTCACGGTTTTTAATATGACGGTGACGACGTTGTTCTACCTCAATCAGCTTATGCAGTTGGGGTTGTTCTGATGAAGACACTTTCGAATTTCCCCGAAATCAAGACGATCCAATTTAACGAGGCCACGTTCACGTACGAGGTTAGCGATCGTCCTGTCTTCGATAAATTGACCTTTGAAGTTCCGGCGAACTCGAACATCTTCATCACAGGGTCGGGCGGAGGCGGGCAGAGCACGTTCCTCAAGCTCTTAGCTGTCCTCATCCAACCTCAAGCAGGACAACTTCTTTTCAACGGCTTAGATACGACGCAGATGAGCTTTGAAGATTTTCTCCCGATTCGCTTAAAGATTGGCTATTCGTTTGATCTCGGTGGGCTCTTCACAAACCGCACGCTGCACGACAACCTCACGCTTCCGCTGATCTACCACAAAGTCTGCACGCAAGAAGAAGCCGATGAACGCGCGAATAAACTCGCTGCCGACTTTGGATTTGATCGACAGCAGCATCAACGACCCGCGATGGTCTCAGGTGGTTTGCGCAAACTCATCTGCGTTTTGCGTGCGTTTATGCTCGATCCCGAGATGCTCGTAATGGACGATCCATTCACCGGCATCGGGATGGAAGCTTCCCGAAAGCTCGTTCGCATGATCCAAGAGCGACGTGAAACGAGCGCGTTGAAACACGTCTTTCTCACGAGTCGCGATGAAGTTTGGCCGCATTGGATTGGGTGCGACACGCTCTTCATTGATGACGGAAAGCCTCGCTTCGAAGAAAGGCAGGCGGCATGAAGGTCAAGTTCAACAAATACGAACGCGTAGCGGGGCTCTTCGTGCTCGCGACCATTCTCGGCGGGTTCATGATCCTCGTCGGAGTCGCGATCAAGCAAGGCTGGTTCGAAACGAAAGTTCGTTTCGAAACGACGCTCAAAAATGCCGACGGGCTTCGCGTCGGAACGTCGGTTCAACTGTCAGGCTTCCGCGCAGGCTCGGTTGTGAGCGT
>SYLX01000036.1 GCA_005808505.1 Bdellovibrionales bacterium | reverse complement strand
TTTTGATTTTGTGCGTGCGAGGGTGCGCAGGCCGATTTTTTCACACGGAGTTCGCTTTGCAAAACATCGAATGGGTGGTGTTTGCTTGCGCTCACGACTAGCATTAGGAAGCGAGCAACAAGCTCGAACCATCCCGCGCGAGTTTTCTCGAAACTCTTCGCTAGCGCGCAAACAGCTCGCAAAAATTTCCGCGAAAAACCCGTGTTACATTCTCGCCCAGCGGAGGTGCGAGATGGATGCACACAAGTTCGATGCGGAGTTTGCTCAAGATGTTCGTCGCTCGAACGAAGCGACACACAAAGTGTTAGTCGGCATCCAGGCGTGCGAGCGAGCACGACATTTCGTCGTTCTTGGTTTTGGTTCGGTCTACGACTGGCTCATCAAACGTCACAAATTCTCCGAGTCTGCCGCACATCGTAGGGTGCAAGCATCGAGGCTTCTCGCTCTTGTGCCAGAAGAGAAGTTCACTCGAGGTGACGTGAATCTGACGACGCTCACGCAAGTTGCCACCTCGGTGAGAAAAGAAGAGAAGCGCACCGGCCAACGCATGACCAAAGAAGCCAAACAAGAACTCGTCTCCAAGATCGAGCGAAAAACTTCCGCTCAAACCGAACAACTTCTCGCAGCCCAATTTCCCGAGACCAGCACGGGCAAAGACACACTCCGCTCGCTCAGCGCCGACGAATCACGTCTGACAACAGACCTCCCGCAGGCCACTCGGGCAAAACTCGAACGCCTCAAAGAACTGCTCGGCACCCAGAGCTCCGCCGAAGTCCTCGACGAAGCTTTCACGGCACTCCTCAAGCAACTCGAACCCGCCCTAGCAGAGACGGCGCCCTGCGAAACCGCTGCGAAGTCCTTGCCCCAAAAGCTCCGCCGCTACATCATCCAACGTGCAAAAACCTGCGAGTACGTAGATCCCGTCACCGGTCAGCGCTGCAACTCTACTCACAATTTGCAAGTGGATCACATCGTACCGAAGGCGAAAGGCGGCACAAACCAACTCAGCAACTTAAGATGCCTCTGCCGCCTGCACAACCTCCACGCAGCCGAACTCGAATTCGGCCGCGCGCACATGAACAAGTTCCGCACGGTCCGCGAGCCGACAAAATCCTACAGCTGGCCGCAAAAAGAAAAAGGCCCCGTTTCCGGAGCCCTCTATGCTTCAAGCCGAAGCTTCGGGAGGTGGGCGTAAACCCTTTTTCTTGATCTTCTCTACCAGGGTGGTGCGGTTGAGTTTCAAGAGGGCAGCAGCTTGGTTGCGGTTCCAACCTGTTTTTTCCAGCGCCTGCAGAATCAAAAGATTTTCGTACGCATCAACCGCCGAGTTGAAGTCCATTCCGTTGTCGGGAATTTCCAAGCTCTCCGTCACCGTCAAAGGAACAGGACGGCAGTTGCGGTAGTGCTCAGGAAGATCCGCGGGCTCGACTTGCCCATTGCCCTTCAAAATCGCAAGGCGCTCGACCAAGTTCTCAAGCTCGCGAATGTTTCCGGGCCATGGATAGTGATAGAGCATTTCGAGCGCATCTTGCGAGAAGCCCGACAGCGAACGACCTTTGTTCTGATTAAAGTGCTGAACGAAGTGGTGAAGGAGAAGCGGAATATCATTGCGACGCTGCTTTAAGCTCGGAATCTCGATCGGGATGACGTTCAAGCGATAATAGAGATCCTCGCGGAACTGACCCTTTTGCACAGCCTTTGCGAGGTCAACATTCGTCGCCGCAACGATGCGAACGTCAGCTTCGTGAGTCTTGGCGGAACCGACCGGCTCGAATCGGCGCTCTTGAAGAACGCGCAAGAGCTTCACTTGCAGGTTCAGGCTCAGCTCACCAATTTCATCGAGGAACAAAGTGCCGCCGCTCGCGAGTTCGAAACGACCCGTGCGGTTTGAAATCGCGCCCGTGAAAGCACCTTTCACGTGGCCAAAGAGTTCGCTCTCGAGGAGCTCGCCCGGAATCGCTCCGCAATTAATCGGAACAAACGGTTTCGAGGAGCGAGGCGAGTTATAGTGGATAGCTTTCGCGATCAGCTCTTTGCCGGTTCCGCTTTCGCCCGTCACGAGAACAGTCGAATCCGAGTCAGCAACTCGCTCGACCATCCCAAGCACACGACGGATCTCGTCGCTCTGACCGATGATGTTGTCGAAGCGATATTTGCGAGAGAGAGCCGAGCGGAGCTGGTGGTTCTCCTGCTGCAAGGACTTATGCGAAAGAGCACGATTCACGATGCTCAAAAGCTCTTCCATATTGAAAGGCTTCGTCACGAAGTGGAAAGCGCCGTGCTGAGTTGCGCGCACCGCGAGTTCGATGGATCCGTGGCCCGTCAAAATGATGACTTGAATCGAAGGGTGAGTCGCGCGCAAACGTTGCATCAACTCGATCCCGTCGCCGTCGGGCAGGCGAAGATCGACGAGTGCGAGATCTAATGGCTGATCGGCAGCGGGAGCTTGTCCGTTTGCTCCCATGCAGCCAGCGAGGTACTCAGCTTCTTTTACGGAATTGGCAGTGATGACTTGGAAACCCTGGCGATCGAGGACGCGGAACAAAGCCGTTCTCAAACTAGATTCGTCGTCGACGATGAGGACCCGCTGCGCCTGCATTCAATTCCCTTCCTGGAAATCTGTGAGTCAACTTCTTTGACTTCAGTTTTCAAAGCCGCGCGACTTCAGTGAGCGCGTGCGACATACTTTCATGCTAGGGAATGGCCGCTGACACTGTCAAATTTGGCCGTCAAAATCTTGTCCCGGAAATCAAAAACTGGACGTGGAACCTAGGGATCTTTCACTCGGCAGGGAAATTTTTGCCGTAGTCCCAACGCCTTTAGTAGAGGCGATTTCAAGACGTCCGCCGTGGTCGGCGATGATTTGTTTAGCGACCGTTAATCCAAGACCTGGGTTGAAGTTAGGATCCTTCGTTGTATACATCGGGTCGTAAATTTGATCGCCGATCAAAGGATCGATGCCAGCGCCGTTATCTTTTATCTCTACGACGATTTCTTCTCCGTGCGCGGTGGATTTTTCAGGGTACAAGCGCACACGAATTTCGCCAGGAGCGCGATCGCCAGTGCGCAGTCGTTCGGCAACGGCTTCCTGCGCATTCTGAAGGAAGTTACGAAGCGTTTGCGCAAGAGCATTGAACTGGCCCCGCAACTCAAGCGATTCAGTTGAGGGCTCATAGACGAGTTTGATGCCCATTGCGCGCGTTTGCAGCTCCGTGATCTTCAGCGCTTGGTCGAGGACGTCGACAAGGTCCAAGATCTCGGTCGTGTCGGGTGAAGACTTCCGCGTAAAACCTAAAAGCGATTGAACGATATCGCGGCAGCGGCGGGCACCTTTTTCCATCTCGTCGACATCGTCGTACCAAGCAGGTTTATTCTCGCCGGAGCCATCCATCTCCATCTTGATGAGTTGGAGAAAGCTCAACATCCCGCCCAGCGGGTTGTTCAGCTCGTGCGCGATGCTGCTGCCAATCGTTCCGAGCTCTGCCATCTTCGCCGATTCGAGAATCTGCCTCTCGTATCGGAGTTGCGCTGAGAGATCGTGGTACATGTTGACGTAGAGCGAGCGGTCCTCAGGCTTAAACGTAATTTCCTGCGAGAAAATTTCGTAAATCACATTCTCGCCACCACTTGTCCGCGCAGGCTTCAGGCGAAAGTTTGCACCCGCGCGCACACCCATCTGGCAGCCCTCGCAAGGAGCACTTCGGCCAAAGTGGGCTTCATAACATTTCCTTCCGATCACTCGCTCAGGCTCGGACCCAGAACGCTCCGCAAAGCTTCGATTGATTCGCACGACCGTGTAATCACTCGTAACCAAACTCACGGGATCAAGGATCGCGTCGAAGGTCGCTTCCCATTGATGCTTCAGCGTTTCGCTTTGCTCGAGCTTCGTTAGACGATCGATGGCAAGTGCGACGGAGTCAGCAATCTGGCCCAGGAAAGAATTCTCATCGCGCGTGAAGGGGCGAGCCGCCTCGCGCGCGAAGTAAATTTGGCCGAGGACGTCTTTGCCTCGCATGAGAGGTGCTGAATGCAAAGACACAAGACGAGAGTCGATGCCTGCCGCCGAGTCCAGGCGACCTTGGCTCTGAAATAAAATACGTGTCCAAGAGAGACCAAGAGCGCCGCTCACGGCCTCGTTGATGAGACGTTCCATCTCCGCGATCGAGCCCGCACGATGGATTGCGACCAAAGCGCGGTGCAAGCCCTCAACGCGGTGATTGGTGACAAGGAGTTTTTCTTTCGCTTCTTCAAGCGACTTGCGGCGAACTTCAACACGCTCCTCGAGCTCGCCTGTGAGTTTTTTCAGTCTCTCATTTTGTTCGTTCACGAGCTGAAGAAGCTTCACGTTCTGTTGAAGCAATCTGTACTCTTCAAGCGCTTCCTGGATGGTCAGATCAAAACGCGGATCATCAAATGATGGAAGAATGCGGAACACCTGCCCCGCATTGATGAGCTTACGCAGGTCTTCGGCCGGCGTGTCGTTCTGAATGATCACTCGTTGCGAAAGCGGTGAAGCGTCGTTTGCGAATTCAAGAAGCTCCAAGGCTTCACGGGAGTCCGCGATGGAGCTTGGAAGAGCGATCACGGGGTAGCGAAACTCACTCAAGGCTTCGCGAGCTTCGTCGACTCCTGTCGCAAAGTCCGCGCCGAAGGCGATAGCTTCCGGTGATGGATGCGCGACGATGAGAACACTCGCTCTTAGAGCTGGCATTTGCGCGCAAGCTCCGTGATGTTTTCGATGATGTAGTCGGGTTGCTCAATTTCGGTCGTTGGGGTCATCGCCACGTATTCGCCGTAGCGGACCCAGCACGCCTTCCAGCCGAGTTCTCTCGCTTCAGAGACATCGGTGTCGATACGATTTCCAATACTCAAGTGACGCTCTGCTGGTCGATCCGTTTTGCGCTGAATAGCCGCGAAGGCATCGCGCTTTCGTTCGCCGCGAGTCGGATCCACATGCGTGATGCTGTCAAAGAGTGGCTCAATCTTCAAAATACGAATCTTCTCTTCTTGCGTTGAGCGAGTGCCGCTCGTCACAAGATGGAGACCGTAATTACGACCCAACACCGAAAGGAGTTCATGAGCCCCGCTAAAGAGAGAGATGTCGGATTCGACCCTTCGGTTGTAAAACGCTTGGTAACCGAGTTGAGCCACGCGTTCGGCATCGGTCTCGCGATTCACGCCGAAACGCTCAACAAGATGGGAGAAAAGATCTCTTCGTGATTGAAGGGCTCCGTGTTCACCCCAAGCGCGCACGCAAGCTTCGATGTCGGCGTTTAAGCCCGACGAGATCATCGCGGCACAAGCTTCGCGTGACGCGCGAGGAATCAAGAGGTTCGATGTATCCAAGAGCGTATCGTCGAGATCAAAGATCAGATGATCAAAGGGCTTTGCGGGAGCGGAACTCACCGAAGACCTCCGACGGAAGAATCACGTCGCGAACCGAAGTCTTCGAAAATCTCTTTCATCCCAGTTTGGAAACGCGGCCAGATTCCCGAAAGGTCCGTGAGTTGATCCTGCTCTTCAATGCAAATCACGGGAATCTTGAGGTCGTGCCAACCGTAGCGGCTGAGCGAACCCGGCGTTGGATACCCAATTTCGTCGACGACTTCGTAACCAGAGCTTTTACCCAAGCGAAGAGAGTCTGGTTTTGAGCGCTCGCCAGTTCCGACAATCATCGGCTTCCAGGAATGACAATGAATGAGAAGTCGTGGATCAAATCGCTTGATCAATTCGACGACACCCTGGATTTCGGGTTCGCTTGCGGGCGCTGTTCCTGGAAAGTAACGTTCTTTTTCCGCCTTCGGTGACCAATCGACGGAAGGGTAGTTACGATTGAGATCGACACCGCGGCCGTTGACGCGAGTGCGTTTAGCGTAGCCGTCCATGTTTAAACAAGGAATGACGATCCAAGGAACCACGCTTGAGCGAGGTCGTGTTTTTAGCCAGGCGAGAGTTTCTTCCGCCAAGCGCACGCCTTCGGGCTCATCGCCGTGGATTCCACCCATCAACAGGACTGGTCTTTGATTTTCGAGCTGCTCAAGTGGCGCGCTCGCGAAAAGGGCGATCGACGTCCCGAGTGAGGTTTTTTTCCAACTCGGTGTTGTGAAAAAGTCAGTGGCCAAACGATGTCTCCCGGAAGCTTTCTCCACTCTATGCAGCCTTGACCGTCTTGTCGAGGGGCGGGTATTTTGATGCGGATGAAAACCACATCTAGCGCATCTAACTCGACTGAGAATTCCTCCAAAAACAACACGAAGAATTTGGCGGATCTCTCCGTCATCATTCTAGCCGCGGGAAAAGGCACGCGCATGAAGTCGCCCTTGCCTAAAGTCCTGCATCCGGTTGCGGGAGTTCCGATCGTTAAAAAAGTGATCGACGCAGTCAAAGGTGCCGGTGCGACAGAAATCCGCGTCGTCGTCGGGCATGGCGAGGCACTCGTTCGCAAAGTCGTCGAACCGATGGGTGTCACTTGCTACACGCAAACCAATCAGTGGGGGACGGCGGATGCCGTGAAGTCCGCTGATCCTGATTCACTCAAAGGGAACGTGCTTATTCTCAACGGTGACCATCCTCTTCTTGAGCCGATCGACATCGAGAAGATCTTGCGTGAGTTCAACGAAACCCAAAGCGCGGTCGCAGTCGTTTCGAGTGTTGTGAAAGAGCCCGGAAGCCTTGGTCGCATCGTCCGACATCGCGGCGACCTTCGCGCTATCGTCGAAGCAGCCGATGCATCGGGAGAGACGCTGAAGATTCGAGAGATCAATACAGGCATCTATGTCGCCAAAAGCGATGTGCTGGCGTCTTATCTCCCGAAGATTGAGAATCATAATTCAAAAGGTGAGTACTACCTCACCGACATCATCTCGATTTGCCAAGAGTCGGGCGAAAAGGTAACCGCCATCGTCGCGCGACCTAGTGTTGGCTTCGGCGTTAACAATCAGGTGGAACTCGCAAAGGCCACGCGCCTTCTCTTCGCACGCAAGCGCAAGACGTTGATGGAAGAAGGCGTTCTCATGATCGATCCGAAAACGACCTACATAGAAGAGGAAGTCGAAGTGGGTCCAGGTACGGTGCTCTATCCGTCGGTCTATCTTCGAGGGCGCACGAAAGTCGGCGCCTACTGCATGATCGAGCCAGGTTGCTACTTGGCCCACGCGCAGTTGGCTGATGGCGTTCATCTCAAGGCTTACACTTACTTAGAGAACGCGACGATCGGTGCGAAAGCTCACATTGGTCCATTCGCTCGACTCCGTCCCGAAACCGAGATTGGCCCTGAGGCGCATGTCGGTAACTTCGTCGAGATGAAGAAAACGAGATTTGGCGCACGCTCGAAAGCGGGTCACCTTACTTATCTAGGCGACGCAACCATCGGTGAAGACGTCAATATTGGATGCGGAACGATCACTTGCAACTACGCGGTCGACCGCAAGAAATACCGTACCGTGATCGGTGATCGCGTGTTTGTTGGAAGCGATACGCAGTTCGTAGCTCCGGTTGAGATCGGAAGCGACTCTGTCATCGGGTCAGGCTCGACGATAACGAAAGACGTTCCGGCAAAAGCACTCGCGGTTGCGCGTGGTAAACAAGTGGTAAAAGAAAACTGGGTTCCCAAGCAGGCGGCGGACTCACAGAAAAACGAGGATGCAGGCCAGTAAGGTCTCGGCTTCCTTCTGGACGTTTCTCGAAAAAGGAAAATTCTATGTGCGGCATCGTCGGCTACTACGGCCCCCAAGATCCTAAAGATGTGATCGTCAGCGGTCTCAAGCGACTCGAGTATCGGGGCTACGACAGCGCCGGTGTCGCGATTCTCAACGACGGAAAATTCAAGGTTGTCCGCGCACCGGGAAAACTCGGTGAGCTTCAGAAGAAGCTCGAGACCGAAAAGTTCAACGGCGCACTCGGCATTGGGCACACCCGGTGGGCAACTCACGGAGTTCCGAACGAACGAAACGCTCATCCGCACAAGGTCAATGGTGTCAGCCTTGTTCACAATGGCATCATCGAAAACTACGCGCAAATCAAAGAGCGCCTTCGCAAGGATGGGGTTGAGTTCTCTTCCGACACGGACTCGGAACTCGTCGCGCATTTGATCGCGCGCAAAGTGAAAGACACGAAAGATCTCTTCAAGGCTGTACAGCAAGTGCTTCCGGAGCTTACGGGCGCGTATTCGATCCTCGTTGTTTGGGAAGACCAGCCCGATACGATGGTGGCATTTAAAAACGGGCCGCCTCTCATCATCGGCGTCGGTGAAAAAGAAGCCGTTATTGCGAGCGATGTCCAAGCGATCATCAGTCATACGAAAAAAGTGATGTACCTCGAAGATTTCGAAGTCGCCAAAGTTCAGGGCAACAAAATCGAGATCTTCTCGGCAACCGGTGAGCCGCGCAAAAAAGAGATTCACCAAATTGAGTGGAGCGCCGAGCAAGTCGAAAAGGCTGGTTTTAAGCACTTCATGCTCAAAGAGATCCATGAGCAACCACGTGCGGTCGCCAACGCGATTGCGCCGCACATCCGACTCGACTCAAAAACGGTCCAGCTCAAAAATGTTGGGTTCAGCGTAAACTCACTCGATGAGCTCGCAAAAGTGGATAGCGAAAAAGACGCGCTCGCAACGGCCGAAAAACTCAAAGGCATTGAGCGGATCTTTATCGTCGCCTGCGGGACATCAAATTACGCCGGCATGGCGGGTAAATACTTGCTCGAGCGAATTGCTAAAATTCCGGTCGAGTGCGATATCGCTTCCGAATTCCGTTACCGCGAGCCCGTGATTCCGCCTCGCTCACTCGTGTTAGTCATCTCGCAGTCGGGTGAAACCGCCGATACACTCGCGGCCCTTCGTCTCGCGAAACAAGCGGGCGCAACGACGATGAGCATCTGTAACGTGCGTCACTCAACGATTGATCGTGAATCTCACGGCCATCTTTATATGAACTCGGGCGCCGAAATCGGTGTCGCGAGCACGAAGGCATTCGTATCGACACTCGGAATCTTGAATGTCTTCTCAATCTACTTGGGACGTCTTCGCCAAGCGATTTCGGAGCAGCAAGAGAAAGAATTCGTCGATGCTTTGCTCGCGGCTCCCGCGCAGATGGAAGCCGTACTTGCGTACGATCGCTTCTTCGCCGAAGCTTCGGGTCGATTAAAGGCATTCCGCGGTCTTCTCTATATGGGTCGTGGAATCAACTTCCCGCTCGCACTTGAAGGCGCGTTGAAACTGAAAGAGCTCGCCTACATGCACGCGGAAGGTTACGCTGCCGGCGAAATGAAACACGGGCCTCTCGCGCTGATTGACGAACGCATGTTGATCGTGATGGTGGCGCCGCACGATAACCATTACGAAAAGACCGTGAGCAACCTTGAAGAGGCACGGGCGCGTGGCGGAAAGATCATTTCAATCGGAACAGGAGATGATCCTGCGCTGAAGGGAATTAGTGACTTTTACCTTTCGCTTCCCAAGGCTTCGTGGACGATCAATCCAATTTTGGAAGCAATCCCGCTCCAGCTCTTGGCGTATCACGTAGCGGACGCGATGGGACACGACGTAGATCAACCGCGAAATCTCGCGAAGTCGGTGACAGTTGAATAATTAGTCGGCCAAGAGTGCGGTAAATTCTGAATCAGCGAACCGCACTCTGCTCCGAACAATTCAGCACAAGCTTCATAAACTCCTGAGGCGCACATTCGGCGATCTCGAGGAGTCGCGATGCAGGGCCGCTCGGCTCACTGAGTCCGATCTCCCAGCCCCTAACGGTGATTTCACTCACACCCAAGAACCTAGCGAGCGCCCCTTCGCTCACGCGCAGGATTTGGGCGCGGATGAGCTGGATGCGTGACCTGGTCATGCGCGGAGGATCTTTCGGAAGAAGTTGTGCGGATGGAAGATCCATTGAGGTCACCTGGCGCCTTGGTAAAGTGTGGTAGTTTGCCTGGTAGTAATGCTCTAGTAATAAGCGTACATCGTGAGTGAAATGAACAGTGTGTAGAGTTCTACATAACATTTGAGCTGCATTGCCTCTCATTGGTTAAAAATTTTAGGCTTTTTCTTACTCGTTAGAACCACCTCACGGAAAGAGGGCCACCATGTCGATGCATCATCGCGCCGGATCCAAGAAGGATTCCTGCAAAACGTTCGAGCCGAATTTCGAAGAAAAATGTCAGCAAGTGATCGACGAATTGGTGCTTGCGCGGACGGAGAATGATCGTCTCCGCGAAGAGATGAATGCACTCAAACGTAGAAACGATCAGCTTGAAAGATCGGCAGAATCGCTGCGGACAGCGTGGCGAGGATTGATCAAGGCCAACCGGGCTCTCGTGCAGCTCAACCAAACGCTTCGGCGCGAGCGCAATCCGAAGACTCTCAAAACATCCGAAACGCAGAGTGATGCATTCAGTGTGCTTGCGCACATGCCAGGTGTCTCGAGCTGGTAAGCGATCAGTGGGGAGGAAAAGCGGTTCCGCGACGATCGGGAACGCTTTTTCCTGCCAGCAGATATTGCGGCAGAGACCGTCTTAACTCTAATTCCAGTGTATCGGGCAATTTCTCTCCGTTGACGAGAACGCGACTTACCATAGTTCCGTTGGACAGTTGCTCCGTCCAATTGATATCAGCTGTAAAACGATTGAAGCGCAGTCGAATCTCGCTCTGCTTGTAAGAAGGTCCAAACTTCAAAGTTGTTCGGACGAAACTGCGAATCTCGATCGTTCCTTCGCCATGAGCCACTGATCTCAAAGTTCCTTCGGCCGTGCTCGTGACTTCATAATTTGCGTCGACTGGCGATTCCGTAGATGCACTTGTGATTACGTTTTGCTTGCCGCGCAAATCTACAAAATCCAATGTGCGGGAATTTGAGAGCGAATGATCTTTGAGTTCATAGGTCCAGCTGAACTGACGGTTCTCGTCTTGAGGACTAATAACGGACGCAAATACATAACCCAATTGAATCGGGCATTGTGCGCCATCGGCTTCGAGTTGCAAAACTTCCTCCGAGATCGGGTCTAGTGCGGTCGGGAAGGTGCAGTGATTCTGAACTTGCTCGAAGTAGGCGCGTGAATCCGCCGGAATCGCGTCGCTGGATCCGGCTCGAGGATCGATCGCACGTTGCAAGAGTTTAAAGCCTTCGAAAACGGAGACCATTTCTACTTTTTGTTGCTGAGTCAGCGGAGCTGAGCGAGCCGCCGAGGGATGTGGCGAGCAAGCTAGGTGGGGGAGTGTGCTGGCAAAAGCGAACGCGGCGAGGAGGGCGCGGTTCATCTCATTCTCCTTTATCGAAAAGCGAATGAACTCAATTTGCCTCAGGCCTCCTCGCCTAAGCAACCCTTTGAGGATCAGAGTGATCCTGAACCGGACTACGCGTGATGTCGCTTGTCTCCGTCGATGAACTTGGTGACCATGAGATATCGCAGCTAAACATGTCCTAACTAGCTGCTAACGGCAGGACAGCGCGATTGCACTAGGAGAGCTCCACCATGAGAATTCAGCGAAAATCACTTCCGACACTCACCGCAGCCGTCATCGTTGTTGGCTCAGGACTTGTTCCTCACGAAGTGAGTCGTGCGCAGGCCACCGACGGAGAGTTGCAAGTTCTCCTTGCGCGACCGAATACGGAAAACGTCATCGACGTTCAGCAGATTACGGTTACCTTCAACAAGACCATGGTCCCGTTAGGTGATTACGAAAAGCTCGCGGCTGGAATGAACATCCAAGTTTCGCCTGCGGTGAATTGCCAATGGCGTTGGCTCAACGCGAGCACGATTGCTTGCCAACTCGACAAAGCATTGCCGCTGTCGAACCGTTACAAGATTACGATTCCAGCGGGAATCAAAGCGTTGGATGGCAGCGTTCTCAAAAGTGCAAAGACGGAAACGTTCTCGACCCTATCCTGGACCGTGGAGCGGCAAAACATCGAATTCAGAGGTCCAGATGTTCCGCGGATTCATCTCACCTTCAACCAAGCGATGGATCTCGCATCGCTTCGTGGTCAAGCGAACAGTGAGTGTGGGAAACTCCGGATCGAAAAAGCGGATCCGAAAGAAGCAACAGAACTCGAAGTCGATGTGACCCGCACGTACCGGTTCGAGTACGAAAAGCCCGTTGGAATAGGTAAAAACTGTAGCATCACTGTCGCAGCCGCGGCACGGGCAACCTCGGGACCTCTGACATCGAAGGAGTTCACTTATAGCTTTACTTCGTTTCCAGAATTTAGGGTCAAAGAGGTTCGCTGCTATCGGGAAATTTACGGAAAAGCGGTGAATCCAAAACAATATTCCATCGAATCGTGCGATCCGGATTCAGGCGTCAGCATTGAGTTTACCGCCCCCTCGACGGGAGCCAATCTCGCGGGTCGAATCAAAACGGCTCCTGAGTTTGGTTGGTCGTCGGGTGGAGAAGGTTCACCCGAACATTACAAACAATACGGCGATCAGGAATTTCATTCGGTCTACCTTCGCAGCCCGATGAAAGGGGCTTCTCAACATAAAATCACGCTTGATGGCGTGAGAGATCGTTTTGGGCGAACTCTGCAGGGGCCAAACGAAGTCGTGGTTAAAACTTCGGACTTCTCGCCAATCCTTCAGCTTCCTGATGGTTACGGAGTTCTTGAAAAGGGTGGGCCTTTGCAACTCGCGGTTTCGGGAGTGAATGCCAAGGATGTTGATCTTCGTTACTTCCACAGTCGATCGGCCGACGACGTAAAGATGTGGTCGACCTATATTGGTTGCCCGAATCGAAAAGGCGTGATCGAGCCCGAATTCATCTACAACGATAAGATGAAGAGCGCGGTTATTCCGACAAACGCTGCTCTCAATCAAGCTTTCCTTTCGCCTATCGACCTCTCGAAAGTCGCACCTGATTTCAAGTACGGAATGTTTGTCGGGAAGATGCTCTCAGCGCGTGAGCTATCCGGTAGTCCGTTCGATGCACATGCTGTCTGTTCGAACATCTTTACGGTCGTCACTGACCTCGGGATCTTAGCAAAAACCGGATTTTTCGATTCCGGTATCTGGGTTCACTCGATAAAAACGGGTGCGCCGATGAAGAACGTTAAGGTCACCCTGGCGTCAAACTTTCGCAAAATTGCCGAAGGTAAGACGGACGACAATGGGTTCTTCGCGATGCCGGGCGCAGTGAGCTGGGATCCGGAGCGCCAACAATTCGGCTACGGTTATAGGAGCGACAAACTTTACTTCATTGCGGAGACGACGGATGATTTCTCCGTACTTCCTTTCGAAGCAGGTCGCCGCGGTCTTGAGGCCTATGAGTTTGGTGTCCCATCGAACTTACTGACGGCGTCTACAAATCACATCATCCACGCGATAACGGATCGACCTCTCTACAAACCTGGCCAAAAGGTAAACGTGAAACTTTTCGCCCGTCATTGGGAAGCTCGGACTTACGGTCTCAAGCCGGCGAAAGAAGTTCGGGTCGAGGTCTTTGATGCTCTCGAAAAATCTATTTTCAAAAAGACCTTAAAACTTTCGGAGTTCGGCACGGCCGATTTTAGCTTCGATCTCGATGGCGGGACTTCGCTGGGTGCATACTCGATTCGCGCTGAAGCCGACAAATACAGCACGCAGGCGGGTCAATTTGATGTCCAAGTTTTCACGCTTCCTGTTTTCAAAGTAACGGCAGAATCACGTAAACCCATCTTCGAAGTAGGGGAGTCGGCAAACTTCGAGACGAAGACTCGATATCACTTTGGTGGCGGAGTGCCGAATGCAAAAGGTGAGTATAATGTCTTGTACACGGGCGCGTATTATCGTCCGAAGACACCGAAATGGCAAAGCTTCACCTTTGAAAACACGAGTGACGTGAACATCGTCGGCTTCGAAAAACCACGCACGGTTGAAACGAAGACAGTTGGCTCCGGAAATATCACGACCGACAAAAATGGAGATGCGAGTGTCGGGATTCTCCTGCCAAACAACGAGATCAAATCTTACGGGAAGATTGAGTACGGAGTTGCTTTCAAAGATGACCGCGGGAAAAGCATTGGCGGTTACAGCGCGGCGGAAGTTTTTTACTCCCGCTATCTCGTGGGTCTTAAAACGCCTGAATGGGTGTATGAGGCTCAAAAGACGATCACACCCGATGTGGTTGTGCTCGATCCGACAGAGAAGCCGATCAACGGCGTTGACGTGGAACTTAAGCTCGTTCACCGCACTTACAAAACAGTGCGGAACGCAGGTGCTGGAAGCTACTTTTACTACTCGACGCGATCGAAAGACCGCGAGATTGCACGATGCGCGTTCAAAACAAACGATTCGATGAAGGGTTGCGCACTCAAACCCGAAGCTGCGGGAGATCACTACCTCATCGCAACCGTTCGCGACCCTCGTGGGCGTACGAGCCAAGCGAGTATTCAGAAGTACGTTACCGGAAAAGACTACGTCGGTTGGTACCGTGAGAATCACGATCGCATCGATGTGATTCCAGAAAAGCGCGAGTACACGAAAGGTGAAACGGCAAAATTCCTGATTAAGAATCCTTATCAGGAAGTCGATGCTCTCATCACACTTGAGCGCTTCGGGATTCTTCGTCAGTTTCGCCGGAAGCTCACCAAAGGAGCTGAACTGATTTCGGTTCCTCTGGATGCTGCAGATCTCTCGCCCGGATTCACCTTTAGTGTTCAGCTGATTAAAGGCCGCGTTTCCGAGAAGATCGAAGGCGGCGTCGATCTGGGTAAGCCGTCTTTTAAGATGGGAATGACGCAAATTAAAGTCGTTGATCCAGATACGGTTTTGAAAGTGGAGACGAAATCCGATCGCCAAGCCTACGAGCCGGGCGAGCAAACTCAGGTGACTCTCGCGGTCGATGCGCCCTCAGGCCGAGAAGTCGCGGAACTCTCCGTTGCCGTAGTTGATGAAAAAATTCTGCAACTTGCCGGCGATTACGAAGGTCGTTACCAGCTTCACAATAAGTTTCAGTCGGTCCCCGGACTCGATGTTGAGACGTCGCAGATGTTGAGCTTCATTATCGGCCGTCGTCACTTTGGTAAAAAGGGTGCGCCGGCGGGTGGTGACGGTGATTCAAGCTCGCCCGTGAGGAAGAACATTCTCCCGCTCGCTTACTGGAATCCCACGGTAAGAACCGATGCGAGTGGCAAGGCAAGCGTCAAATTCAGCCTTCCCGATAACTTGACGACGTGGAGAGTACTCGTCGTCGCTGTCGATAAAAAGCACCGATTTGGTTTCGGCACGCAAACCTTCCGCGCGGCTAAGAAGGTGATGATCGAGCCGGCTCTCCCGAGCTTCCTCACTGAAGGCGATAAGTTTAACTCTCGCTTCACGGTCTTTAATCGCACGGGAGCCAATTCAGAATTCGACGGTCGCATCAAAGTCGATGGGGTAACGCTGGCGTCGCCGGCGGAAAAGAAGCTCAACGTCGCAAACGATGGTAAGGGTTATCTCGAATGGCCGCTTTCGGTACCTTTCGGAAAAACCAACGCGATGATCGAAGTTTCCGCTAACGCAGCCGCTGCGAAGGCAAGCGATGCGGTTCGCGAGAACATTCCGATTTATCCGTTTGCTTCGTACGAGACTTTTGCCAACTACGGATCAACCACGAACGCAAAAGTTACCGAGGCGATCGAGATTCCAAAGGGTGTTCGTGCTGAACTAAGTACGCTCGACGTTTTGGTAAGTCCGACGTTGATTTCACACTTGGACGATTCGTTCCGCTATCTCTTTAGATATCCCTATACTTGCTGGGAGCAAACGCTCACGCGCGCGATTTCGCTCAGTCAGTACATGCGACTCAAGCAATATCTCTCAATCGATGAACTCAGCCGTGAGCCGGGCGCATGGGCGAAAGAGCTGTTAGGTGAGATGTCGAAGTTTCAGTACGCAAACGGCGGCATGGCTTACTGGAAGGCTGATTCCCGCACGGTAGATCATTATCTCACGGTTTATACGGCACTCGGGATTCAATGGACAGAAGCTGCAGGGGTCAAACCTCCGGCAGCTCAAAGAAAACTGCTATTTGATTACGTTCGACGTTTAACTCAAGGTAAAGAAAAAATGGACGACAGGTCTCGTGCAAGTGCCACGGTCCTCGCGATGGCGGCGCACGTCTTGGCGCAAGAAGGAGATAACGTCGTTCCCATCATCAACAAGCTTTACCAGGAAAGAGCAAAGCTAAGCCTCTTCGGAAAGAGTTTCTTGTGGCAAGCGGCTGCAAAATTTCCGGCGACGAAATCTCTCTTGGGCCAAATCAAGAACGAAATCTACAGCGCCGCTGATCTCACTTCAGGCTCGATCCAATTCAAAGAGCAGGCTGACGACGGACTCGTGTGGATTCTTCACAGCACCACGCGCACCAACTGTAATTTGTTGAGTGCCATGATGACGGAAGATCCTAACGGGAAATTTGTTGAACCATTGGTCCGTTGGATCATCGCGGGTCGTAAGTCGAACCGTTGGAACAACACTCAAGAGAACCTCTACTGCCAAAACGCTCTGGCGCAGTACGCGGCTCATTACGAAAAAGAGACGCCCAATTACACGCTCTCAAGCCGAGCGTTTGATAAGGCGCTGAAGCCCGTGACTTTCCGTAGCTTCAAAGAAAAGCCGCAGGCTGAAAGAGTGGGACTCGCTCCCGAAGTTGTCGGTAAACGCTCGAGCGTGACGATCGAGAAAAATGGACCTGGTCGTGTTTACTACACGGCTCGACTGCGCATTGCTTACCAAACCCCCCGCACAGATGGCGTGAACTCAGGCATGCAAGTCGCGCGGACTTACTTCACAAAAGGGCCTGGGGGGAAATGGCTCAAACAAGACAACGTTGTTCGCTTGAAGCGCGGAGAAACGGTGAAAGTCCTGTTGAAAGTGAAGATCCCGGCGGTGCGCAACCAGGTTGTTCTGGATGATCGTTTGCCGGCAGGGCTTGAGCCGGTGAACACGGCGCTCGGTGGGTCGTCGAAAACAGATGCGGCAGCAGGCGAATCGAACAACTCCGCTGGTGAAACTTCGTGGAGCGAAGACGATGATTGGTACGGCTACTATTCAAGCGGTGGATTCTATCACCGCGAAATGAAGCTGCACTCGGTCCAGTACTTTGCGAACTTCATGTCGGCAGGAGACTACGAGATGTCTTACGTGGCGCAAGCGATTGCGACCGGCGAATTCAACGCGAATCCCGCTTTGATCGAACAGATGTACGAGCCAGAGGTTTATGGAAAATCCGCGCCCGCGCGTTTCATCATTACGGAGTAAGATTCGGCCCAGCTGGATCATCGCGACTTCAGCCGCCGCCGCCGCGGTCTTTGTAGCGGCTGATTGGCTGCGTGTGGGGCGCGAGCTCTCGGCCGCTGAGCAAGTGGCTAGCCGACGTATTCTTGATCGCTACGGTCGCGAACTTCGGCACAGCCTGGATCATAAGGGTGAGCGGCAGACTCCTCTTGCAGTTGAAGCGATCCCGGATGTTTTGCGACACGCGTTTGTACTTAGCGAAGATCGAAGATTTTTTGAGCATTCGGGCGTTGATGTTCGCGCGCTTGGGCGTGGGGCCTGGCAATCGCTAACAGGGATGCGCGCCGTTTCGGGTGGAAGCACGATCACCATGCAGCTTGTGCGAACACGCTGGCCGGAGCTGAGTGGCCCTTGGCATAAGCCTGCCCAAATGCTTCAAGCGTATTGGATTGAGCAGACATTTTCGAAAGCGGAGATTCTCGAAAGTTATCTCAACCAAGTTCCTTTTGGTCATAAGATCGCGGGAGTCGGTGAAGCTTGCGCCTACTTTTACGATAAGGCTTGCGAGCAGCTCTCGCCGGCAGAGGCCGCGGCGTTGGCGATTTTGCCGCGGAATCCCTCACTGCTCACACGTCGTTTAGATCAACTGAAGAGCCGACGCGATCGGCTGCTCGATGATCTCCTTGTTGGTCAAGATCCGCTTGTTCTGGAGCAAGCGAAAACGGAACCAATTTCTTTTGCTCGGAAAGCGCCAGAACTTCATGCGCCCCATTTGACCGAGCGAATCTTGCGCGAAACGTCCGCTGCGGAAGTGCGCACGACCATCGATCTTGAGCTGCAAACCGAGATTCAAAAACTGTTAGCGGCTGAAGCTATAAAACGAAAATCAACCGGTGATTCTGGTGCTGTCCTCGTCGTATCGAATCGGACGGGCGAAGTTCTAGCCTACGTAGGAAGCCCGGACTACTTTGATCCCGTAAGCGGAACATTCGACGGAGTGCAAGCGCTTCGTTCGCCAGGCTCGGCTTTAAAGCCTTTCGTCTATGAACTCGCGCTCGAGAATAACTGGAACTTGTTTAACCTTGTTCCGGATATTCCGATGACCTTCTCAACCCAACGTGCGGTCTACGAGCCTCACAACTACGGCGGAAACTTTTCAGGACCCCGAACGATTCGCGAAGCTCTCGGCAATTCCAAGAATTTGCCGGTTCTCTATATGACGTCTGTTCTCGGTGAAGCCAAAGTTTTAGGACATCTTCAAAAGATCGGCTTTACGAGCCTCAATCAAAGCGCCGCTTTCTACGGAGTTGGACTCTCCCTCGGAAACGGTGAAGTTTCGCTTTGGGATCTGACTCGAGCCTACTCGACACTGGCACGCCTCGGGGTCGATCTACCGCTGACCTACCTGAAGTCGGAAAATCGCGGGAAACAAACGCGCGTGATGACGGAAGAAACAGCGTTTCTCATCGCCGATGTCTTGCGTGATCCCGAAGCCAGAAAAGAAGAGTTCGGGCGTCACGGTCCTCTGGAGTTCGAATACGAAGTGGGAGTCAAAACGGGGACTTCCACAAACTACAAAGATCATTGGACGATCGGATTTACGGAAGCAGTTACTGTCGGCGTTTGGCGAGGGAACTCGAACTCGAGTCCTTTTAAACATCGAATCTCGGCTAGCCAAGGTGCGGGACCCCTTTTTCATCAAGTCATGGATCTCGTGCATGCTCACCGAAATCCGAAATGGATTGAGAAGCCCGAGGGTGTGACAGCCTCTACGGTCTGCGCTGTTTCGGGACAGAAGCCAGGACCTCATTGCTCGCTGAAGCAGCGCGAGTGGCACGTAAAAGGCGCCGAGCCTACACACGAATGCGATTTCCACAAGACGATTGAAGTTGAAAACTGTAGAGGACGCCGACAGACGATTACGTATGTCGTATATCCTTCTGAATATGCGGAGTGGGTGAAGTCATCAAAAGCTCCCACTTTGGAAAATCAACTTCGCGAGAAGTGCGGAGGCACCGCGATTCCTCTCGTCGCTTCACGTGATGAGAACATGGCACCACAGATCGTTGAGCCGCTGGATCGCACAACTTTCGCGATCGATCCAACGATTCCGCTCTCGCATCAGGAACTGCGTTTTGGTCTCCGAGGTTTAGGGCGAGAAGAAAAGATCCAAGTGCTCGTGAACGATGAGCCACGTGATCTCACCATTGAAGACGGGCAGTTCCATTGGCCGCTTCAAAAAGGTAAATTCAAGTTCCAGCTCAAAAAGGGTCAGGTAGTTTCCAATGCGGTTGAAATTCAAGTTTTGTAAGTTGGTCTTCGTTTTGCTTCTGGCTCCGGGTGTACAAGCTGCTACTTGTACCTACCAAACCTGGGATTGGGATTCCGTTCAGCGTAAAGCCGTGAACATCCGTAAGGTCTCAAAACCGAAATCGGAGCTCACAAGAGAAGAACTCGGGGACGTGCCCGGGTGTTCGGTTTGCGAAGAAGACCAAGTTGAATTGCGTCTACCGCAGTTGGCACCGTTCAAAGTTTGTAAATCCTACGAATCTAAAGTGCGTCGTGCGATTGAGAGCGCGTTGAATGAAGGTTTTCCGATAAGCAACGTTGTTGGGTACCGAGTCGGGAAAACAAAAGGTCCTCTGAGCCCGACAGGCCAGCGCACGCAATTTAGTAATCATTCTTTTGGTGTTGCGATCGACATCAATTCCGAAAAGAACGGTCTTTACGATCACTGCATTCAGTTTGGTCCTCACTGCAAACTCATTCGCGGCGGAGACTATCGTCCCGGTGCTCCGGGCTCGATCGAGAAGTCTTCAAGTGTTTACAGGGCCATGAAAGATGAAGGGCTTAAGTGGGGCGGCGAGATCCAAGGAAAACAAAAAGACTTTATGCACTTTTCCCCTACGGGGATGTGAAGTCGTAATGCCAGGGCTCCCACGCAATTCCGTTTAGGCGCGCGGACGGGTAAGTCTCCTTGAAGCCAAAGCCTACCGCGTTTTCTTTGAGCCACCGGTACGCGGGAGTTTGCGCAAAGCTCGCGTTTGCGGGCGAGAAGTCAATCGCGCGACCCGTGGGATGAGTGGAGTACTTCGCAGGCGCCACGGTTTGGTAGAGGGTTTCTGGACAGACGCCTGAAGCGAGCTTCTCGTCGATCAATTTCTGTTGGGCTTCTCTTGATCGATAGCCTGATGCCACTTTGAGTTCGATTCCGCTCTTTCGAGCTTCGTTTGCCATGCGGAACAAAGCGTCTAGTGTTTTCATTTCGAGAGCTACAAGACGACGCTCTTCGACTAGTTCGCGGGGAATCGCGCGTAGATCACCTTGTGTGGCGAGCTTCGACGATGGAACTTCGCCAAGCGGGCGCCAGTTTTCTTCCGGATCTTGAGTTTGCGGAGAACAAAGTTGGAGACGCGCTTCTGCGGTCGCGAATGACAAGAAGACCGAAAGAATCGATATGAGTTGAAGGCGTCGATGAGTGAGCATCGACACCAGTGTCTCATAATCTATGTGATCTTCCTTTTTTAATCGGAGACACGGGCCGACTAGAAAGATCCAGTTGCTTCGGGAGCTAGCGCGATCTCAGGCTGCTCTTTCGGGGCTTTAGCCGCGTTTGTGGCTTCGACGAGAAGCTGAGCTGCGCGATCGACTTCTGAATCCGACTTCACCTCACGCCCTTGGGCGCGGAGCCAAGAAGTCATAGCGTCCTTCGCATTTTGAATCTGCTGAGCGCGACGTTCTTGCTTATCGAACTTCTTGCCGGTTGGCTCGCCACCAACGCGGTCGGAAATCTGGGGCAAGTGCCCGAAGTTGATGTTCGTCGGTTGGAAGTGATCGATTTTTGTTTCGTCCGTAATCGCGCTCAAAAGCGAGCCCAGTGCGGTCGCGCGTGGCGGTGCGAAGTCGGCGATGTTTGAGGCGTCAGCCGCGAGTTCTCCGCGGACTTTCTTATCTAGGAACCGCGCAACGAGAAGCCCCATGCAAGTCGATTCGAAGTAGCCTTCAACTCCCGTGATTTGGCCTGCAAAGAAGAGCCATGGATCCTTTTTGCTCGAGAGGTCCGCGTTCAAGCGTTTCGGAGTGTTGATGTACAGGTTCCGGTGGATGCTGCCGAGCTTGAGGAAATCAGCGTTCTCTAATCCCGGGATCAAACGGAAGACGCGCTTTTGATCCGCGTAAGCCATTTTTGTTTGGAAGCCCACGATGTTGTAGGCCGTGCCTTCCTTGTTGTCCTGTCGAAGCTGAACGACCGCGAAAGGCATATTTCCCGTACGAGGATCACGCAAGCCTTTGGCGCTCATGGGTCCAAAGCGGGGAGTCAGATCGCCGCGTTCAATCATCGCCTCAATGGGCATGCAGCTTTCGAAGTAAGGAGTGTTCTTCTCAAACTCTTTCGGCTCGGTCTTCTTTGCGGCTTTCGCTTCTTCGATAAAGAAGAAGTACTCTTTCTTCGACATCGGGCAGTTGATGTAATCTTTGGTGCCTTTGTCCCAACGGTCCGCGCGCCAAGCGATATCCATGTTGATCGACTCGGCCGCAACGATCGGCGCGATTGCATCGAAGAAGTAGAGGAACTCGTCGCCAAAATGCTCCTGCATCGACCGCGCAAGGCTCTCGTGCGTGAGCGGACCCGTCGCGACGACGCAAGGTCTAGGAACTTGATCGAGGCTCTCGATCACGCGCGACTCAACTTGAATACGCGGATGGTTGCGTACGAACTCGGTCACTTCGCGAGCAAAGACTTCGCGGTCCATGCCGAGCGCCTGGCCCGCCGGAACACGCGCACCCCAAGCGGCTTGGAGAACTTTAGAACCGAGTTGTTCGGCTTCCCACTTCAATAAACCGGGTGCGGAAGTCGAAGCTAATGAGCCAAAGGAGTTTGAACAAACGAGTTCTGCGAAATCAGAGGTCTTGTGAGCGGGAGTCATGACTCCACCCCGCATCTCGATCAAGACGACATCATGACCCATTTCGGCTAGTTGAAGGGCGCATTCGCTCCCCGCTAGTCCAGCTCCGACGACATAAATTCGGTTATGATTTGTAGGCTTGAGGCTCATCATGCTAAATCCCAGAGGAATGGTCGATCACTCGGATTCCTCTTCAACATCAGGTGGAGCGTCAGGTGGCTCGGGAAATTCCGGCAGCTCCGGTTCTTCTTCCGGGGCCGGGAAATCCCGTTCTAGCGCGCAATTGACGACGGCTGCCGATGTGTTACAGGCGCTGCTGCAAAATAGCAAGTCTCAGCTTTCAGACGGTTTTTTGCGATGGCGTTTAGAGCAGCAGTGGGTGGAAGTCGTCGGTTCCACGATCGGCGATCAGACATGCCCAGCAGCCTTTGACCGCGGAACGCTCTATATTTGGGTTCGCCACTCAGCTTGGATGCAGCAGCTGTGGTTTTTTCAGGAGCCGATCCGTGAAAAAGTGAACAACCACTTAGGCCGTGAGTGGGTCAAGCAGGTGCGATTTACTTTGAGTCGCAGAGCCGCGACGACAGACCCAACAGGCTCGGCGTATTGAGTTCGCTGGTTCCGAAGTGGGCGCTCCACTGAGCAGCAGGTGGAGGCGCATTCGCCGGTTTGTTCATCGCAAGCGCAACGTACCCGAGATTTTGCCCTGCCGAGACTTTCTCGCCCAACCGTAATCTTGTTTCTTTCAAGCCCCAGTAGCGCGTGTAAACACCACCGCCATGATAGAGAAGAACGACGGATTCTGATGCTCCGTTCGGCGAGACGTGCGCGACTTCTCCCGAGCCAGCGGCATTGAGGGTCGCTAAGCGAGGTTTACTGCGCGCGCGAAGCGGATCAACCCCCAGAGGAACAACGGCCGGTGTTTTCCAGCATCGGAGCTTAACGTTTCCGTCGGTGCGGCCCAGGGCTCTGTTTTCTTTCTCACTGAAATTCGGGCGTGCCCCGTTCGTCGGCTTAACGGGATCAGCTTCCGTCGCTTCGACCTTTGAAACTTCGACGTGTTTCACAAAGAGCGGGAAAGTAGGATGCTCAAACTTGGGCACAAGGGAGGCAAGCTTCACGCGCACGCTCGCATCGCTTGCGCGGTAGAAGAAGCTCACGTCAAAGCCAGCCGGATTCGTCGCGGCTCCGAAGTAGAGAGGAGTCTGACCGTCAATGCGAACTAAAGGGCGACCGGCTACTTGCGGAACAAGTTGATCTTCTTCACTAGTTGGTGCCGCCGGTAGCGTAAAAACTTCGCCGAGCTGAAGTGATTTTGGAACTTCAAACGGAGGCGTCTTTAAAGCGGCACGGCCAAGCTTAAACGAAGGTGATCCCGCAAGAATAAGTGCGGGAAAATAGAACGCCAGCCACTTCAACCAACGATAAGATCGGGGAGCTCGGTATTTTGGACCGAACTTCTGATCGTGCGCCGCAAGCTGTAATGAAAACAGCCGCGTCGTCTTGAGTTGAGTGTTACGCCGACGATCTGACAGTTGGCTCATGGGCTCGCTTCACTTTTCTGGATCGTCTCGCGGATCATGTCTTTCATGTACCGATTGCGAGGGGATCCGCCCAGAAACGATTTTAAGTTCTGATGGACGCTCGGGTCATTGATGAGCTGACCGAGAGTTCCTTTGCCTTGATCAATTTTTTCAAGAACGTTTGAGAGACTGATGAGCGCTGTCTTCAGTTTCTTGTTCTCGGGAATGTTGCCCTTCATCTCACCCAACAGTCCATCGAGATGGGCAAGCGTCGAATTGAGTTTGCCACTGGCTTCGGCCATGTTGCGCATCATCTCCGCCGTTTTTCCACCGGCGTTCAGGCTAGCGACGAGAACGTGAACTTCTTTGATCACTTCGATGATCCGCGCGGCGCCGTTCTCTTTGTCGGTAAGAAGCTTCATGTAATCAGTTTCAACGGCGTCGACGAGATCGTTTTCAGCAAGGGCTTTTCCGCCCATTGGACCTGGAAGAAGGTAGATGAACTTGTCGCCTAACGCACCTTGAGTGCGGACTTCGGCTTTGGTACCCGCCGTAAGACGCGGTTGGAATTCGCGATTGATTTTGAGTACCGTCTCAAGAACATTTTCGCCAGGCACGAAGCGGATTTCTTTCACGTTCCCAACAGGCATACCTGCCAGAGTCACAACGCTTCCAGGGAAGAGGCCTTGAACGTCGGTGAAACGAGCGCGCACGTCGATGTAGCGTGTGAAAAGAATCTTGTCACCACCGAGAAGAAGGATCGAGAACATGAAAGCAACAAGCCCAGCCGCGATGAAGATTCCGACTTTCAGCTGAAGTTTGCTTGAGTGTGGTTCCATTTATATTTCCTCGCCGCGAACAAAGCGGTTCAAGTGTGAATCGGTCGATGTCTCAAGCTCCGCGCGTGTTCCGATGGATTGTATGCGGCCTTCGAGTAGAAGGGCGATGCGATCACAAACGGCGAAGACGCTCGGCATATCGTGGGTAACGAAAACCGAAGTCACACCTTTGGTTTTCAATCTCAAGATCATCTCTTGGATACGAATTGTGTTGTAAGGATCAAGACCGGCTGTCGGTTCATCATAAAGAACAACAGAAGGTTGAAGGATAATGGAGCGAGCGAGGCCTACGCGCTTTTGCATCCCGCCCGAGAGGTTGGCCGGCATGACGTTTTCGTTTCCCTCTAGGCCGAACTCTTCGAGTTGCTCTTTAATTCGACGGCGGATTTCGTCTTCCGTCAATTTTGTATGCGCGCGGAGCGGATACGCCAAGTTCTCGTAGACCGACATCGAATCAAAGAGCGCACCGTTTTGAAAAACGTAAGCGACTTTTTTGCGGACATCGATGAGCTCTTGTTCTTTCATCGGCACGATATCGACGCCATCGATGAGAACTTGGCCTTCATCGGGCTTCTCTAGTCCGATCATCGAACGAAGGATGACCGACTTACCGGCACCTGATCCACCGAGAAGTCCGAGGCATTCACCTTTGCGGACTTTGAAAGAAACGTCTTTATGAACGAGTTTTGAACCAAAGCGTTTCTTGAAGCCGCGAAACTCGACCTTGACGTCTCCGATTCCTTTGTCGGCGTTTGATGCATTCGCCATCACGCCGCCTCAAAGAGAATGAAGAAGAGTTTTGTCAGGAAGAAGTCGCCAATCAGGATCAAGACCGATGCGGTCACAACGGCGCGAGTTGTTGCGGAGCCAACGCCTTGCGTGCCTCCACGTACATTGAGGCCAAAATAACAAGCCGTGATGCTGATGAAGAGCGAGAAGAAAACCGTTTTGCCGAGACCGGTGAGCAAATCCATGATCACGACGGTTGTAAACATTTTTTGAAGAGCAAACATCGGATCAAGGCCGAGTTCCCAAACTTCGACGGCGAGACTTCCCAGAATTCCGAAGACGTTCCCGAGAACGCAGAGGAGAGGAAGCGCGATCAAGCACGCGATGATTCTCGGAATCACGATGCGTTTGATCGGTGAGGTGCCGAGGGCACGGATCGCGTCGATCTGCTGCGTGACGGTCATCGATCCGATTTCGGAGGCGATGCCAGCTCCGACTCGGGCCGCGAGCATCAAGCTACAAAAAACGGGACCCATCTCGCGGACAATCGAGAGAGCTACAATTTTCGGGACGTAGAGTTTTCCGCCGAACTTCTCAAGACCAAGACCGAATTGGAGGGCCATGACCATCCCGGTTGAAAGGGCCGTGATCAGGACGAGTCCGAGCGATTTGATTCCGACGAGGTAAATTTGTTCGACGACGAGATAGATGTTGAGCGGGCGACGTCCGAGTTCGCGAAAGACTTGGCTAGTAAGCAGGCCCATTCCGCCGAGAATGCTGGCGGCCGAAGCGAGACGGCTTTGAAAAGTAGAGCCAAGATTCTGAATCATGGTGCCTGGAAGCTCCTCATGAATTCATTGAAGCGACTTCGGTCTTGCTCGAACGACTTCGGGATGCCGATATGGCTCAAAGTGTAGAGGCAACCATTTTTCTTGAACATGAGAGAACGAATGCGGGTGAGAACCCCTTCGACTCGGCCTTCGACTTCCATCTCCAGCGACTCGCGCCCATTGAACGTTCCGCGATGAGTGGCGACTTCTTTCATTTCGGCCAAACCAGCAAAGAGTTCGCGGGCGACTGTTTCAAGCGAAGGATCCGCAGGATCATTGCATGTCGAGAAGTAGCTGATTGAATTGCCGTTGGCGCGGTTTTGCCAAGCACCGTCGGCGGGTGTTTCCTTGAGCGATTCGTAAGGAGAGCCGGGAGCGTTGAACTCAACTCCTTGCGAGCGCTCGGCACCTTTGGGTCCGATGTTGACCGAAACGCAGGCAGCCGTAACTAAAGTCACGGTGACTAGGGATGCGATCATCTTGACGACCGCGGAAGGTAGAAGCTTTTGCGCTGATTCGTTGCTGTCCAAGTTGCGCCTCTGGTCTCTCGAGTGTCTCTCTGAAGTCTTTCTCTAATCTGCGGGATCAGAGCTGACTATCGCCCTATCGGAAGCTTTGTCTCAAAACGCAACTCCCGTGGCGAATGAATTTTAGGTTTAATCTTTCGTCGGGTCGAGGAGGATTTCCAAAAAGAACGACGTCTCTTTTCGTGTCAAAAACTTCTCTTCCGTCATTTCTTTGTCACGCCTCGAACGTCTTGGTTGAAGGTGAAGCCCCCGTCGCCGGGCCCTGGGAACGCATCCGTTGCCTTGTGGTAAGATGAAAAGATCAAGAGGCGCTTGGCACCGGATATGCTCTCCCATCTTAGATGAGGCCTCAGGTCTTTGAACGAGGGAGTCGAGTCCAGTGATCCATCGCGCGAGAATCAAGACATCTTTCGCGTCTGCTTCGGCAGCTTTGCTAGCGGCGACCTTACTTTTGGTCGGGAGCGGTGAAGCTCGCGCCGAAGCTATTATTGGCGTCGAAGTCTCGCGGATCGGTGACGCAACTCACATTGAGTTCAAGGGTGTCACCGATTGGAAGTATGACTTCAAGCGAGCTGGCAAAGAGACCGGAACTCCTGGCGCAAACCGCGCCGTCCTGCGCTTGGCAAACCTTAAGCCCGAAGCGGTAACAAAGCTCAAGAGCTTAAATGATTCTTTGATCAAATCTGTACAGATCAACGAAAAGGGCGTCGACGGATCAGCCGAAGTGACGTTCGAGCTTGCGACGAACTCGGATTTTTTTGATTACATCTCGGACCAACCATCACGTCTCGTCGTCGACTTCTTTCCGAAAGAAGGACCAAAAGAAGCGCCGGTGGAGCCGGCGAAACCTGCGAAGCCTGTGCTTAAACTTCCGGCAAAAGTCGCTAGTGATAGCAAGCAAGAGCGAGAGCCCGCGTCTGATGAAGACGACGAAGATGAAGAAGATGATGAAGACACGATCGTCGTGCAGAAAAAACTGCCAGCGAAGAAGACCAAGCGTAACCCTGCGGGAACCGACGGCCTTTTAGTGAACGAAGTGACCTCGATCGCGAAGGGAAAACTCCCGGAAGGTCCCACGCTCGCCGAGCAGATCAGCTCGAAGAAAGATTTTACTCACGGAATCTTCGATGGGGGCGATCCGGAGTTTCGTCGTTTTTCTATTAAAGATTACGAAATCAAAGAAGACGCGATTATCGCAAGCCGAGCGAACTACTATCTGCCTTTCCCGATGCTTGATCTCGGGGTGCCGCAGCTTAAATCGCTCGTTTCCGTAGCGCCGACTTACGAGATCGTACCGGCCGACAGCCAAGAAAACAAAGATGCCCGAGTTTTGCACAAACTCTTCACTTCGGGCGAGCGTGCTTTGTTCCTTAAGACTGCGGCTGAATTTCTTCAGACCTATCCCAAGTCGAACTATGACGAAATCGTGCGCTATATGGTGGCGGACGCTCACTACGACATCTACCGCGCGGGAAACAGCATTCCTGATTTTGAAACGGCGATGGGACTTTATCTTTCACTTTCCGAAAAGTATCCCGAATCACCTTTAGCTCCGCGAACGCTTCTTCTGATGGGATATTCCTATCTCGATCGGGGCGACAGCTTCGGTGCGCTGAAGGCGTTTCAGCGCTTTTCGCGTCTTCATCCGGATTCAAAGCACATCGACCGCGTGAACATCTCGATCGCGGAAGCTTACTTGAAACTCAACCGATTCGACGACGCTTACCTCTTACTCGATGAATTGGAGAAGGGTGCTAAGACCGAAAAAGGGCGCCAAGAAGCCGCTTTCCGAAAAGGTGACGTTTTCTTCCGTAAGAAGGACTTCGTCAAAGCCATCGAACAATATCGTGGAGCGATTGCGCGTCACCCGGCGGCGGCAAGCCGCTTTGCAAACGCATACTACAATATTTCTGAGAGCGAGTTTGTCCTCGGACGCTACCGCGAATCGCTTGAATCCTACCGAAACTTTTTGCAGAAGTTTCCCGATCACGAACATGGCGGTTACGCGATGACGAGAATGGGTGAACTTCTCAACATTCTCGGCGCGGATCCCAAACGCGCGGAAGGCGCTTTCATGGAAGCGAACTTCCGCTACCGTGCAACGCCTGGTGCGGGTATCGCGCGCATTCGTTTGTTGGCTTCTCGAATGAGCGAGATGAAAGAAAAAGAATTGGGGAGCGCGCTCACCGAAATCGACGAGATCGTTGAGAAGTATTCAACTCGTCCGCCGAAGAAGAAAGAAGCTACACCCGTGGCAACAGCAGCCGCGACTGCCGCGAAGGCTGATGCGAAAGCTCAAGAAGGTGAAGCAAAAGGCGCAAGTCACGTGCCGGCGACGGAATCGGAAGAGACGGCATTACGTCTCATCCCCAAGGATGGCGAGGACGCGACAAAACGTCGTCCCGAGCTTCTCGGAATTGAAGAGTTCACAACTCTTCTGATCGCGGATGCGTACAAGGATCGCCGCGAATACGATACGGCGGTCAAGAACTTGATCTCGTATTATCAAAAGAATCCCCAATCGGCGAATAAAGAAAAATTTCGCACGCGCATCGTTGCGAACATGGCTGATGGAATTCGTTCGGCCGTCGATAAAGGGGACTTCATCGATGGTTTGCGCCGTTACTCGAAAAACGCGAGTGGCTGGTTAAAGAATTCGGATCGCGTGGATCTTCGCTTCAACGTGGGTCGAGCTTACGAACAGGCTGGAGTTTATAAAGAAGCCGCTTCGATCTACGCCGAATCCTTGAATCGACTCAATGCTTTGAAGGGTAGCAAAGAAGAGCGAGAGCATCACGTCTTTGAGAATATGCCTTCGGCTGAAACCGTTCATTTACGTCGAGCGGCCGTCGCCGCTAAAGACAAAGAATTTGCCTCGGCCGAATCGCACTTAAAGAAGATTCAAAATCTTGGTGCGCTCTCGCAAAAAGAGCAAATCGAGCGCGCCGAGATCGCAGCAGAAGTCGCCGAAGCTCGGGGCCAAGCTGATATCGCACGTAAATATCTCACGGAGCTGATCGCCGCGTGGAAAGGCGAGCCTGAACTCACAAGCCCACTGCACTTGAGAATCGCGAAGTTGCAAGCGGCCAAGCGCAACTATCAGGACGCGGACGCGCACTTGGCGAAGATCATTGATTGGAAAAAAGAAGAAGGCAGTGGCGTCAGTGAAGATCTCCACGCACAAGCGCTCGAGATGCGGGCCGATCTCCTAGTCACTCGCGGAAAACGAAATGAAGCGATCAAAGGATACCGCGAGCTTCTTACTCAGTACGAGGCTTCGCGTCCGCTCGAAAGTGTTCGGTACCGACTGGGTCAGCTTCTCTTTCAAGACGGCGATCTCAAAGGTGCTGAAGAAGTTTGGAGCGAGCTCCGCGTAGCAAAGAATGAAGCTGCGGCCGGAGCAACGACCAGTGGCGCGGTTGGAGCGAATGGCCCGAAGAAAGAAAGTCTTTGGCAAAAGCTTGCGACCGAGCAGATGCAAAGCGCGAAATGGCAAAACGAATACAAGAAGTATTTGAATCGGATTCCGGCAGCAGCTGAACTTCGCGAAAGCAAAGCGCAGCGCTGATCTTAGAGGAAAACGACGCACCAAAGGAATTGGAGCGGTGATGAACGAGCGAAACGCAAAAGTATTTGAAAGCGAAGAGCTAAAGACGAGCGATCCGGAAATGCGCCGGATCCTTCAGCTCGCCGAGAACGTGGCGGCTAGTCGCGCCACGGTTTTAATCTGCGGCGAGAGCGGAACGGGTAAAGAAGTGCTTGCGCGCTTCATTCACTCCAAAAGCCCTCGGGCATCGCGCCGACTTGTCGCGATCAACTGCGCGGCGATCCCCGCTGAGCTTTTAGAAAGCGAACTTTTCGGTTTTGAACGTGGTGCTTTCACCGGTGCTGCGCAGGCGAAGCCCGGAAAGTTCGAGCTTGCAAACGACAGCACGTTCTTGCTTGATGAAATCAGCGAGATGCCTTTGCTGCTTCAGGCGAAGCTCCTGCGCGTTCTTCAAGAGGGCGAAGTCGAAAGACTAGGTGCCAAACATCCGACGAAAGTAAATGTTCGTGTCGTGGCAACGACGAATCGCGATCTCGCCGCGATGGTTCGTGCCGGTCAGTTTCGCGAAGATCTCTACTATCGTTTGAACGTGATTCCACTCAGAATTCCGCCGCTTCGTTCGCGCCCACGCGATATCGATTTGCTGGCTCGGTTCTTCGTTGAGGTTTCCGCCCACATGAATGGTAAGTCTCCGAAGCACTTGAGCCCCGCAAGTCTTGCCAAACTTCTCGCGTGGAAGTGGCCGGGC
>SYLX01000035.1 GCA_005808505.1 Bdellovibrionales bacterium | reverse complement strand
GTCGAGTACTTGATCTCCGCATCGTCGTGCGTGATCAGCTCAACAACGGCCGCGTGAAGCTGGTTTTCGTCACGTTGAGGAGCCGTACAACCTTCGAGGTAGTTCACGAAGCTCGCTTCATCCGCGATAATAAGCGTGCGCTCGAACTGACCTGTGTCTTGCGCGTTGATACGGAAATACGTCGAAAGATCGATTGGGCAACGAACACCTTTAGGAATGTAAACAAACGAGCCGTCGGTGAAGACCGCAGCGTTCAGCGCTGCATAGTAGTTGTCGGTGTACGGCACAACGGTGCCCAAATACTTCTTCACGAGTTCGGGATGCGTGTGCATCGCTTCGGAGATCGAGCAGAAGACAACGCCGTACTTCTTTAAGTCTTCTTGGTGAGTTGTTCCGACGGAGACCGAGTCAAAGACCGCATCAACCGCAACGCCGCTGATCCGCTTTTGTTCGAGCAAAGGAATCCCGAGACGCTCAAACGTCTTCAAGAGTTCCGGATCAAGATCTTCAAGAGATTGCGGCTTTCCTTCAGCACCTTTCTTCTTAGGGGCTGAGTAGTAGATGATGTCTTGAAAGTCGATTTTCGGGTAATTCACGTGGGCCCATGTCGGCTCTTCCATCTTCAGCCAATGGTGATAAGCCTTCATGCGGTACTCGAGCATCCACTCGGGCTCGTTCTTCTTTGAAGAGATGAGACGAATGATGTCCTCGTTCAATCCGCGAGGAGCCGCATCAGTTTCGATCTCGGTGAAAAACCCGTGCTTATAATCGAGATCGATGTCTAAGGATGTAGCTGTGTTTGAGTTGTCTTCCATCTTTATTCCTCGCTCTCTCAAAGCTCGCCGTCTAACGAAGCAGCGACCTTAGTGGCCTCGCTAGCAAAATTGCCGAGCGAAGCGCGACCGTTCAAGCTGGTGGGTTTCGGATCAAGAAGCTCCGCCAGCGTCAGGCTCTTGTAAAATTCAGTTAACTTGCGGTTGAGTGTCTGTACGGGTGAAACGATGTTGCACGTCCCGCGCATCTCGCAGCTCGTGTCGTTCTCCCCTTGCATGCACTTCGTGACCGCGATGGGTCCGAGGATCATCTCGTTGAGTTCGTGGAACGAAACGCGATTGAGATCTTTCGTGATCTGATAACCGCCATGCGCTCCTTGTTCGGATCTGAGAACTCCCTTTTGGACCAAAGTCTGGAGGACTCGCGACAAGACATCGAACGGGCAGCCGTAGAGAGAAGAAATCTCTTTTACGGTCGTCAACTCGCCGGGCGTTTTGCCACGCATATGCTTAAGAGCAATGAGCGCGTACTCGACTTTGCGATTGATCTTGTTCATATCCTTGAGGCCTCACTCGTTCGCGGCCCATTCCACAATCGGGCCGTGATCTTTTCCTTGGGGTTTCCCAAGACTTCCGCTATGTTGCGCGCGATCCGAAGTTTTAATAGAGAAACTGAAAATTAATCGAGAATGATTTCCTGGTCAATTTAAATACGACCTTTTTAGTCGTATTTAGCTGGACCCATACGGCGATTTTGGTTTAAGAAAATTTCAGTTAATTCAGGAATTTATCAAATGCGGTCAGCTTTCCAGTCTTTCATCTTCGCTACCCTCGTAACCCTAATCGTGGTGGCTGGAGGTTGGTTTTACCTGCGGGCGCGGGGCCTCTCAGAACCAATCAGGCCGCCCCTTGAGCATGGCTTTTTGAAAGGCCCTGCTTTCTACGTGATCGCCGCGCCTCCGCCCGACGACCCAAAAGCCGTTGAGTTTCTGAGCGAAGTCTCTAAGCGATCGAAAGACATCGTTCTTTGGATCAACCTGCAAGCGAAGCAGAGCCGTAAGCTTTTGCTGCACACATCTGCAACCGATCCCAATCAAGGACTCACGCTGAGCGAGGTGCTCACGCGTTTCCCCGACCATCGTCTGGTCTTAAATTTTTCGGGCAATCACGAAGGCATGTTCGAAGAGATCATGAAGACGGTTGATGATGCGAAGGCTGGCGATCGCGTTTTGATTCAAAGTCCTGAAGACGGATTGCTGCGCGATCTCCGCGATAAAAAACCGCTCTGGCTGTACGGCACAAGCGATGCGCAGATTGTTCGTTTGAAGATGCTCTCAGCCCTTGGTCTAGCGGCAACGGCAACTCTTCGCGGAGACGTGATGATCTTGGGTCAGACAGGTGCGGGTCGCTTACAGCCGAAAGTCGCGCCGATGGATTATGTCGACACGATTCAAGAAGCTCACCGTCGACGCATGAAGATCTTCATTCCTGAAAACGAAAAAGAAAAAGCGGTCCAGCTCCGGAATCTTGGAGCCGACGGCGTGATCACTTCGAAACCGTTCGATCTCTTGGATCAGGAGACACGGTGAACCGCGACACTTGATGTTGCGGAAGCGGAGTTAAGGCATTAGCCTTTTCTCCTATGACAAACATTCTTTTTCCTTCGTTCGCACAAGCGGCGCCCGCTGGCGCTAAAGTCGGCGTAAAAGCTGGCGTCCTCGATGGCATCATGAACGCCGGGCCGATGGTCCAGGTCCTTCTCCTCTTGATGATCGCTTTGTCGGTTGTCTCGTGGGCCATCATCTTCACGAAATATCGTCAGTACGAGGCGCTGAAACAAGCTAACGCTAAATTCAGCGAGCGCTTCTGGAAGTCGAACTCACTCGACAAGATCTACGATCAAGTGAACGACGACTCCGAAAGCAGCCTCGCGCGCGTTTTCAAAGCCGCGTACCTTGAGTTGCAACGTCTTGCGGACTCTTCGGGCCCAGGCAAAGGCGGACAAGAATCACAAACGCGTCTCTCAGGTCTCGATAACCTCGAGCGCACCGTACGCAAAGCTGTCGATACAGAAATCGCTTCGGCGGAATCGCGTTTGAACTTCCTCGCGACAACAGGAAGCACTTCTCCTTTCGTAGGACTTCTCGGAACGGTCATCGGGATCATGACGTCCTTTTCGCATATCGCAGCGAGCGGATCGGCAAGTCTGGCAGTCGTTGCTCCCGGTATCTCGGAAGCTTTGTTCTCGACAGCGGTTGGACTGTTCGCCGCTCTTCCGGCGGTTGCAGCGTACAACTACTTCGTGACTCAAGTTCGCCGCATGGAAATGGATCTCAATAACTTCGGTTCTGACTTCCTCAACATCGCTAAACGCAACTTCTTCAGGAACGACTAATGGGTATGAGCTCAGGAGGCGGCGGAAAAAGCCGCATGGTCATGGGCGAGATCAACGTCACGCCGCTTGTCGACGTGATGCTCGTGCTTCTGATCATCTTCATGGTGACGACACCGATGATGCAGCAAGGGATCGATATCGAGCTTCCCGAGACGGCAAGCTCCGGAGTTCCGACTGCCGAAGAACCTTTTGTTCTGCAGATTAAAAAGAACAAAAAGCTCTACGTCGGCGATCAAGTGATTGCGAGCGCGGATCTCGGCAAGCGCCTTCAGGCGATTTTCGAGAAGCGCACGAACAAACAGATTTATCTGCAAGCTGACAAAGCGGTCGACTATGGATTCGTGGCCGAAACCATGGCGGAAATCCGCGCTGCCGGCATCTACAATATCGGCCTGGTGACATTGCCTAAACCGTGACCTCTTTTAAAGTGTCGAACCCGCAAACTGATGAGCGCCTTGCGGCCCCGATCGATCCGGGTTCGGAGTTTTTCAAACGCGCGATCATTGGCTCCGTTGCTTTGCACGTGGCGCTGGTCGCTGTGTTTACGGTGCGTGCGGTTTTCTTTCCGAGCGAACCACTCCAACTTGAACAAGTGATTCGCGTGGACATGGTGGCTCTTCCCGATAAGGCGACGGCAAAACTTCCTCCGATGGAAGAGCCAGCGCCGCAGCCGCAGGCGGAAGCGAAGCCTGAGCCGCCAAAACCGGAACCACCAAAGCCCGAACCGGCTAAGCCTGAACTTCCGAAGCCTCCGGTGGCGCAAGCTCCGCCCGCACCACCAAAACCCGAGGCTCCGGCCGTGAACTTGAATAAAACAAAGCAAGATCAAGAAGCGGCGTTGAAGCGCCTGCAAGCGCTGCAGCGTCTCGAGAAACTTCAGCAAAAAGAGTCGCCGCCTCCATCAACAGGTTCATCGAGTGAGCGGCCTACGCAGACGGTTCAAGCGCAGCCGGTGAAAGGCAACGAAATCTCCACGGGCGCATCACTCCGTGGGATTGTTCGCCTCGAACATCAGAACTACATGCAGACTGTTGATGGACACGTGAAACGGTACTGGAATCTTCCGGGATGGATGGCGAATTCTAAACTTCGCGCGAAAGTTCGGCTCTACGTGGATGGCCGCGGAAACGTGGTCAAAAAAGAACTGACGCAGCCTTCAAGCAATCCCGTCTATGACGAACGCGTGATGCGTGCGATCGAATCGGCTTCGCCGCTTCCTCGTCCGCCGGAAAATTTGGTATCGCTTCTCTCGGTTGACGGAATGGAACTCGAATTCGTTCCAGATTGATTTCGTCCAATAAGTTAAAGATGTTCTTAGCCAGCTAAAAAGAAAGGAAGGCTCCACGATGTTTAAAAACATTGCCTTCGCCTCGGCACTCTTGATTGCGACTGCATTTGGTCCTGCTAATTCGGCTCACGCCCAAGGCACCGCAGACTCTGGCCCTAGCAACGGCCTCTACATCAAAATTGGTGAAGCCAGCATCAAGAAGAGCTTGATGGCAATTCCACCGTTTCAGTACAGCGGCTCGCCAAACTCTTCCAAGAACGCCGTCAAAGTTGGTAAAGAACTTTACGACGTCTTCCGCAATGACATGGAAGGCAGCGGCTACTTCGAATTCATTAAGCCTGAAGCCTTTATCGAAGACGTAAGCAAAGTGGGCTTAAAGCCCGTGGGTGAAGAAACCGGTGGCTTCAACTTTGGAAGCTGGACTCAGATCGGAACAGAGTTTTTAGTTCGCGTCGGCTTCCGCGTGCTCGACAACCAAGTGACAGTTGATACGTACACTTATTACGTTCCTCAGCAGAAACTTGTTCTCGGCAAAACGTATAAGGGAAGCGTGAACGATGTTCGCGTTGTGGCGCACACGTTTGCAAACGACTTGGTCGAGAAGCTCACCGGACAAAAAGGTGCCTTCCTCTCGAAGATCGTTGCGGCTCGTACAACGCGCCCGCAGGAAAAAGAAATCTTCATCATGGACTGGGACGGCAACAATCCCCGTCAGATCACGACTCACAAGACAATCGCTCAGTCGCCGACTTGGTCATACGACGGTCGTTATGTCGCATATAGTGCGTTTGCTTATCACCCACGTGAAAAAACGCGGAACATGGATCTGTTCACGTACGAGCTTTCAACTGGCCGTCGTCTTCTGGTCTCGTACCGCCGAGGTATCAACTCGGGCGCAAGCTACACGCCGGATGGCCGCGGTCTCTTGCTGACGATCTCCAATGGTGGCTCGCCTGATATCTACAAAATGACTCTCGATGGACAAAAGCTCAATCAGATCACCAACGGTAAAAATGGCGAGATGAACGTTGAGCCCTCGATGAGCCCCGATGGATCAAAGATCGCGTTCTCTTCAACACGGAGTGGCCGCCCTCACATCCATGTGATGAACGCGGACGGTTCAAACATCAAGCGACTCACGATTGCGGGCGAGTACAACTCGACTCCTTCTTGGTCGCCGGATGGAAAGAAGATCACGTTCGCGGGCTATGACAAAACTCACTTCGACGTATTCGTGATGGATGCGGATGGTACGAACATGGTGCGCCTGACTTCGGCAAAGAAGCCGAGCGGCCGCAACGCCGACAACGAAGATCCGACCTTCTCTCCCGATGGTCGTCAGATCCTGTTCCGCAGTAACCGTACCGGCAAATACCAGCTCTACGTCGTGGGTGTTGACGGCGAGAACGAGCGACGTATTACTTTCGACCAGCACGAGTATTTCAAACCGCGTTGGTCGCCCTCTTACGAGTAATCATTCGGCCGAAGGGTCTTCGGTCGAATGATCCTTTAGGCGAGGTCTCGGCGCCTGGCTAGAAGCCGCGTTGCGACCTCGACCTCCTCCATGATTAAATGAGAAGACTAGCGTTCATCCGAGGAACGACGGGATCAGTAAGATCCCGTTCCTAGTCTCAGGAGGAGATCGTGGCTCGAAAACTTTCCGCCGTTTTCTTTTTCATCGTTGCCATCATCTCCGGCATGCAACTCGCTCGAATTCAAATCAGTGTCTTAGGTTCAGCGGTTGCACAGACGGCCGCGCCGGCAGCAAGCGTGCCGGCAAGTACTTCGGCGGCAGCGGCTACAGCTGCGGCTGATACGGGCCTCGAAGAGCAAATGATTAACCAAATGAAGTCGCAGATGACTGGCGGAGCCGGCGCGGTTGTTTCTCCGTCCTCGCTCGGACCAGTTCCGGCTTCGACGATGATGCAGAATACGCCGGCTCCAAAGCCCGCAGACGAAAAGTTTGTACCGTCGGAAGTTTCGCCCGTTTTCGCTGCCACGAAGAAAGTTCCCGATCCCCGCGCGATCATTCACACGACGATGGGTAAGATCACGATCCGTCTCGCCGCTAACTTAACTCCGCGAAGTGTTCGTCACTTCATCGAGTTAGCTCGAGGCGATCGCGAGTTCGTTGACGTACGCACGAGTAAGAAAACACGTCGACCCTTCTATTCGAACATGATCTTTCACAAGATCGTTGCTGGTTACTTCATCCAAACAGGTTGCCCTTTCGGCACGGGTCGCGGTGGACCAGGTTACGCAATCGCCGATGAATATCACCCCAATCTGCGCTTCAACAAACCAGGCATGGTTGCGTTTGCTCCAGTGAGCGACGGCACAAAAACTCAAGCGGATTCGAACGGAAGCCAGTTCTTCATCACGCTGAACGCCATGCCTGAATTCAATGACAAGTTCACGATTTTCGGAGAAGTAGAAAAAGGCATGGACGTCGTGAAGAAAATCGCGGCGGCAAAGGTAGGTCCGACGGATCGGCCGATTCGTCGCATTTACTTGCAAGACATCGAAGTCGTCGACGAGTTAACGGCAAAAGCTGCCGTTCACGGTCCGGCAAGTGTGCCGTCGACAGGATCGCCGATGGCTCCTCCTCAAGGGATGGCACCGCCTGCGGGCATGGCGCCGATCCAACCCGGCGGCATGATGATGCCTTCCGGGCAAAATCCTTAAGAGTTGTCCTACCCCGCAGCTCCAAAAGGTGCCTGTCACCTTATAGAGATGCAACGCTCCATTTAGAGCAGATTTTCCGGTGTTTAACGACTAGACACCTGTGTGCCCAGAGGCGGCTTTAAAGCGGTCTCCAGGCGCATCTCGATTATTAGGTCTCGTATATTCTTTCCGACGGGAACATGGCTTGCTCTATCCAGATCTTAGGATCAGCCCCTAATGGGTTCATCCATTAAAAGAGTTGGACGAGAGATCTGTGAAACCTGTGACTTACCGGCTTCAATTCAAAAACGTCAGCCATTTTCTGATGATGGCTTGGCTGATTGCGGGAATGATTCTTCCCGGAGCAAAACCTGCGTGGGCGGAAACTGCACGCAACACGCTGCCGGCGACTGTTCCTACTTCTCGTTCAAGTTCTCAGGCGGAAGACGAAAAGTATTTTCGTTTAACGAAAATCGTTCACGAGATTCAAGCTCTTCAGGAGAGCGACGCAAACCTTGAAGCCGCAAAGGGAAAGCGCAAAGAGGCCGAAGCTTTGGCAACGGAACTTACGCTGGATCTTTCGAAGCAATTCGCTCGCATTAAAAATCGCCAAGAAGAAGTAAACTCCGAGCAGCTGGCCGAACTCTATCGACGTCAAAGCTACGTGAATGAAATGTCCGGTCTCGGTGGCCTAGCCGTCCCAATGGCGATCCTCAACGATCCGAAAAAAGCTGCCGGCGAAGATAACATCATCCGCGGTGATATCGCCATGGCGGCAACCGCTGGCGCTGCTGCCGATGCGGACTCTCCAGCTAAGATCAACGAGCGACTAAAGAACTGGGGTCGTGCGGGTTACCAAGGCACGATGAACTTCGGGAACCAGTACATCATCTTCTCGATTGCGATGGGCTTCATCGCGATGACTCAGCTTTCCGTTAATTTCAAAGAGCATCCGAACGCGCTTGAGATGTGGGAGAAACAGACCACCGATCTTCTCGGTGTTGCGGGCTTTGGCTTCTTCATGCTAGCGAACCATCAAACCGTGAAGCTTCTCTCGAAAGCTCGCAACGGTACCCTTCCGCCTTCGATGATCAACTACATCGGCATGACGGTTGGCTCAATCGCTTCCTCGGCCTTCCACGATCTTTGGACCGACAAAGACGTATGGGCTTGTATGAAGCCTTACTACGATTCAAAAGTAAAAAAAGATCCAGCTGCGTGTGGACGCATGCGCAAAACATGGATGGCGCATAACAAGATTCTTCAATATGCGCCGACGATCATCTCCATGATCGTGTCGACTCCTCTCGCAACGGCCGTCCGCACGGCGATTGCTTCATCCATCGGTCAACACATGCCGAAGCAGCAATACGTGAGAGTTGCGATCAAAGGTGCTCAGATACTCCCGAAAGCTAAGTGGGTTCGCCGTGGTTACTACGTCGTGGTCGGCGGAGTTCCGGGCTTTGCCGTCGCGGTCGGAGACATGATCCTCTTCTTCGCAATGGATATCTTCGTCACCGCTGATCCTATCAATCAAGCCTGGCAAGACTACCGGATGAACTTTACGGATATGAAAGCGCAGATGGATAAGAACTGGCTTCTCCATCATGAATTCTTTTTCTTCAAAGAAGGTCAGCTCCAGCCGATTGAAAACGCGTTCGATGTCGAGGCAACCAATCCCCGTTCCGCACATCAGTACCTGATGGAAATGTTCAATCGTCAGCAAGCAACCGGATGGAAGAAGCCCCAAGACACGCAAGCATGCATCCCTGATTACATCAAAGAACAAGCTAAGAACGTGAAGCCATCCGACGACAAGTACTGGGGTCCTTACCTAATGAAGATCCTCTGGTTCCAGCTGGGCTACAACGTAAAGAGCCAACAACAGCTGAGCTGCGAAGTCCATTCGAGGCCTTTGGAACTCATTAGCCGATATGGTGACGTAAACAAGGATTGGCGAAACTTCCTTCTCCAGAAGTTCAACGAATCACAATCGAATTGGTCCACGATGGCTCTGCGATTCACTGATGTCTACGACGCTTACATGAAGCTTGCTCGCCACTTGGCTGAAGCAAAGTTCAACATGAATAAGAAGGGTGCCGCGCGCCCCGATCTTTCGCGCGAAGCTTTGATGAAAGTTCTTGGTCAGCAGAAAGTGGACGATAAACACGATCAGGGCGGACACGGCGCCAAAGAAACTTCGCATTACAAAATCCTTGGGAACATCAGCACCCCCGAAATGGTCGATTATGTCGTTGCGGGAATGGCTTGCGGACCGGATCTAAAGAAGAGCGCGGATTCGGAAGGCGTGATTTCGAAGACCTGGAATAAAGTTTATTCCTACGTTGGGCAAACGGTGAACGGGACTGAGTTCGTGAAAACCCCTTACGGTTCGAGTTTGAACTTTGTTCCGCCAAAGATCACGACTGGGGACCGAGAGGTCTGTGCTGCGATCGCGGCCGATCCTGAATACAACTGGCTTGGAGGCGAGGCCGCAGCAATCGCTGCATCGACTCCGAAAAATCCGTTCAGAGACAGCGTGAAGGATTCCACCGGCCAGAGCTTTGCGAACCTTGCCGAATTCGTCTTCGAGAAGATGGATCCTGCCGTTTACGAAGGAACCGGTAACTACTCAAACTTCCCGATCTGGTTTAACGATGCGATCATCAAACCCATCGAACCCGTTTGGTCGCAGTATGCTGCAGCATACGATCAATTGATCGATGAGAAGTACATGCCGATCTTGTTCAGCAAGAGTATTCGCTGGGGCTGCGCTCCTGACGTAGATAAGAATCGCGTCGTGAAACCAGCGCAGATGGACGCAAAAGATGAAGAAGGCTTCGTTGCTCAGTCCGGCAAGAAGACCTATTTCGAGCGAAATTGGTTTGGCTTCCTTCGTGAGAAACAAACGCAAGAAACGGTTTGTAAGGACTCTTCGCAAGCTTACCGCGTTGCAGACGGTGTTTTCCTCTCCATCGAGATAGAGCTTCGCAACTACTTGCGTGGGCTCTATTCACTGACGATGAGTTCTGTCCCGAAGGACGAACACGACGTCCTCAAAGCTCGGTACCTCGAGATCGCCAATCGCATGATCGAGGACGTTCGCCTTCTCGACCCCGAGAAGCTGAAGAGCGAAGAATTCGAAGAACGCGTTGATGATCTTGAAGCTTTGCAGAAGGCTTTGACCGATCTGGCTACTGCTCAACTGAGGTCACAGGTTGGCAAGATCGCCGATGCTGATCTGCAGTTTAAAGTGGAAGTCTTGGAAAAGCTTACGCTTCAGCTCGAAAAGCTCTCTGCGGAGTTGAAGCAGCACGCTTTGGTCATCGAAGCGATGGACTTCTCGAGCGCCACTGCGCGCTCCTCTGGCCAATCGGTAAACAGTCGCGGTGGATCCAATAGCCCATTAAATCGCATGGGACGCTGATTCGCCGAGGCACGAGATTTGAAATAACAGTTTGTGTTGAATTTAGGACTCTCTAGGAGGATGCAAATGTTCCGCAAGTTCGCGCTCACAACAACGATGGTATTGATGGCTTCGACTACGTTCGCTAAACCGGGAACTCCGGAGGTGGTTGATCCCACGACGAACCGCCCCCACGTAGCTCCGCGCTCTGAAGGCGCTGCTTCCGCACGCCGCGCGACGAATACGGTAAAAGCGCAAGGTTTTGCCGCAGCCATGGCAAGCAAAGCCGTTCGCATGAAAGTGGCTGCTGAGCGCATCAACGAGATGGCGCGAGAGCTCACAGCTTTCGGTATCGCGACAGATAAATCTCAAGACGGCCTCAACCGTTTGATCGGCGAGATCGAAAAAGAACAAGTAAAGCTGATTAAAGAAGCTGCAAACGAAGGCCGCGTTCTCAATGAGAGCGAAGCTTACGACCTCGCGATCGAAAACGCTCTTAAGCGCCGGGACGCTGACGAAACTTCGTTCCTCGAGAAGTGCGCTCGCATTTAATCCCTCAGCTCACCTCTTCGTGTAGAGCGAAGATTTTAGAATCACGCGCCGGCAGACTCCAGAGTCTAGCCGGCGTATTCGTTTCTCCCGAGCCTCGATCCCACCTTGTGAATTCTAGCTTGCGGTTGCCGGCGGCCGGTTCGATCATGTATGGAACTAGACATCAACGCCAGGTCTGAGCTTCGTTGGGAGTTCCGCATGGAAGACCTTTTGTCTTTCGATCAAATGCTGTTTCAGAAGGTTAACCAGTCCTGGTCGAACGGATTTTTCGACTGGCTTCTCCCTAACATCACGGATCTTCACAAAAGCCCGATAGCTTTAGTCGTTCTTCTTTTGCTTCTGGCGATTTGGATTTGGCGACAAAAGACTTTGGCGCTGAAGTGGATCTTTATTGCCCTCGTGAGCGTAGCGCTCTCAGATGTCGTTTGTTACCGAGGGATCAAAGGCATTATAAAACGGGAGCGACCGCAGTTCACCGGTATTGAAGTGAACCTGCGCACGAAAGTTCACGCAGGCCCTTCATTCCCTTCAAATCACGCCGCGAACATGTTCACGGCAGCAACTGTTCTCTCCGCCCCGGCACCTTACTTAGCACCGGTCTTCTTCGGAGTTGCCGCGTTGATCGCTTACTCTCGCGTTTATGTGGGAGTCCATTTCCCGATCGACGTCATTAGCGGCGCGTTGATCGGTCTCATCATCGGCCTCATCGCGAGGCGAATCGGTCGACGATGGACTAACCCGAACGTTCGGCCCGCCGTCAGAAGTGACGTAGATTCTTCTCTCGAGCAAAGCTCAAATCAGTCGTCGTAACTCGCAAACGGCCACAGAGAAAGTTCGCCAACGCGTGGTAGACCTTCACGGCCATTGCGGGGTTTTGATCTAACAAAGTCTTGAGTTCTTTGAAGTCGAGACGCACGATTTCCGTATTCTCAATCGCTTGGACAGAGGCCGAACGCTTTTCACCATCGAGGAAAGCCATCTCACCAAAGTGTGATCCTGTTCCAAGAGTTGCAACATTGACGCGATCTGATTTGCCACTGTGTTGAATTTTGACTGAGCCAAACTTCAAGATGTAGAGCGAATGCGCCACATCTCCTTCGGTGAAAACTTCATCGCCTGCGCTCAATGTTTCTTGTTTCGCTAATGCCGTGACTTGCTCAAGCTCTTTCGGCGTCAAGTCCTTGAAGAGATATACATTCTGAAGCAAGCTCTGGGCGTTAGTCATGATGGTCTCCTATAGTCACTGCAATGATATCGATCGTTAAGAGAAGGATAAGAGGTTTCAAACAAACCTGTCTAGATCCTCGATGGCCAGATCTTGATGATGGAGCGGCGGCACAAGAGCCCAGTGAACTAAATAAGGTGAATGATAAACTGGTTTAAGTGAATCGAGATGAGGTGTCGAAATGAAAGTGCTTGTGACGGGAGCAACTGGATTTCTCGGAGGTTGGCTCGTACGCAGACTTCTCGAAGAAGGTCATCACGTACGAATCATCAAACGACCCAAGAGCAGCCTTGAAGAGCTCGAAGGCCTCTCGCTAGACATTCAACCAGGTGACGTGACGGACCTCGCTAGCCTCACTCAAGCGTGTCGCGGAGTGGATACGGTCTTTCACCTTGCAGGCCTTATCGCTTACACACGTTCTCAACGAGCCGCGATGGAAAAAGTTAACGTCGAAGGCACCGCGAACGTGCTGAAAGCCTGCAGCAGCAACGGCGTGCGCAAGCTGATTCATCTTAGCTCCGTCGTAGCCATCGGAGCGAGCTTCGATGGGAAAAAGCCACTGGACGAAGAGTCACCTTTCAACATTCATCATCTCGATCTCGGCTACTTCGAAACAAAGTACCAAGCTGAACAACTCGTCAGAGCTGCCGTTAACGATGGGAAGATTGATGCCGTAATGATTAATCCAAGCACGATCTACGGACCCGCTGACGCGAAAAAAGGAAGCCGCGGCGTTCAGCTGAAAGTCGCAAAGGGAAAGTTTCCGTTCTACCCGTCGGGTGGCGTAAGCGTCGTGGCGGTTGAGGACGTGATCGACGCCATCATCGCTGCTTGGGACAAAGGCCGCAAAGGTGAGAGATATATCGTGAGCGGCGAAAATCTACTGATCAAAGATGTCTTTGATTTGATCGCTCGCGAAGCTGGAGTAAAGCCGCCAACGATCGCGCTGCCGCGGCCCGCGATTTTCGCGATAGGAAAAGTCGGCGACTTTCTAGAATCGATCGGCAAGAAAGGTCCACTGAACACCGAGAACGCGTGGACATCCATCCTCTATCACTGGTTTGACTCAACTAAAGCGCAGAAAGAGTTTGGTCTGAAGCTTAAGCCCGCAGAATACGCTATTGGCCAAAGTGTTAAGTGGATTAAAGATCACGGGCTCGCGTGAGCGAGTGCTCAGCGAACGCCGATCAAACGTCGGCGTCGCGATTGATCGCTGCAGGAGCCGAAATTTTTCGCGCGTAGAAAACCAAGATCACGAGCGTCGCGACGTACGGAATGATCTGCACGAATTGGTTCGGTATCGCGTACCCTGCGATTACCTTCCCTTGCATTTGAATCTGCAAAGCATCCGTGAAAGCAAAGAACAAACATGCGAAGAAAGTTGGAACCGGCTTCCAACGACCGAAAATGATCGCGGCTAACGCGATGAAGCCGCGACCTGCTGACATCTCACGGATGTAACCGCTCCCCTGGCAAAGGCTTAAGTAGACTCCACCAAGTCCGGTCACGAGACTTCCTTCGACGACGGCACGCAAACGGATCCAACGGTAGTTCACACCTTGCGTGAGCAAAGCCGAAGGATTCTCGCCCGCAGCCGTTACGCGCAGACCATGGCGAGTAGAGCGGAAAAGATACTCGTAAGCCAAAAGCATGACGATCGTTGCCGCGAAAAAGTAAAGCGGCTGTTGAAAGCGAAGCTCTACCGGAACACTCGGTGTTGAACCCGTAATATCAAAGAGCGACTTATTTATGACCGGAATCAAGCCGTACGCGAGAAGGTTGAACGCCGTGCCGATCACGATGTGATCGCCGCGTCCCCAAATGCAAGTCGAAGCAAAGAGCCCGCCGACCAATCCCGAAATGAGGATACCTGCGACTACGCCAATCAAGAGGCTGCCGGAGAGAAACGTAACTGCCGCCGACGCGAACGCTGCAAACAAAAGATTTGATTCAAGTGCGATGTTCGCGACTCCGCTGCGCTCGCTCAGTAATCCGCCGTAAGCCGCAAGCAAGATAGGAACAGAAAGCCGAAGTGTGCTGAGAAGAATCTCTTCCATCAGTGCACCTCTTTCTTTGTTTTGCGAGATGCAATTCTATCCCACAACTGTGAGAGACCGACCTGGCTTGCAACCGCTAGGACCACCAAAGCTTGGATGACCGTCGCGAGATCGCGCGAAACCTTTTCGGTGTCGAGATCGAGATCCAAAGCGCCCTTTGTGAGAACACCGAATAAAAAGGCAGCTGCCACGATGCCCCAAGGCGAATTTCTGCCGAGAAGAGCAACCGCGATTCCGACGAAGCCCGCATTGCTCGCAAACCCTTCTCGCGTTTTGTGCGCGAATCCGAGGACAGGACTTGCCGCTGCAAGCGCCGCGATTCCGCCTGACATGAACATCGCGAGAATCGTTTGGCGATCCATATTGATGCCGGCGCGCTTTCCCACTTCGGGTGCACTGCCAACCATGCGTTGGTAAAAACCAAAACGCGTCGAGCGGAAGATAACACCGTAGATCGCAACGACTACGAGCGAAAAGAAGAGCGCAAAGTTCAGCGGACTTGTTCCGCCAAGCCACGAGAGCTGCGGAATCACGTAACCACTTCCAACATTCGCCGTCTCGGGAACTTGGGACTCTTGGTTCTTAAAGACGGAGAGGATGAAGAAGCTCGCAAGGCCGTACGCGATGAAGTTGAGAAGAATCGTCGAAAGCACCTCGTGCGTTCCGCGCTTCGCCTTGATCCATCCGGCGATGGCTCCCCAAAGTCCGCCGACTAAAAATGCAAACAGAAGCGCTAGCGGGACCGCAATCGGAGCTGGAAGATTCGGAAGCAGAATTCCCGCTGCGGCCATGGCGACTCCGCCTAGGGTCATCTGACCTTCGGCGCCGATGTTGAACAGTCCTGCCCGCATCGCCCACGCTACGGATAGACCGGTCAGCAATAACGGTGTTGCGTAGTAAAGCGAGTAACCAATCTGCGTTGCGGAACCAAATGCGCCAACAATGAGAATTTGAAGCACATCAAGCGGATGCTCGCCAAGAATCCACGCGATCGACAGTGAAGCGATAAGACCGAAGGCGAACGCAACGAGCGGAAGGATGAGAAGTTTCAGCCGCGATTCACGCATTTGAAACTCCGGTCATCGCGTAGCCGATCTTCTGTGTATCAAAGTTTCCGCGAGTGAATTCCGCCACCGCTCGACCTTCGAAGAAAACGTAGATGCGATCACAAAGATTCAACAGCTCTTCAAGCTCGCTGCTGATCACAAGAACGCCTAAGCCTTCATTGCGAAGCTGCAGGAGCTTACGGTGGATCAAATCGATCGCACCGAGATCCACTCCACGTGTCGGCTGGTGACAAATGAGAAGTTTGGGTTTTCGACCCGTGACTTCTCGAGCGAAGATCACTTTTTGTTGGTTTCCGCCGCTGAGATCACCGACCGCAACTTCGAGTGAAGCGGAGCGAACATCGAAACCTTTGGCCCACTCACCGGTTTCGTTCACCAGTTTTTCGTTCTGAAAGAAGTGACGTTTCAAGAAGCGATCTTCAAGGCCGATAGCCATATTCGTGTGGCAAGACTCTGCAAGCCACAAGCCTTGATGATGACGATCCTCAGGAACTAAACCTACGCCGAGTTCTCTCACCGAACGCGTGTGTGATGGCTCAACTTGATGACCCAACACATTGAGCTCACCTTCGAAACTGCGAAGACCAAAAATCGCATCGACAAAATGGCTTTGTCCGGATCCTTCAACACCCGCGACGCCAACGATCTCGCCAGCACGCACTTGAAGAGAAATGCCGTTGAGCTGACCACGCGACGCTTTTGATTCTTTCACTTCGCGCGCGCTGAGGACCGCTTCGGAACGTGGAGATGTTCTCTCAACGTCGAGCGTGGGCAGCTTACGGCCGATCATGCTCTCGACGATGGAATCAACTGTGGCACCGGCGACCATTCCGCGTGCGGTTAGTTTTCCTTGGCGAAGTACGGTGTACGTATCGCAGAGATCGAGGACCTCGTTGATCTTGTGGGTGATCAAGACAACTGTTCGTCCCTGTTTTTTAAGTTCACGGAGCATGTTGAAAAATTCCGTAATCTCCTGAGGAGCAAGTACGGCCGTCGGTTCATCGAGGAAAAGAATTTTCGACTCGCGAAAGAGAAGTTTCAAAATCTCCACGCGTTGTCTTTGCCCGACTGACATTTCGCCAACGGGTTCGTTCCAGGGAACGCTCAAGCTTTTCGAAGGAAGGAGCTTCTCTAAACGAGCAATCGCTTCTTTGCGACTGAGCTTGCCCAAACTTGAAACAACTTCGGCGCCGAGCATGATGTTGTCGATCGCTGAGAGCGGGTCAACGAGACTGAAATGTTGTTGGACCATCCCGAGCCCACGCGAGATCGCGTCCATCGACGAACGCCAATGAACTGGAGAGCCGTCGATGAGGATCTCACCTTCGCTGGGTTGATAAAGCCCGAAGAGGAGCTTCATCAAAGTCGATTTACCTGCGCCGTTCTCCCCGAGGACGGCGTGAATGAGTCCAGGCTCAAAAGATAGCGAAACCGACGAGACCGCTTCAAACGATCCGAATCTTTTCGTCAGTCCGCGCGTCTCTAGCCGAAGGCTCATCCGACTTACTCCCGCACTTACTTGGATTTGTTTTTCTCGTAGAAGTCAGGAACTTTCACGGCGCCACTGATGATCTTCTGGCGCACTTCTTCAAGCTTTGCCGTGTAGGGTTCGATAACGCTCTTGTTGTGTTCATCGACCGCGTAATCGATGCCTTTGTCTTTCAGACCGAATGACTTCAAGCCCGCGGTGAACTTGCCTTCAACTTGCGCCTTGATGATGTCGTAGACCGCAGTGTCCACTCGCTTGAGCATGCTCGTTGCGATTCGGCCAGGTTTGATCGCGTTTTGATTGCTGTCGACGCCGATAGCGTAGAGTTTCTTTTCTTCCGCCGCATCGAAGATGCCCATGCCGGTTGCGCCTGCCGCGTGGAAGATGATGTCAGCGCCTCGTCCGTATTGCGCGAGCGCAAGTTCTTTGCCGCGCGTAGGATTCGCCCACGCCGAGCTGTTGATACCGACGTAGTTTACGAAGATCTCAGCTTTCGGATTCGCCGCTTTCACGCCGGCATCGTAGCCCATCTCGAAACGACGAATGAGAGCGATGTCCATTCCGCCGATGAAGCCGACTTTGTTTGTCTTGGTCATCAAGCCCGCCAAGTAGCCAACGAGGTAACTTCCTTCGTGCTCGGCAAACATCAAGCTCGCAACGTTCGGGCCTTCAACAACACCGTCGACGATAGCGAAATGCGTTTTCGGAAATTGCGGCGCCACTTTTTTCACCGCATCGATTTGCGAGAAGCCAACCGCGATCACGAGCGGGTATCCACGTTCTGCAAAAGTGCGGAGAGCGGGTTCGAAGGCTGCGTCGTCAGGAGACTCGACGTCTTTCATCTCGACGCCGAAATCTTTTACCGCTTCGGTGACGCCTTTAAAGGCTGCAGTGTTAAACGACTTGTCGTCTTTACCGCCTTTATCGAGAACGAGTGCGATTTTGATCCCTTCACCCGGTTTGCCAGACGCTTGGTTATTCGAGGCTCCAGACTCTTTCGATCGCGTACAAGCCGAAATGAAAACGGAGATCAGCAAAACGAGAAACACGACCGTGCAAGTACGCATACTCTTGGCTCCCGAAAACCTCGACCTGAGGCGGATGAAAATCCGGTTCAAAATACTGAAATCCCTCGTCATTGCAAGCGAATTGGCAAGCCGCGCAAAATCGTATATCTTTTTGGAATCCATGAACAAATCGACGCAACCGATCGATTCCAATTCATCCCGAAAAGGCGCGCGACCATGATTAAGTTTCTTCTATCCATCGTTATCGCCGTCGCTTGCTTGGTGGGCTTAGTAGGTGCTGGAGTTGGCGCGTTTCTCCTCACGACTCCTCAACCGAAAGATATCAAGGGATGCATCACCGCGAAGATGTTTGAAGTAAAGCTCTGCCCAGGTCAGAACGGATATACAAAGCTCAAAGATATCTCGGTGAACCTGCGCAATGCCGTCATCGTCTCCGAAGATGGCGCCTTTTATACGCATCAGGGACTCGATTTGTTCGAGCTCCAAGAGAGCTTGAATAAAAACCTCGAGAAAGGTGAGTTCGCACGTGGCGGCTCTACGATCACTCAGCAGCTCGCGAAGAACGTGTATTTAACTCAAGAGAAGTCACTCGTTAGAAAAGCGCGCGAGGCGCTCATCGCGATCCAGCTGGAGAAGATTCTCACAAAAGACGAAATCTTAGAGAAATACCTGAACGTGGTGGAGTTTGGACCCAATCTCTACGGGGCGCACGCGGCATCAAAGCATTACTTCGCCAAAACGCCGGCGCAACTCACGCCCGCCGAGGGAGCGTTCTTAGCTTTCCTGCTCCCGAGCCCTAAAAAACATGCCGTGAGCTTTCAGAAAAAGAAGCTAACTCCGTTCGCGCGCAACCAACTCAAGATCATCGTAGGGCGCATGCAGAAATATAAAAAGATCACGGATTACGAGCACGAAGAGGCGCTGGCGCAAATCGATCACTTCTTCGGTGCACCCCCCGAAATCATTCCGGCTGATCAGCTCGAGAATCCACCGCTAGAAGAGTCGTATGAAGAGAGCGAGAGCGAAGACTCAGAAGCCTACGAGGAAGCCATCTGATTTGAGTTGAAACAAAAAAGCCGCTCCCCAGGGAGCGGCTTTTTCTTTGCCGTCGGTGATGATTAATCAGCCGAAGCTGTACGCTTACGCTTGTGAGGATCGAGTTCTTTACAACGGAGACGGATATTCTTCGGAGTCACTTCGACACATTCGTCGTCGTTGATCCACTCCATCCCTTGCTCGAGAGTCAGCGGCTTGATGGGAGTCAGCTTGATCGCTTCATCCGATCCCGAAGCTCGTACGTTCGTGAGCTTCTTCTCGCGAGAGACGTTAACCACGAGGTCGTTTTCCTTCGCGTGTTCGCCGATGATCATGCCGTCGTAGCACTCAGTTCCAGGAAGGATGAAGTGCTTGCCGCGCTCTTCGAGGTACCACAGAGCGTACGCCGTCGCGACGCCTTTGCGGTCCGCGATCATCGCGCCGTTCATGCGGTGAACGAGTTCGCCTTTGTAGGCTTCGTAGCCGGCAAAATGAGTGTTCAAAAGACCTGTTCCACGAGTGTCCGTGAGGAACTCGGAGCGGTAACCGATCAAACCGCGCGCGGGAATCAAGAATTCAAGACGAACACGGCCGGAACCTTTGTTCGACATGTTCATCATGATGCCTTTACGACGGCCGAGTTTCTCGGTCACAACGCCCGTGAATTGTTCAGCCACGTCCACAACGACGTTTTCCATCGGCTCGGACTTCACGCCGTCGATTGTTTTCATAACAACCGTAGGTTTACCGATAACCATCTCGAAACCTTCGCGACGCATGGTTTCGATCAAGACGCCGAGCTGGAGTTCGCCGCGACCGAAGACTTTGAACGTCTCAGGAGAGTTCGTGGGCTCAAGGCGAATCGCAACGTTATAGAGAAGTTCGCGCTCAAGACGCTCAAGGATATTTCGCGAAGTGACTTTCTTACCTTCGAGACCACCGAAGGGTCCATCGTTGACCGAGATCGTAATTGCAACCGTCGGCTCTTCGACTTTCAAGCGCTTCAGAGGCTTGGGATCGATCGGAGAAGTGACGCTGTCACCGATGTTGATCTCTTCGAAACCCGCGAGAATCGCGATGTCTCCGGCCGAGATTTCTTTTGCTGGAACCTGCTTCATCCCCTCGTAACGGAAGAGAGCCGAAACTTTCGTCTTCTTCGTGCGGTCGTTTTCGTACGAAACGAGAACTTCGTCGCCGAGTTTGATGGAACCGTTGCGAACGCGACCGATTCCGAGACGACCTACGTAGTCGTTGTAATCGATGTTCGCGACCATCATCTGGAGCGGAGCTTTTTCGTCGAACTTAGGCGCCGGGAACTTGTTGATGATCCAGTCGTAAAGGATGCCGAGGTTGTCTGTTTTTACGTCGGGGTCCAAAGTCGCGTAACCTTCACGGGCTACAGCGTAAACAACCGGGAAGTCGGCTTGTTCTTCCGTTGCGTCGAGGTCGATGAAGAGATCGAACACTTCGTTCAAGACTTCGTTTACGCGCGCATCGGGACGGTCAATTTTATTGATACAAACGATAACTTTGAGGTCGAGCTCAAGCGCCTTCTTCAAAACGAAGCGCGTTTGGGGAAGCGGACCTTCCGAAGCGTCAACAAGCAAGAAAACTCCGTCGACCATCGTGAGCGCGCGTTCAACTTCACCGCCGAAGTCCGCGTGCCCGGGGGTATCAACGATGTTGATACGATAACCGTTGTAGATGAACGATGCGTTCTTCGCCGCGATCGTGATTCCGCGTTCGCGTTCGAGATCCATCGAGTCCATCATACGGTCCGCGACCTGTTCGTTGTTACGGAACATACCGCTTTGTTTCATCAAGTGATCGACGAGGGTTGTTTTACCGTGGTCGACGTGCGCGATGATG
>SYLX01000034.1 GCA_005808505.1 Bdellovibrionales bacterium | reverse complement strand
GTAAGATCTCGAAACAATTAATGGGGCGATTGACGGGACTTGAACCCGCGACTTCCAGAATCACACTCTGGCGCTCTAACCACCTGAGCTACAACCGCCATAAGCGAAAAGACAGACATGTCCGGTAGTTATAATGGCTCCCGCCTGCGAAAGGCAACCACATTTTTCCTATACGAGCGACCGGGAGGTGGGCGGAGCTAAGTGGGCGAAGCTCTTCCTGAAAATAAAAAAGCCTCTCCGGGGAAGAGAGGCTTTAGAGGGGGCGCAAACTGAACAGTTCAGTGATTAGAAGCCTTGGATTGTGAAAACAGCTTCGAACTCGCTCACGAGGTAGTTGATGCCTTCGAGGGTGCCCGAAACCGACTGAATGTGGCCGGCTTTGTCTTTGATTACCTTCATCGTGTGTTGCTCGCCGTTCTGGCCAACGAGGTAGAACATCGACTTAGTTTTGCCTTCGAGGAGAGCTACGAAGAGGTTAGCCGTTTGAGCGATCGAGAAAACGCGCTCAGTGCCGTCGTTCATACGGAAAGCGACGCCAGCGATATTGGCAGCGCCGATTTCGCCTGTAACTTGACCGAAGCAGACTTCACGAACATCGAGATCTGTATTGCCTTCGAACTCTTGGACTCCGCATTGAGAAGGAACGAACGAGCCAGGAGCGTGTTCGATCGCTTGAGCCGAGTTGGAAACGAGAAGAGCGGTGACGAAACCTGAGATGAGCAATGCAAATGTCTTCATGAAATCCCCCTTGAGTGATCCTTCGTTCGAAGGCGTATGTCTCTCGCTAATACAATTCGCGTACCAACCTTCGCAGACTCTGTCGACGCAGAGCGCACGCGCTCAAAAGTTTTGCTAATAGGAGAAATCAGGCGAAGTGCGAGGTTGAATGCCGCAATCAGAGCCAAAAAATGCAAGCACAGCGGTTCCAACTTTGAACCTCAGGTGCATTGGCGGAACCACCAGTTTGACTCCAGTGCTGAACACATAAGCAGTTTACAAACAGATTCTGTATGATTTCTTCCCGCTGATCGGGCATGGAGCCACTGCTCTAGATTTGTGCTGTTGCAGCGGCGATCGTCATCGGCGCCGCTGCGGTTTCGCGATGCGCCGTCGGCAGCCGAGTCCGAAGCTTGCGGTCTTACACTTTCCTTTCCTCCGCTAGCCTCCTAGAATTTTTGGATGCACGCACAACTACAATCGATCTACGAGGCGCTCGGCATTACGTCCGAGCACGTCACGAAGAACAAACTTCTCGCCTGTGAGCAGCCGCTTCTGGCCGAGCTTGAAGTCGTCGATATCGATTTTGAAGGTAAGCCGTTTATTCTTCTTTCAGCCGCAGCACGCGCGTGGAGAGAAATGGTTCGTGCGGCTGATGAGGATGAGATCATGTTGAAACCTTTCTCAGGTTTCAGATCCTATCTCCATCAGAAGTCGCTAATCGAACGTCATCTAAAAAACGGGCGGCCGCTCGACAATATTCTCACGCACATCGCGATCCCAGGGTTTAGTGAACATCACAGCGGGCGAGCCGTTGATATTCATGAAGCCGGTCATCCTGTCCTTGAAGAAGAGTTTGAAAGAACCTCGGCGTTCGCGTGGCTTAGCGAAAACGCGACGAGATTTGGGTTCCGGTTGAGTTATCCTCGGGGAAACGATCAAGGCATCATCTATGAGCCTTGGCATTGGTATTTTTACGGGTGGTCGGACCTAACGGGCCACGCCCTTGCCCAAGCCTTGCAGAATAACTCTCGAAAGACCGCTTTCTGGTGAGCTTCGTGGCAAGGAATAATATATGCGATTTCGAGCGCCATTTCAGAGTGTCGCTATGTCAATTTCGTTGACGCTTGTTTGTCTGTTTTCGCCTTTTCAAGCTGCATCGCAAATCCATGACCTTTGCAAAGCGCAACCGATCAAAGGGACATCTGTTAGTGGTCGAGCAAACGTTATCGAGTTCCCCAATGGCCGCCGAATCACTGTCGTCGGTCATCTGCACGGGCATCGACAAATCTACGCCTTAGGAAGACTAGTCAATGCGCAGAAACTCCAAACTCTTTCGGACCACGAATTTCAAGATCTCTTCAGAAGAATTTTGAAGGAGAACCGGGCGGAGGTGGACGCTTCGGTCATCAACTCGAATCGGCGGCAGACTCTACGTGTGATAACGGAACTCACCGGACAAGAGTCCGTCAGTAACTATGATCCAAACGCTGGATTCGAGCTTGAAAATGTCTCGGTACTGAACCACGCACAAGAGGATCTACAATATATCCGGGAATCACTTCGTAGCCAAAAGATTGAGTTCATCGGCTGGGAGGGCTCGCAAGAACGCTTGAATGAAAACCTTCCTGCGTTTTTCTCGGTCGTCGAAGTCCTCAAAAAGGAGTTTTCTCTTCGACGCAGTCGGGGTGGTATCTCGCTAACGCCCGCCGAGTTCAACGAAGCACTTCTAACGAGCATGAACGCAAACACCTTTCATTACGTCGTTGACCCACGGAATTTCTCTACAGCTCCGCTCATAGGAGCGGAGGATGAAACAGCCGGGGATCTCCACGAATCAAAAAAGCCGCACGAACGGATTCGTGAAGCTTGGACGAAATTGGAAAAATTTGAGAAGAGCTACTTAGCGAAGCTCTCCAAAGAAGAAGTCGAAGTTCTCAAGCAAGATCCAGTCGTGAAAGTTCAGGGGAGTCTCCTCGTCACGATTTTTCGAGACGTTGAAGCGATGGTCATCGATTCAGAAGAGAAACTTCAATCGGCGAAGAAAAGTCTTAACGTCGAAAAGATGCCGTGGCTGAGAGAAGCAGTAGATGAGTTGTTTGATGCGTTCAGCCTGAGAATCAAAGCGAACTTGCTTCGGGACTCGGCAACGGCCGTCAACTTAGCAAGTCGCTTTCAGTCAGGTGTGCATTTCATTGGTCTCAATCACCAACGAAACTTGATCCGAAATTTAGAAAACATCTGCGAAGTCGAACAGAGACGATCGGCCAACGCAGAAAAAGGCGTAACAGCTCGCTAAGCTTCGAGTAACAAAATCCGTTGCTCGAGACCGTAGTAACCCTTCCAGGGATCGGCCGGCAACGACGTCACATCCTCGAGCCTAAACTGATCCGGCTTTAAACCTCGATCGAGATCGCTCCACCGAACCGGCATCGCGATCGTCGCGTGCTCGCGCGCGCGGACTGAGTAAGGCGCAATCGCTGTAGCTCCGTAACCGTTGCGAAGGTAGTCGAGAAAGATCTTACCCTTGCGCTTCGCTTTCATGATGTTAATCGTGTAAAGCGTCGGTTCTTCTTGCGCGAGGTTGGTGACAACGGCTTTTGAGAATCCTTTGACTTGCTCCCACGTATAGCGAGGAGCGATCGGGACGTGGAGGTGAAGACCTTTGCCTCCAGTTACCTTCAGAAACGACTTCAATTTCAATTTTTCGAGCGTCTCCTTTATCGCCAACGCACCTTCGACGATCTGCTGCCAATCCACTCGATCATCCGGATCCAGGTCGAAGACGATGAGATCAGGCCGCTCGATCTGGGGACGGTGACAACCCCACGCGTGCAACTCGATCACGCCTATTTGCGCGAGCGCGTGGAGACCTTCTCGCGAGTCGACGTAGAGAATGTCATCGACAGATTTCTCGCGCTCGCGGAGTCGAATCTTCTCGCGGCGAACTTCGTCTTGTCCGAGTTCGGCTGCGTGTTTCTGAAAGAAGCACTCCGATTTCAAGCCTTGTGGGCAACGAAGGAGCGAGAGCGGGCGCTGATCGATGTGCTTCAGGATCGCCTCTGCATTCGAAAAGTAAAAATCCGCAAGATCTTTTTTCGTGAGGCCGCTGCCCGGAAAAATCACGCGCTCCGCGTTTGTAAGCCGCAGGCGCTTTGCGCGAACCGGCTCCTCACGTCTTGCAGTTGCAGTCGAGCGAGCCGCTGCGATCGCTTTTCGGGGGCGATCGATTTCCACTTCGCGCGCGGGTTTATCTTCGCGAAGGCCAACGAAGACCGCATGACGGAGAATGCCATCGTCGGTCCATGCGCCGAACTTCACTTGTGCAACATAAGACGGCTTGACCCAAGTGGCGCCGGAGGAGGAGGGCACTCGGCCCGCAATGGGTTTTGTGGTCGTGGCGATCGAGGAAAGCTTTTTATGAATCGTGCGCAGAGTCGCGGAGTCAAAGCCGGTGCCCACGCGGCCGACGTATTTCAAATCGCCATCATCATCTTTCGCCGCGAGGAGAAGTGCGCCGAACCCTTCGCGTGAGCCTTCTGGCTCCGTGAAGCCGATGATCACGAACTCTTGATTGTGCCCGCATTTAGATTTGATCCATGAGCCGGTGCGACCGGCTTCGTAGCCGAGATCAGCACGCTTTGAGATAATGCCTTCGAGGTTAAAGGCACAGCTCTTCTCGAGAACGGCAGCGCCACTAGCGCGCCAATGTTCACTGTACAGAACGCGTTTGACATTTGACTTCTCAACCAACTTTTTAAGAAGGCGCTTTCTATCAAGCAGAGGTTTGTTAGAAAGATCTTCGCCGTTGAGGAAAAGCAGATCGAAGACGTAGTAGATCAGGCGCTCGTGCTCGCCAGCCTTCAACGCCTTTTGTAAACTTCCGAAGTCACTTCGACCTTGTGGGTCCAGGCATACGATCTCGCCATCGAGAACCGCTGAAGACACCTCAAGCTTTGCGCATTCGGTTGCGAGGCTTCCGTACTTCTTTGTCCAATCGAGACCGCTGCGCGTGTAGAGGTTAACGCTCTTGTCTTGAATTCGGCATTGTGTACGGTAGCCGTCGAATTTGATTTCGTGGATCCAGTCTTCACCCTTCGGGGGAGTTTCTTTTAAAAGCGCAAGTTGGGGCTCGAGGAATGTGGGCACCGCCGAAGATTTTGCCTTCGCGAACGTGTCTCTGCGCTTGAGAAGGAGCCACTGTTTGCTTTCTTTTCCCCGCGTGCGCACAAGGAGCCAGCGTCCTTTTAGGCGAGTGCCGTGAAGTTCAAACTCCAGCCGCCCATTTTCAAGATCTTTGAGAGGGTGACGGCTCAGAGGTGTCCACTCGCCATCATCCCAAATGCTGACGTGGCCTGCGCCGTATTCGCCCTTCGGAATTTCGCCTTCGAAAGTTCGGTAACTTACCGGATGGTCTTCGACGTGAACGGCGAGGCGTTTGTCCTTCGGATTGGTCGATGGGCCTTTTGGTACCGCCCAGCTCTTGAGAACTCCACCGAGCTCTAAGCGAAAATCGTAGTGGAGGTGAGACGCATGATGCTCCTGCACGACGAACGAGCGGCCCGATGATTTTTCTCTCAATCCTCGAGGTTCGCGCGTTTTCTTGAAGTCTCGCATGGAGCGGTACTTCTTGAGACTCACTTAAGCTCTCCGGCTCGACTGCGGCTTTTTCTTTTTCGCGGTCGTTCGGCTGCGTTTGCTTCCTCCTTCAGCCGCGCGCAAACTTTTCTGGAGGAGAGGCATCAGATCGACGACGTTTTTCTCGGACGGAGTGTAGTCATCCGCTTCGTCGATCTCGGCTCCTGCCTCAACGTCACCTTTCTTGATCTTGAGTTTGATGAACTTCAAAAGATCGTCTTTGTAAGTGTCTTTGTATTTCTCAGGCTTCCACTCGCTCGTCATGCCGTTGACGAGTTCTTCCGCCATCTGGAGCTCTTTTGGAGAGATGCGAATTTTTTCGATCTCCGCCTCATCGAGGAAGTGGGCTTCTTCGACTTCGCGCACTTCATGAGCGAAGCGCAGCGTTTCGAGTATGAGGTAAGGACCGCGCGGAATGATCGCGACGAGATGTTCTTTCTGGCGCATGACGAAACGGGCGACCGCTGCTTTCTTCGTCTCCTCGAGCACTTTGCGAAGGAGCACGTAGCCTTTGCGACCCGCTTTTGTCGGAACAAGGTAATAAGGTTTTTCGAACATCAAGAGATCGACGTCTTCGATGTCGACGAAGTCTTCGATGTCGATCGTTTGCGTCGCTTTTGGGTTGGCTTTCTTGAAGTCAGCATCGGTCACGATGACGAATTGACCGGATTCGTACTCGTAACCTTTTACGAGACGTTTAGATGGAACTTCTTTTCCTGTCGATTTACTGATCTTCTTGTAACCGATCGGTGAGAAGTCTTGGGAGTCGAGCATGCGGAAGGAGAGACTTTTCTCTTCCTGAGCGCTCATCACTTGCACGGGAATATTGACCAGACCAAAACTGATCGCACCACTCCAAATCGCACGGGCCACATCAACCTCCTGTCGACGTTCCAATGAGTTTCATTTTGCCAATTTTTGAGATCTGAGATGTTTGACTAAGGTGCAATCAATGATGAGGCCCAGCGGATGTTGCCTTCCGCAGGCGTGGCCTTTGACATCCCACATGACGCGCGTTCTCGGCAAGGGGGCGGGCCGCTCGTCAAGATTACTTAACGGTTTTCGACTGAGATTCTACATACAATTGCGGAGCTGTGGTCTGAACGCGAACGCCGATATTGAATATCAGGTGGCCGCTGGCTCTTCGTGGGAGAGTTTTACAAATTCAAAAATCAAAATCAGGGTCAGAAGCCAGAGGGCCGGAGCGAGCGCCAGGAAAAAACTATTCAACGAACCTACGCCGTAGGCTCGAACGAGAATTCCGCCAAGACTTGGAATCGCGACGGCGCCGAGAAGGCCCGAAGCAATCTGAAATCCAATCGTACTTTCAGAGTAGCGTCCGAGGCGTGAAGGTGTCTGCGACATGAGTCCGGGATAAATCGGAGCAAACGAAACGCCGACAATCATGAGGCCGGTAGTACTAAGGGCAACGGAATGAGATAAAACAAAAATCAAACCTCCGACAAGCGCGGAGCTCATCGCAAAGCCGATCATTTTCTTTGCGGGAACACGATCGGCGATCGAGCCAAGGACGAACCTCCCGGCGGTAAGCGAAATCCAATACAGGCTCACGGCAAAACCCGCAGACGTTTCGCTCACACCACGAGCTTGGGTGAGGAGGGTGTAGGCCCATTGACCGAAGCTCGCTTCGGTTCCCACGTAGAGAAAGAAAATTAAAGCCTGGAGCCAAACGAGCGGATGTCGCAATGACTCAGTTAAGCGCGCTGATGTCTGCGTAGTCTTGGCGGATCCTTCTTCAACAGGTGCGTCTTCGCTCCACGCCGCACGCGCGAAGAAAAAGATGATCGTGATCGGAGTGAGGATCAAAGCTAGCGTGAGAGGACTCCATCGCCATGAGAAGTTTTGCGCAATCACCGCGGCCGCAATCGCGGCACCCGTGGATGCCCCGATTCCCCAGCAGGCGTGTAGCCAAGTCATGTGTTTGGCCGAGAAGTGACGTGCGGCATATGCGTTCAGTCCTGTATCGATGGCTCCTGCGCCTAATCCTGCGAAGACGGAGCTGAGAAGATAAAGACTCCAAGTCGGCGCCGTCGCGAATCCTACGAGGCTCAAGATGACAAAGCCGCAACTCATCGTGAGTAAGCCGCCAACTCCCAGTTTCTCGAGAAGTCTTACGATCGAAAGACTTGCCGTGAGGTAACCCGCGGTGAACGCGATGAGAAAAAGACCCAAATTGCCGAGTGGAACATTGAAATGATTTGAAACCGACGGCCAGATCACACCGTTGATGGCGTCGGGCAATCCGAGGCTAATGAAGCCAAGAAAGGTAAGGGCGAGAAGAACACGCGGACTGCGGAGTCGATTCATTCACGCAGAGTTGAGCAGGGCGGATGCCGTTGACAACGAAAAAAGAGGTTGTGCACGCAACGCAACCTCTTTCGTTTTTTATTCCTTGATGAATTCAAGAGCGGTGCCACCGCCGGGAGCTAAGTGTAGATCGAATGTTCCATCGGCGCGTACACGCGTGGAGTAGATTTCCATTGCGTAAGGATTGTCGGTCCAGGTAGCGCTTCGAGCGTCTTGATAAGCATTCACTCGGTAAGAAGCTCCGGGCTCGAGGAAATCAAGCTTGATCGTGACGCTGCGGCCCTGTTCATCCGTCACGGCGCCGAGGTACCAGCGGTCGCTCTCACGATCTTTACGTGCAATGACGGTGTAGTCGCCGATTTTAGAATTGAGAGCTTTTGTCTTTTCCCAATTGGTCGGGACATTCTTGATGAACTCAAAAGCTTTCGGGAACTTGAGATAATTTTCCGGCAAGTCACTCGCCATCTGCCAGGGTGTGTAGATCACAACCATGAGCGCAAGTTGTTTAGCGAGAGTCGTTTGGACACGATTGTACGGACGCCACTCGGGAAAAGTTAATCCAAAAGTACCAGGCGTGAAGTCCATCGGTCCGGCGAGAAGTCGAGTGAACGGAAGGATCGTCGTGTGCTCGGGGGGATTTCCTTCTGACCAGGCGTCGTACTCTTGACCGCGAGCGCCTTCGCCCGACATCAGGTTCGGATATGTGCGTTCAAGACCGGTCGGTTTAATCGGCTCATGAACAACAAGCATCGTCTTTCTAGACGCTGCGTACTGCATGACTTTCGTGAAGTAGTCGACACCATACTGACCATCGTGCCATTCGCGTCCATCAAGACGTGCACCCACGTGGCCGGTTTTGACGACGTCCATGCCGTAACGGTTCAGGAAGTCGAATGCTTCCGGAAGTTGGTTTACGTAGTTCGTCACTGCTCCTGCGGTTTCGTGATGGCCTACGAGTTTTACGCCTTTGTTGCGCGCGTATTCGCTTAAAACTTCGATGTCCCAGTCTGGATAAGGTTGATCGAAGCGGAAGATGTTGCCGTTGTTAGCCCAGTCTCCATCCCAGGTGTAATTCCAACCTTCGACGAGGACACCTTTGAAACCATGTTCAGCCGCAAAGTCGATGTATTGTTTCGTGATCTCGGTTGTCGCTCCATGTTTAGCACCGCTGCTCCAAGTGTACTTACCGAGATGCATGCCCCACCAAACGCCGATGTATTTACCCGTGTTGATCCAAGAGGTGTCGCTGATCACGGAGGGGTCATTGAGATTTAAGAGCATCGTCGACTCGATCAAATCTTTTTGCTCTTCGGCGATTTGAATCGTGCGCCATGGAGATTGGTGTGGAGCACGAAGTTTCGCGTCGATATGATCGGCCCAAGGGACGAGATCCGACGTAAGTAATCCGTCTCCATGATTCTTTAGCGCCATCGCGGGGTAACCTATCAGGCGGGCTTCGTGAATCGAGACCGTGAGTCCGTTTGCGAGTTCCACGGTGAGGGGAGTGTGAACGACATTCAAATCGCGCACGGCGTTTTTCTTATAGAGAAATTCGTAGAAGCCGCCTTGAAAGGCCGGAATCCACCAAGCCTGATCATGAGGCTCGAATCGGAACTCCGAGATTTCATCATCGAGTTCGAAATAGGTGAGCTTAGTTTGTTCGGGCCAAATGTAGCGGAACGCGACACCATCATTGAATGCCCGGAACTCCACATCGAAGCGGATCTTCGTAGGAGCGTGCCGAGCCGTGATGATGACGGTATTATGATTGTCGACGACCGTGCGACTTTGTCCCCAAGGCTGCTCCCATCGCTCGTTCTTTGACGAGCGGTGGATTCCGAGAACTTCGAGATCTTGTGAGAGATCTCCTACATTACGCACGCGCATGCCGAGATGCGAGGGATGAAGCACGGTCTTTTCGTTTTTTGAAACCGCGTAAGAAATGCGTCGGTTTTCTTTATTGATCACGACTTGAATCGATTGATCTGGCGATTGAAGCGTCTCGAGAACCTTTGCGTGCGCAATGGACTGAGTCACCGATGTAATAAGCAATGTGAGTAGCGCAAGAAGTTTCATTTTTCCCTCCGATGATTCCGGTCCGATGATTCTGTCCAGTAGATCTGGTAGCAACGAATCAGGGAGGGGGCTACCGCAAAGGTGCCTGGCACCTTTGCGGGATGCGACGCGCAACCGACGCCGGAGCTCATAAAAAGAAAGCCCGGTCAAAACCGGGCTTTGTCAGAATCTTTAGACAGTAAGAATCTTTAGACAGATTGTACGCCGTTCGGATCGATTGAGATATCGCCGGGCCCGCTCGTTTCTTCACGGGGATCGACGATGCCAGTGCTTGGCTCCGGCATCTCTTCCGGTTCCGGTCCTTGCCAGTCGCCTGGGGGCCGCGAGGTGTTGGGAATATCTTTTTCCGGAGTGATTTCTCTCTGGGTCACATTTTCGGTTACGTCATCTTTTTCAGCCATCTTGTTACCTCCAGCTGGTGTCATTCTCTCGACCTTTGTCGGCTTCTGCATGGAGAGGCGGTCGAATTGCAATCAGGATTTCTAAAGAAACAGGTGCATCGGGTGTGGAGCGGTCTAGGATGAGGAAAAGAACCTCGAATTTGTTCTCATCCGAATTCTCTCGTTTTCCGAAACGGAATGGGGAGGCCCCATGCTCGCGCGAACTGTTTTTACGATCCTTTTCTTCGTACAGGCCACTTCGTTTGCGACGGAAGTCGATAACTTCACGGTGCGAACCGGCTTCACTGACTCGCGCTCATGGCTCAATGAGAAGATGAACGCTTCTCTCAAAGAAGCCGCGGCGGAGACGAAAACCTGCGATCCGTTTGAGCTTCACAAAGCGCTCTACAAAAAACTCGGTGGACCGCTCTACGCGAAAATCGAACTTTGGAGTGCGGAGAATCCGAACGTGATCAAGCTTCCGATTGATCGCTCGATCTACCGCCAAATTTCAAAAAAGTTCGTCTCTAATTTCGGTTTGTTACCGGTGCCGATGAAAACCTTCTACACCGAGCACAATCTGATGATGAATGACGTCATCTTCGGTGACGACAAGCTTGGGCATTTCTTCCAGGTTGGTTACGATGTGTTTTATGCCGTACGCAAAAAGTCGGACGAAAAATTCAAAGACGCGCGAGGCGCACAGGAAAAGTACGGCGACTTGCGGTTCGGCTCACGTGCCTTCGTGAAAAAATCGAAATTAAAAGGCGATGCCCTCGCGCACGCTTTGAATCAGTTCCTCGAAGAAGGTCAGTGGGGAGCCAAGGGACCTGGAGTGAAGTCCTACGGCGACATCGCGGCGAACTGGGAGGGCTATCGATTCTGGAACCAGCTGACCGAAGGGCCGCATCCATACTTCAATTGTTCGGGCTCAGGACGCTTTGAGCTGACGCGCGAATTCGATTTTGCCGATTACGTAACTGCTGCTTGGGATGAAGGCATTAATTGCAGTGTGACGAGCGAAAAGTTAGGTCCCACTGTTCAAAAAGAGATCCTCGATCGATCGAAGGGCGGGTGCCCCATCGCCCCGAATTCCTGCCGAGAGTTGCGCGCTCGTTACGGTGAAGTTGCGGCGATGATTCTAAGCTCTTCGTGCCTCAAAGCTGCTGACGCCGAAGCAACGGAGAAGCCGTGAGGGCGCGCTCCGTCTTCCGCTATTCTTTTTACCCTCTGCTAGTTGGCGGAAGTCTTGCCATTTACTTCTACTTTGCACGCCGAAGTTCGATTGCAACACTCTCGACTCTGTCGGCAATCATTGCGCTAGTGAGTATCGCAACGATCCACGTGTGCGAGAAGTGGATGCCGTATCGTCGAAGCTGGAACATTAGCGCCGGTGATCGTGCGACGAATCTCCTTCTCACGAACGTCGTGCTGCCAATGGGTTTCAAAGCTGTCGAGATTGGCTTGAGCCTCGCCATCGCGTCTTTGCTGTCGGAAGTCGTGCGCGAAAAGCTTCACGGGCTTTGGCCGGCTCATTGGGGTCTCACGGCTCAGCTCGCGTTGGCGTTGCTTCTTTGTGAATTCTTCTTCTACTGGATTCATCGATGGGGACATACAAGCCCGCAGCTCTGGAAGTTCCACTCGATTCACCACGCGGTCAAACGTGTATACTGGAACAATTCAGGGCGCTTTCACCCTGTCGATATGATTTTGAACCTCACGTTTTACCTCGCACCGCTTGTTCTTCTGGGAGTACCGCCCATCATTGTCGGGGCCTTTGCCACGGTGAATGCAGTGACGGGACTGCTCGAGCATGCCAACGTCGACTACAAAGCTGGGCCGTTCAACTTTATTTTCAACACGGCTGAACTCCACCGTTGGCATCACTCAACGGATCCGGAGGTTTCTTCAAAAAATTTCGGCAAAGCGTTGTGCATCTGGGATTTGGTTTTCAAATCTTGGTATCTTCCGAAAGACAAAGAAGTGGGCGAAGTCGGCGTGACCACCGAACTCATTCCAGAAGATCTGCTCGGCCAAATCGTTCATCCCTTCAAAAAGATTTCTTGAGAGTAAAACTCCAAATTTTCGTAATCGCAAAACCAAGGCCGATCGACGGGCGTGCGTTTACCATGGCCGCATTCTTCAAATGTCTTCGCGAAGGAGGAAGAAGTGCAGCCAACCGAAACTCAAAGCGGGCTCAATCAACCCGAAAATCCCAAGCACGGAGTTAAAGACGTCAAGAGCTCGCGGCAAGAATGGCCGGGGAGCGATAACGATCTAGCCACGAAGGCTGATCACGGTGAGACAAGTTACGTCGGCGCCGGTAAACTCAAAGGAAAAAAAGCGCTCATCACCGGAGGCGATAGTGGTATCGGTCGCGCGATCGCGATTGCCTTCGCGCGTGAAGGTGCCGACGTCGCAATCGCCTACTATGACGAGCATGACGATGCGAACGAAACGATTCGTTGGGTGACTGAAGCTGGTCGCAAAGCGTTTGCGTATCCCGGTGATTTGCAGGATCCAGAGACTTGCCAAGCAACGGTCAGTCGCGCGGTCGAAGCGTTAGGCGGTCTCGACATCCTCGTCAACAATGCGGCTTTTCAGCACGAGATTGAAAGTTTTGAAGATCTAAAGGTTGAGGACGTTGAGCGAACGTTCCGCACGAATTTTTTTGCTTACATCTGGATGGCGCAAGCTGCACTGAAGTACATGAATGAAGGTTCCGTGATCCTGAATACTGGATCGGTGAACGCGCTTAAAGGGAACTTCTCGCTCCTCGATTATTCCGCAACGAAGGCTTCGATTCATAACTTCACGCTATCGCTTGCACCCGAACTTGCAAAACGTGGAATCCGTATCAACTGCGTTGCGCCTGGTCCTGTGTGGACGCCGCTCATTGCATCGACGATTGATCCTAAAGACTTCGGAAAGAATACGCATTGGGAACGACCTGCACAACCGATCGAGATCGCGACTTCATACGTGTTCTTGGCTTCGACGGACGGACGGTTTTACACCGGAGGCGTGTTATCACCAACGGGAACTGAGTTCACCTCGCGCTAGGAATTATCTGCCAAGTTTCGAGAGGATGAACGATGCGAGAAAGCCCGCGACGGTGATGAGTCCCGTCATGTCGTGGGCGTTCTCGAAAGCGTCGGGAATCATTGTGTCGACAAGCATCGTGAGGATCGCACCGGCGGCGATAGCGGTCGTTCCGCCACGACATTCGCGGAAAAGTTTTGGAAGACGGAGTAACCAAGCGCCGCCGCAATTTCCGAGATGAAGCAAGGCCGCCCCAGCTATCGCCCAAATACGGCCCCAAATACCGCCCCGAATACCGACGATGCCACAAGACGTTGATTGAGCTGCTTATCCCGAGACTAAGCCCCAAAAAAACGCCGTCGTCCGCACAGGCCTATTCGTCGACGCTCCTCGTTTCTCTCTTCGAGAACTCGATCAAAGTCGAGAGAGTAGCACAAGGCTTCGATTTCCGGGCGATTGTCGATTGTGCTCGATGCCGTCGTTTGTTGAAATGAGAAGACCCTTTCGAGAGGATTTTTCGTGAAGAACTCAGCTCTCATCGTTAGCGCAGTCGTCGTGGCGACTTTCACTGCGTGCGCGACAAAAACAACCACGCCTCAGCAGCCGGCGGAGGTAGCTAGTGCTGGCCCGAATACGGTGACACTTGAGCCAAGCCAGTCCAACGCCTATCAGTATGCTTTGGCGCAAGCGTTTGCGGATTTGTCCAAACGTGAAGGATCACGAACTCCCGCAAGCGTGGTGGACGCGTTTGGATCAAGCTTTCGGCGAACGCGGAAGTTTGAAGTTTACGTCTATCCAAAGTTCATGCAGATGGGTGCGCAGCCCGGAGCTGGACGCACGCAAGTGAAGCTCGACAAACCGTCAAAATTTCTTTTTGAACTCAACCGCAACGCCAAATGCAAAATGGGTCTGGAGCTCGTGAGCGAGGCCGATCGCAACGGCTGCGTGCAAGTTGAAATCAAACCGATCGAGTCCAAGATCAAAGGTCATCAATGCGTGAGGCTCTACATGGATGCCGACTACCGCGCGTTTGGTTTGAGCTATTACGAATACGACGCGGAAAAAGAGACCTTTAAAGAAGAGCGCAAACGAATGAAGTGGGATCCGACTCAACCTCTTTCGGCTGAGATCCTTGAGACACCGCGCGCGCTTGCTCCGCTCGATTTGCCGATTCATGCGTCCAACCGGATGAAGGAAACTCGAACAACGATCGCACTTACGCGTGGGGCCCGAGCGGGCAAAACCTGCGAAGGTTGGACTTACAGCTACCGAAACGTCTACGGCGCAAACGTGAAGGCGCAGTGGTGCGCAGGTGATCCGTGGCCGAGCGTTGTTGAGACGAACGGATACGTTGCGGTCCTTGAATCGATCACGAACTGAAGAGGCCACGTGAGAACAAAGAAAATTTTCAAGCAACTGACTTTGAATACGTTGATGGGTGTGAGCGTAGTTGGTGGCGCGCTGAATGCGCAGGCTGACTTCGATTATCCCGGCAGCAACTTCAAGAACATGTACAACAAGTACCGCGTCTCGCAAGCGAAAGTGACGCCTTGGCCTGGGTCTTATTGGCCTTTTGATGGCGAAGAAAAAGTCGAGGAGGCTGAGGGAGAGCCGGGCGAAGGCACAGCGGGTCAGGCAGTAGGCCAGAGTGCGGGCCAGAGTGCAGGCCAGACGAGCTCCAAGAAACGCTCGATCATCTATCGTGGTGCGGGAATCAATCACAAACCCGAGGGTTACAAACTCTCGCCGGCGCAAAAATACGATTTGTTTATGGGCCTCAACGGCAAGGCGGCTAAGTGGGAAGAAGAAAACCACAACTGTCGTACGGTCGCTCCAGAGCTTCTGAAAGATTGTAAAGAGTGGTACGGCCACTGTAACGGCTGGGCGGGGGCTGCTTTGTTCAATCCGGAGCCGTCTTACGATAAGGACATCACGGCAACGCACCCTTGGACGGGCGTTACGATGACGTTCACGCATATGGATATTAAAGCTCTGCTGAACGAAGCGTGGCTGGATGCATGGGCCAGCTTTGAAGGTACGGGCGTGACGGTCAAGGCTGATGATTGGGTGTTTGATCCCAATGATCCGATTGCTCGCGCGCCGGCGGATAACAATTCGGATATCACAAACTATGATGCTTACTGGGATGTTTCTCCGCGCACGTTGTTCTACGCGCTCACAAATTACGTCGGAATCCGCAAAGTGGGAATCGCGTTGGATCGGTTTACAGGTTCCGAAATTTGGAACCAGCCGCTGATCGCATACCGTTTTCTGCCGATCACGGGTCCCACCGACGTCGCGATCGAAAAAGACGGACAGAAAGTTTATCCAATCACCATTGGTGTGAAGCTCTACTGGGCGAACGATGAAGTCGACTACGACTTCAAAAGTAAAGAGAGCTTGAAGTGGGATGTGACCGATCCGATTTTCTCCAACGATCGAGTGCCGGACCCTGTTTCTTCGCCCGTTGCGCAAGATCGCGTGCGCGATGAAGCGGTGATCTCTCGCTACATCGAGTTTACGTTGTTCATGGATCGCCCGACGAAAGTTTCGCCTGATGGAACTCGCATCCTCGCTGCTGGCCGGATTTTGGGTGACGGCTTCTGGGCGCACGCGGACCCTGCGCAGCGAGCGCGTTGGTTTCCGAAAGACGCGGAGAAGTCGCAGACTCACCCGGACTTTTTGTGGCGACCGGATTATTTGACGGACGCCTCCTTCCGCAACCCGTGGGTGGATCCGCTTCCGATCTACAAGCATATCTTAAAGCGCCCACTCGGCGAGATGGGCTCGGAGCTCACACCGAATTTGAAGTGAGTCGGGTGGCTGGGCGCTTCCGGGGCGCGGGGGCGTGGCGCGGGGCGCGCGCAAAGGTGCCTGGCACCTTTGCGGGATGCGATGCGAAACCGGAGCGGGGGTTTGGGTGTAAGGCACGGTCCTGGGTACACGGGGTGAGGCCGAGCGCTCGCGTGTCCGGCCCTCGGGCAGCCATAAATAAAATAAATTTTGTGCTTGCGAGGGTCGGGAGACCGGATCCATCCAGCGCCGGCGTACCTGCTCGATCCCTACTAGATACCCGCTCAAGAGCGGTATTCGCCAGGGTGTAAGGCGTCAGCGGAAAATCTTGCCGCGACCGCGATCCCGCAAGCAAATCCGCCCCAACAGCCAATTAGCCACCAAAAATTCCTGCCAAAAACCCGTGCTACTCTCTGCTCATGAATGCACACGAATTCGACCGTAATTTCTCGCGCAAAGTTAAGAGCGAAAGAATCGCAACCCACGAAGTTCTCACCGACATTCGCAAGTGCGAGCGCGAACGTTATCACCTCGTGCTCGGCTTCCGCACGACACTCGACTGGCTAGTGAAACGTCACGGCTACTCAGAAACTGCAGCGAGTCGCCGCATTCAAGCATCACGCCTACTCACCGAAGTCCCCGAAGCTGAAGACAAATTCCTCGCAGGAGAGCTCAACCTCACGACACTCCACCAAGTGTCGGTCATTACGCGTGCGGAGGAGAAACGCACAGGCGCGAAAATCGATAAGCGTCTCGTAATCGCGAAGATCC
>SYLX01000033.1 GCA_005808505.1 Bdellovibrionales bacterium | reverse complement strand
GTACTTGCCGCCTGGTCCTCGATGCAGCTTCCAATTGTACTTGTAAAGGTTGATCAGATACTCATGCGTCCACTTGATTGGCTCAGGTGTCCATGCGCCTTCTATTCCGCTCGTGACTGTGTCTTCTGCGTTCCCTTTGCCACACTTGTTTTTCCAACCGATGAGTTGATCTTCAGGCGGCGCGCCTGCGGGAGGCGGACCTGTTAAGCATTTCTCGGGTTTGTGAGCTCCGTGCGCGCGACCAAACGTGTGGCCACCGGCAACGAGCGCGACCGTTTCTTCATCGTTCATGCCCATGCGGCCGAACGTAATTTTGATTCGTTCCGCTGAAAGCTTCGGATTTGGTTTTCCGTCAGGTCCTTCAGGATTGACGTAAATCAATCCCATGACAGACGCTGCGAGAGGCAGCATCAAGTTGCCCTTCTTATCGAAGCGCTCACTTTCGAGAAACTTATCTTCAGGCCCCCAGTAAACCAAATCAGGAACCCAATCGTCGACGCGACCACCGGCGAAGCCGAGTGTAGTGAACCCCATGTCGCGCATGGCTTCATCGCCTGCGAGAATCATCGCATCTGCCCACGAAAGATTCGGATAGTACTTATCGACGAGCGGTTGGAGGAGGCGACGAGCTTTATCTAAGTTCGCGTTGTCGGGCCAGCTATTGAGCGGCTCAAATCTTTGTTGTCCACCATCGGCTCCTCCGCGCCCATCTGGAGCACGATAAGTCCCGGCACTGTGCCAAGCCATGCGGATGAAGAGCGGGCCGTAGTGACCGTAATCCGCTGGCCAAAATTCTTTCGAATCGCGCATGAGTTTTCTTAAATCAGCTTTGACTTCGTCTAAGTTGAGTTTCGCGAAGGCCTTTGAATAATCGAAGTCAGCGCCAAGTGGGTTGCTAGCTTCGTAACGCTTTAACGCATCAACGCTCAAGAGTTCGGGCCACCAAAAATCATTCGGCTTTGGTTTTCCGGTTCGGTCGACGAAGTCAGGTGAAGCGAGACTCGCACTTTCAACGTTGATCTTCGGAATAAGCTTCTCGTAGCCAGTGCCCATCTCTGCTCGAGTCGGAATCCTCATCGAATGCGGACTCGTTGCGGGAGGCGCTCCTCGTGATCCGTTGGCATGCGCATAACCCAGGTAACCAAAAAATAGGTATGAGCCCGTCATCAGAGTGACCGCGCAAGCACCTACGGCGAAACTTTTGGCTTGAGCCTTCGATCTCAACCTCATAAGGAGTCTCCTTCCACAAAATGGGATTCGTTTGATTCTCTTTATGAAAGTTGAAGGAAATATCAGATGAGGTCTAGATTAGTGGATCTTATGCAGAAGGTGAGTTGAGCTTCATTGTGAACGTGGCGACACGTTTTCAATCTAGATTATAAACAAGCTAGATATATCAAAGATTCGGTGTAAGGAAATCTCGTTTAGTGGGAACCTGATAGGCTTAAAAAAATGATGATTCATCGTGCGAGCCCACTTAGGGCTCGCAAATTACGCCAGATCACGGAAGGTCAGTGCACCGCGCACGCAGCTTCAAGCGACACAAGCTCCGGGCGAACCGCGACACCAGCAGCACCGGGAGGAGCCATGTTCACCGATTTGCCTTCCGCGCGGATCGAGCAAGGTGCGCCGCCACCGTAGGGCCTAAAGGTAAAATACATCGTGAATGCGCCATCGCCTGCTTCGAGCGTGATGTTACTCAACATCATTGTCGCCATGTTGTTTTGGCTTTTTGCCTCAGCAAACTTTGCGTGCTGCATGACCATGATCAAAGCTTCTTCCGTGGTGTAACCGCTGAGGCCCGCAACTTTGCGCTCCGCAGGTTTTGCGTGAGCTTTCTTGCTCGAAGCGAAAGTCAGCTGAGCAAACGACAAAACAAGAAGCGAGGCTGCGGGTAAAATGGCTTTCATCTTTTCTCCTTTGGAGAGTGAGTTGCTTTACCTCAATGGTAAGGAGCGACCGCAAGCGAAGTAAAATTTCCCGCTCCTCCCGAGAGATTTTCTGTCGTCACTTGATGACAGCCCCTTTGGGCAGCACGGCCTTTAAGAAGACTCCATTATCAGCCAGGCACGGACCGGCTCTATTCTCCTGCATGAGGAGGCACCATGAGCAAATCCGTGAAGCTTGAAGGCTCCTGTCACTGCGGCGCTGTGAAATTTAGTTTGATGTCGAAGACGATTTATCCGTTCATGCGCTGCTACTGCAGCATCTGCCGGAAGACTGAAGGTGGAGGCGGCTACTCCATCAACCTCGGCGGCGACGCAAAGACCTTGAAAATCAGCGGGAAAGAACACGTCAAAATCTATCACGCGAAAGTAAAGAACCCCGAAGACAAACGCGCTCACACGAGTGCGGGTGAACGACATTTCTGCCAGGAGTGTGGATCAGCTTTGTGGTTGTTTAGTCCCGAGTGGCCTGAGCTGGTTCATCCGTTTGCATCGGCGATTGATACGCCTCTTCCGACGCCGCCCGATCACGTGCACATCATGCTGGAGTTCAAAGCTCCATGGGTGGAACCGCAAATCAAGAAAGGCGATAAGAAGTTTGATCGTTATCCGAAAGAGTCGCTCGCGGAATGGCACGAGCGACACGGCTTCTAATTCATCACTTGTACTCGTCGTGAAAGCGCCACCAGTAGTAAGGCTCTGACTGCGGCCATCCTTTGGGTGAATCTTCCCACTTCTCTTGGCGGCCGTAGGGCGTGATATCAAGAAGAGACCACGCTGTACCTAGCGACTCAACTCCACGTGCTGTCGTGAAATACGTGCGGTAGATTTTCTTTCCATCGCGAATAAAGACGCTCATCCCGTGATGGTCACCTTCTTCTGTCGTCATTCCGAAATCCTGATTGAAAGTCGACTTCGCAGACGAATACCAGGGCCATTCCCAACCGAGCTTTTTCTTGTGACGCTTGATACTGGCCAATGGCGCTCGCGAAATGATGGCGAGTGAAACATCGCGCGCGTTGATATGCGCAGGATGCCCGAGCTGATCTACGAGAAACGAGCAACCGATGCAGAAGCGATCTTCTTCGGGATGATACATGAAGTGATAAACGAGAAGCTGTTTTCGATCTTCAAAAAGATCGAGCAGAGAGACTTTGCCGTTTGGTCCCTCGAACTCGTAATTTTTTTCGATCTCTACCATCGGGAGCCGCCTCCTTGCGGCTGCAAGTTTATCGAGCTCGCGCGTGAGCTTTTTCTCTTTCTTCAAGAGAGCATCGCGTTCTTTCTGCCACTCTTTTTCAGACACGATTCTTGGTAAGGCTTTTATCTTGGGCACGGATTCCTCCCGCACCAAAGAAGCTACATACCAAATGGTATGTAATCAAATGAAAGATGATGAGGGGAGGTTTTGTCGACCAGAGCCGAGTTAGGAATGACATACGTGAGGGAAGCCGACGCTTCCCCATCACAAAAAATTAGCGAGCAACGTTACCGCTGAGGCTTAAGCAATGTTTGCCGAGTCCCGTGCAACCTTTAAAGGTCTGGTTATAGAGATTTTGATCCAACTCATTACCCTGTTTAAGCAACAGCGTCTTCAAACCGCCATTTGCGTCCGTTCCGTAATAGAGAATGTCTCCGTAAGCTGCGAAGTCCGCGACCTTGATAATCTTGAGCTTCTCTACGAGCTGCTTATCGTCTTTGCGATGGATGTCGCTCAGGCCCATCTTCTCGGCGTGCGGGCCGAGCTTTGCGACTGCTTGGCGAACTTGCGTGAGCGCTTGATAAACGGCAGGATTTTTGGCATTCCTTCGCGCATCTGCTGGCAACTCTTGGTATGCACGCAGCGCTCTCGCCAAAGACGTAAACGCGGGCATTGCCTCGGCATCAATCTCGTTGGTGATACTGGTCTTTGCGTCGGCAACCCCTGCGGCGATAAGGGCTAGTCCGATGATGAGGGCATTTTGAAGGTTCATAGATCCCACCTCCGTTTCCACCGGAATAGCAATGCAACCGAGGGGCCTACCTAAACCACCCGGATTTGAATTTCGTCGTTCACACGAGTATCAACTGACAGCGGATTACACACTTACCGTAAAATTCGCGTCTCGTTTCGAGACAGGTCTTCTAAACCAGCGCAAAATAAAAAAGCCGGGCTTTCACCCGGCTTTAAGATCTCAATTGATCAGATCAGCTTACTTGCAGGCTGCCGAGTCTTCTTTCTTACCTACTTCTTTACCGCCGAACATTGCCGTAACGGTTTTCTTCGAGAGCGTGCCTTTGCGGATGATCTTCGAAGCTTTTTCAGCGTCTTTTACGCATGCAGCTTCATCAGCAGCCTTTGTTGTTTCGTCAGTGGGGTTCTTTCCACCGTAAGGCTTATAAGCAGCTTCTTTTTTGTCCGGGCAAGCCGTGCGGTCGATCGAGAGCTTACACTCAGCTTGTGCGAGCGAACCTACGAACAGAGTTGCAGCGATGAGGGCGAAAATAGATGTTTTCATAACGACTCCTGAAGGAACTTCCCCAAGCCGCAGCTCAGTGGAAGAACTTGTTTGCGTGATGTGAATATGATCGATTGAGATCGCGTCAGGCGCAAGACGAGAACTTCGAGCACCGGACTCACATCACGAAGAACAAGACTTCGGCCTCGATCTTTAACGCAGCCGTCAAGGTAGGAACCTCAAGTGGCAAAACAGAAATCAAAACTAAACAAGTTTACTTTTGGCAAATCCGGGAAGCTCACCGACTTCGAAACGGAGATAGCTCCCCTGTACTCAAACGATGACGAGTACGACGAGAAGTTTGATGCTGTAAAAGATGAACTCGGCGATCTCCAAGATGTGCTCTACGCCGATGCACGCTATGGTGTGCTCCTGATTTTCCAGGGCATGGATACGTCGGGAAAAGACGGCGCCATCAAGCGCATTATGTCTTGCTTCAACCCGATGGGGGTCCAGGTTTCTGCTTTCTCCTCACCGACTTTAGAGGAACGAAGACACGACTTTCTCTGGCGCACGCACGTGAAGATGCCCTCACGCGGAAAGATCGCGGCCTTCAATCGCAGTTACTACGAAGAGGTAACGACCGTCCGAGTTCACCCTGAGTTCCTCGACGGCCAGAGTCTCCCGCCCGAACACCGCAAAGGCGATCGCATCTGGACAGATCGTCTCGAAGATATCGTTGGCCACGAGCTGTACCTGTACCGCCAGGGCTATAGGATCATAAAATTCTTTCTCCATCTCTCAAAAGGCGAGCAGAAGAAGCGTCTTCTCTCCCGCATCGATGAACCAAAAAAGAATTGGAAGTTTGATCCCAGCGACATCAAGGCCAGAGGGTCGTGGGCACGCTACCAGAAAGCCTACGACGAGTGCCTGAAAGCCACGAGCCGACCTGAAGCGCCTTGGTACGTGATTCCTGCGGACGATAAAAAGAACGCTCGCCTCTTGATGGCAGAGATTGTGCGCGATGAGCTGGCAAGCCTGCCGTTAAAGTACCCGAGCGTAAGCGCTGAACAAAAACGCGAGCTTGAGCATGCACGTAAAATCTTAATGGAGTCGAGTCGCTGACAAAAAGGGTTAGCGCGGAGACAAACGACGGCGGCGATTCCCCGCGCGCTCCGGTCCAGCTCAAATTTACCGCACGTTCAGCCTGAGCATGACTAGGCCTTGCGATTGCTAAAGCATCTGACTGCGGAACGTTTGCTGTAGTTGTACGTATGCTGTGTTTTGAGGTCTTGGCGGAACGCGGGGGTCCCCTCCCCCCTTACCCTGAGCTTCACGAGTGATCGTGAGCTCTCCCTGCTACCGCCGAGACCCTCAAATTTTCTCTCGAGACCCAACCGAAATTTAAGTCTTATCGGTGACCGGGAAAAGTTGAACATTGAGCTGATACACACGATCACCCTTAGTGGATTTGCGTTTCACTAAAGTGTCGCGTTGGAGACGTTTGCGAAGCTGACGGAGTTCGAAGCGAACTTGTTGGAATTCTTCTTCCGTCATCGCGACCGTCATGGCTCCGAATTCCCGATCTTTCGGCGAATCGCGGAAGAGAGATTCAATCCCTAAATAGATCAATTCTGTTTGAAGCTTGCGGATCAATGCCACCGGCAGATCCTGCGGCGATTCAATCAAATCGCGCGCTTTGTAGACTTGGCCGGTTTCGGCGTTCCGTGCGAGCTCACCCGACTCGATCAACTTTTCAAGCGATTCTTTGATGTCGTCGACGCTGGCGTTAACACGGAAGAGCTTCTTCAAATTCTCAGGACTGAAATCAACGTTTGCTTGTTCGGCCATTGCGTAAAGCACCCAGCCGATCCAACCGGGGACTTTCTCCCAAGAGCGTTGATTGATCTGTCCAGCTTCGAACGCACGTCGGGCACGGAGATCAGCAAGTTCTTTGAGGAACTGGTTGCGTTCGATCGGCTCGCTTGCTTGACCGTACCGGACCAAAGCCCGGAACTCATCTGTCTCCGATCGGTTCAACCGGAGCGCCTTCGCAAAGCGCGAGATCATGTCATCAGACAGATTGCGACGGCCTTCGATGATCAGCTTCAAGTAGTTTGGCGACTTGATGTCAGCTGCCGCCGAGAACGTCGAGTACGAATAAGAACGAAGACCCGTGCTCTCGTTTGCACGGCGGTAATCGTAAACGTCTTTGAGATACTGTCGGAAATCTGTGTACTCGCCTAAGATGGGCCCTTGCGGTGCCGGTGCGGCGGTCGCTTTGATCTGAGATGCCACGGCGCCCGAATCGAGCGTGGTGATTGCCATCGTGCATACTCCTGCTGAGCATCAATGTTGTGTTGCAGAGAAGATGCTTTCACCATGTTGATGAAATGGCAAATGTTTTTAGCGCTTTAGGCTTTGCCGGAGTGCAACTCGGTTCCACGACGACGGACTAGAACACGTCGGGTCGTCATGGTCATTTAGATGCGAAACGAAGCTTACTTCGTCGAAGGAGAACGAACACCATCAGGGTGCTTACGCGCCACCATCAGACGAATCGTGTCTTCAGACGAGCGTTCGGAATTTTTGCGAACAACGATGTCGAACTGCAGGTTGCCTCGACCATCGTTGCGGATCAAACGCATCTCACGAATGATTTCACCAAGGGAATTTTTCGTTTCGCCCGGCGGATCCAGAACAAGATTGAGATCATTTGATGCCTTGGGCTTCACCAAAGGTCCGGTGAGCGCCAAGCGATGCGATGCTGAACCCATTTTCATGAGAACCGCAAATTCCGAGCGACCATTGATCGTTTCTGACGTGACGTACTCAAGTGAACGAACGCTTTCGGAGCTACCCGGAGAGCGCGCGGTATTGATGAACATCGACATCAAGTAATCGTATTCACGATTCTGCGAGACACCCGGAGGATTGCCATCCGTATAAATGTGCGCGCTCGTCTTGCGTGCGATCACGTGCGCCGTTTGCAAAACATCATCTTTTGTTTTGCGCTGAAGCTTCATGTGAACGGTCGTGCATCCACCGTCGGTATCCATGCAGGTTGCTTCAAGAAGAATGCCCGGTTTCTTCGACAAGCTGCCGGCCATGAGCTTCGCGGAATTCTCGAGTTTTCCTTTGAAGTTGATGGTTTCGCGTTTGCCATTTTTCTTCATGATGCTCACGAGCGCTTTTGCATTACGTGTCTTCCAATCGACATCAAACGTCGATAAGCCGAGACGCTCGGCGAATTTGCGATCTTCTTCGCTTCCGTCAGACGCGAGAGTCGCAAGTTGTTCACGCAAATAATCTTGCCCACTGCCGGAATAATAAAGCTTGGGTTCACCAACAACGTCGGCAGGTAAACCGACTTCAACTTGGCCGAGCTGTTCGGACGCTGCGAAAATTTGATCCGGCGTTAAACCCGTGGGGTCGGTTACGATCTCGCCTTCCGCCGGTGAATTGTCTGGCGGGAACGGTTTACCTTGTGGTGGCATTTCATCAGTTGGAACTTCGGTCATTCCTGAATCTGGAGGTGGCGGAAGACGGAGTGATCCATCGTCACCTTCGATTGATTCACCCTCTTGCGAGCTCGTGCTTGTCCCGACATCTTTACCGGGAATTCCAGGAGCGCCAGGGATCTTCTTCACCGAGGGTTGCGGAGCGTTCGTGTTCACTGTTGCCGTTGGAGGAACGGCGCCTGCCTGCGGAGGCGGGCTGCTCTTTTTCGTGCAAGCCGCTGAGAGGAGAGCCAGCGTCAACGCCAACCAAGCGAGCGAAAGCTTTGTTACGCGAATGCGGGTTGTTGACATGACTCATCTCCAAATCAGTGAATGAGGGGGCTACCAGTTCTCCTGAAAGAGCAAAGCCAAGGCCACGAATCTCGAGTCGAACCTTCGCGCTGTGATTCGCTTATCTTTGAGATGAAGACCAGGAATTGAAAAAAAGAGTCGAAAACCGCGGACAGAGGGCCGAGAATCGTCACTGCTTTGAGTTCTTCTTTCGGTGGCGACCTCCCGCAAGCGTGAAGCGTTTGCGCCGAAGGCGCAATGCGGGCGAGGGCAGGAGCCCGTGTCGTCCACCGAAAGAAGAACTCAAACGCAGAAGCAAACCTTAACTTAAACAGGTGAAACTTTGGTTCAGTACACGCCCATAGAAAAACCTGAGGCCAGAGCGGAACCCGTGCAGAAGCCGTCGTTTCAGACGTTTCTGCTCGGTGGGCTGCTCCCTGTTATCGCGTTCACGATCGTTGAAGCGTACTACGGAACCATCGGTGGATTGATCGCCGGTATCACGTTTGGTTTGGGCGAAACTCTTTGGGAGTACTTACGGCTTAAGCGAGTCCAAAAGATTACGATCTTCAGCAATGCGCTTGTTGTGATTCTCGGTGGACTCTCGCTTTTGGAGAACGACGGAAGGTTCTTTAAACTCCAACCTGCAATTTTGCTGGCCGTCTTCGGCGCATTGCTGATCGGTTCATCGCTGCTCAAAACACCTTTCATGGTGGCGCTCGCAAAAAAGCAAAACCCAAATCTGCCGGAAGTCGGTATTCAAAGACTCACGGGTCTCAATCTTCGTTTGGGTTTTTTGATGCTCGTCCTAGCGGGCGTGGGTGTACACGCCGCTTACTATTGGTCGACGGCTCTTTGGGCAACTTTCAAAAGCATCGGGGCGCCGGTCGCAATGGCGATTTACGTTGGACTCGAAATTTTAGTCATTCGCTTCCAGGTCAAACGCACTCAAGCGACTAACCAGCAAAGCCCGCCTCGCTGACCCCACGCGGAGTTTGATCACGCTCTTCTTCTCCCTCGAGATAATCGAGATCTTTGTGAAAGGTCTCTTCAAGGCGCGACAATGCGAAGAGGGCGACTCCGAACGACAGAAAGCCAACCATAATACCTGCGGTATTCACACCAAAACGCGCAGCGCCCGTTTGAAACAAGAACGCTAAAGGGATCACCGCACCACGAACAAAGTTTGGCGCACTCGTCGTGACTGTCGAACGAATGTTTGTGCCGAACTGCTCGGCAGCCACCGTTACGAACATGGCCCAATAGCCCGCGCCAAAACCCATCAACACGCACATCGCATAGTACAGTGTCGATGACTGACGACTCACCACTAGATGTACGGCAACCATCGCGGCCGTCAGAAGAATGTAGAGCAGAATGACTTTCTTGCGACTCTGCGCAAGTTGACTCATGAGCCCACTCGCAAAGTCTCCAACCGCAAGACCGATGTACGTAAACATCACCGCTCGCCCTGCCGTAGGAAGATCCACCATATTCCAAGCTTTTCCGAATTCAGGCGTGAACGTCACAAGAATGCCGACCACGTACCAAATCGGAACGCCGATCAGGATGACGGCCAAGTACTTCGACAAAGTCGCGCGAGTTTTGAAGAGAGAAAAGAAATCGCCACGCGAAACGGAATCTTCTTCGCAAACTTTCGAGAAGAGGCCTGATTCGCGAACGCCTACGCGTAAAAGCAGGATCAGAAAGCCCATCGAGCCACCAATGATGTACGCCGTGCGCCAGTGAAATAGATCCCCAATGATTCCGCCAAAGACCGCACCAAGAATTCCGATCGATGCGACGATCGTAGTTCCGAAGCCTCGTAGTCTTTTCGGAAGAATTTCTGAGATCAACGTGATACCGGCACCGAGCTCGCCCGCAAGCCCAATGCCCGCGATAAAACGAAGGACTGCGTACTGCTCAATGTTTTGCACAAAAGCGTTGAGTAAATTCGCGGCGCTATAAAGAAAGATCGATCCGAAGAGAACGGAGAGTCGCCCCTTCTTATCACCGAGCACTCCCCACAGAACGCCGCCGATTAAAAGCCCTGCCATTTGCGTGTTGATCAGAAGCACGCCTTTATCGAGTAGTTCTGACTCCGCAACTCCAATGCCTTTCAAACTCGAGACGCGCACGATGCTGAAGAGGAGAAGGTCGTAAATATCGACGAAGTAACCCAATGCCGCGACCATCACGGCTAGCCATACGGTTTTATCAACGCCTTTGAGTTCGGCTTTCAAAGTCGAATCCATCAACCCCTCCTCGAAACAAGAAGGGTCACCATAGGGGAGGGTAAACAAAATAACAAGAGTTAGGCGTGAAGCTCGGAGCGAGTCGCCAAGAAGTCGCCGTCATACTGATGCTCTTGAAGCCACCGACGCTGTTCGCGGTAGCCTGGCTCTTGAGTTGCGACAAGTTTCCAGAACGCCTCGGAGTGATTGTAATGCTTCAAATGCGAAAGCTCGTGAATTACCACGTAATCAATCGCTCGCGAAGGCGCGATGACCAAACGCCAATTCAAGCTGATGCGCCCGCGCGAAGAGCAGCTTCCCCAACGAGTCTTCTGCGATCTGAAAGAAACTGACGATGGGTAAAGCTGCATGAGCTGCGCGTAGTGCTTGAGCCGCATTGAGAGATACTCTTTCGCGAAGCGCTTGTAGAAATCCCGGACGGCAGCCTTTAACTCCGGGTGTTCTTCATTCGGTCGGAACCGCGCCCATTGAGTCGAGGGAATTGACACAACCAAAGCTCCCTCGTGCTGGCGGGCTTCAACCCGAACCATCGCGCCGAATGTCGGAACGAAGTGAAGCTTCAGGTCTTGGCCTAAAAGTGGAAAAAGCTCCCCCTCAACGTACTTCTTAGGCGGATAAGTTTCGCGGATCGCCTGATACTTGCTCAAGTGATTAGCAATCCAACGCTCGTGCGAGAGAACAAACTTGCGGATGTCGACGCCCGAAACTCCCTTCGGAGCCGTCACTCGAATTTTTCCGTTCACCTGCAGAGTCAGACTCAACGATCTTTTGTAAGCGCGACGAACGATTCGCACTTCTCGATCACCGGCAAAAATCGTTTCAGCTTCAACGACGCGCTCGCGCGACGGCTCAACCACGCGCTCGCACGACGATGCTTTCGCTTGCGCAGAATTCGTCGCACGCTGAGAGCTCAGTTGATTTTCTGAAGGTTGTTCGTCCTGTTTTGGACGTCGACGCAAGAACGGGAACATCGCAAAAGAGTGTCGATTTTTTCCGTGCTCAAAGCAATCGTTTTCGCTAGGGTGGCGATCATGAGTTCGGACTTCGACCGTCTTCAACCGCAGGTGATTTTGCAAGCTATCGAGTCCGCCGGCTACCGGACGACGGGCGAATACACGCAACTCAACTCATACGAGAACCGCGTCTTCGACGTTCGCCTCGAGGCAAACCGTACCGCGCCTGACCCGGTCGATCGACTCATCGCCAAGTTCTATCGCCCGAATCGGTGGAGCGAGAAGGCGATCACAGATGAGCATGAATTTCTCGCCGAACTTCAAAGCGAAGGCATCCCCGCTATCGCGCCTCTGCCGATGAACAACAATCGCACGACGTTGGAGTTCGAAGGCTACAAGCTTGCGCTTTTCCCCCGCGTGGTTGGTCGAATGCCGGATGAGTTCCTAACCGGACAACTTAAACAGGTGGGCAGAACGCTCGCCCGCATCCATAACGTCGGTGCTCGAAAAAAAGCAGTGCATCGTCCAACGCTGACTTCAAAGTCTTACGGCTGGGATGTTTTGTCGCGCCTTGAACCTTTTGTATATCCGGAACTCTGGCCGCGCTACGAAGACGTCTGCATCGAAATTCTTGAGCACCTCGATGAGGCGCTCGATGAAGCCGAGTACATCCGCATTCACGGCGACTGTCACAAAGGAAACCTGCTTCATAACGGTAAGGAATTCTTCTTCGTCGACTTCGATGATTTCGTGAACGGTCCTGTCGTTCAAGATTTCTGGATGCTCCTCAGCGGCTCACTTGACGATGATGACGCCAACCGTGAGCAAGATGAAATCTGCGAAGGCTACGAAGAGCTTCGGGAGATTCCTGATGAGTGGCATCTCTTTGATCCCTTAAGAGCTCTAAGGATCATCAACTACGCGAGCTGGATCGCGCAGCGCTGGAAGGACCCGTTCTTCCAACAGATCTTCCCGGCCTTTACGACTTACAACTACTGGCTGGATGAGCTGAACCGCCTCGAGAAAATCGCCGCAACTCTTTGATGAAATTGCGCGATTAACACAGGCTGTCATTGGCCTTCGGGCCTTGCTGTGACCTGGCCTTACGGCTAGAATGCGGCGTTTTATGACCGGGCCCGTACAATGGGAACTAGCAAAACCCGCCAGGACCGAAAGGGAGCAACGGTAGTTGGACCTCCCATGTGATGCGGTCACCCGGTCACCTTTTTTCTCTCTTAGAATCACGCCCCGCTGCTAAGGAGACCATTTGGCTTATCAGGTGATTGCCCGCAAATGGCGGCCCCAATCATTTGGCGATCTGATCGGGCAAGAGCACGTTTCGAAAACTCTCTTGAACGCTCTGAAGAACGATCGATTGCCACAAGCCTTGCTCTTCACCGGAGTTCGCGGCACAGGCAAAACCTCCTCGGCCCGGATTCTTGCGAAAAGCTTGCGCTGCCCGAACGCGAAAAACTTCGTTCCTTGCGGCGTTTGCTCCGAGTGCGAAGACATCGCCAATTCCCGTTCGCTCGACGTCATCGAGATCGATGGTGCTTCAAACAACGGCGTCGACGCGATTCGTGAATTACGCGAGACGGTTGGCTACATGCCGTCTTCGGGAAGATACAACGTCTACATCATCGACGAAGTTCACATGCTCT
>SYLX01000032.1 GCA_005808505.1 Bdellovibrionales bacterium | reverse complement strand
TATGCTCTACCAACTGAGCTAACGGACTATACAGAAAAAGAACTCAACTTTACTAACAGAACCATCAATGAAGTTGGACCGACACAATTACACGATCCAACCCCACTAGGGAACTAGAACTTTAATTAATTGCGCGGATTAATTGCACAGTGTCGAAAACGCAGCGTCGTAAGGCTTCTGCATCGGCTGCTCTTCGACCTTGTGGATCCGGTACCGCTGTTCGTTGCCAGGCGACTTGAACGGGAAAATCCGCACGCCGGTAACTGTCTTCGGATTCAAACCTTTCGTGCGATAAGCGCCGATTCTCATCATGTAAGTACCGGCAGGTCCTTCCATCGCAACCCAAACCTGGAGCCCCGAATTCATTTTGTAACCAACACCTTCAGCAACAACCTGACGAGATGCCGGGTCAAGCTGCATGACTTGAAGAAGCTGACGCCCTTCGCAGTCTTTCACGAGTTCGAAGCTGTAGTAAGCATTCAACTCATTATCGCCTTCGACCATCCAGAGACCTTCAATCGTGTCCCAAGGGAAAGGCAATGGGAAATCCAGCGGGAATACGCTATCGCCACCAGCTAAGGCCGGCGATGGAGCAATAGCAAACAACGATGCAAACGAGATGACGAACGCAGCTAAGATTTTTCTCACAGTATATTTCCCCCCCAGGAATCAGCCGTCTCAAGTCACGAAGCGAACTTTAAAGCCCGCTCCGAATCACGATGGCTGTACGAGAATCTTCGCACTCTTGTTCAAGTAATAGCCGTTCTTGGCTCGGAAGATATATTTAGGCTTATCGTAGTCAGGTTCAATCAATTTCCGCAGGCGCTTGATCGTGACGTAGATCTTATTGTCGTGGATCACAGGATCATACTCTTGCTTCCAAACTGACTTCACCAGGTGTTCTTTGGAATGAACGATACCAGGTTGCTTCATGAAGAGGCGAAGCATGTCGAGCAAGATGAATTGATTTTTGAAATCGATGCGACCTTTCTTCTTTTCTGACACCGAATTTGAAGCGGCATCGAAAACAAGGTCGAAATCTTCGCGACCGGTCTCCCCGAGTTCCACCAAAGTGGAGTCAATTTGGCGAGTCATGCGGCGCAAGTTTTCCGGATCAACGGACTTGCGAGCCAAACGCAAGTATACGCGGGCCATGTCGAGCTCACCCGATTCACGGTACGTGAAACCGATGTTACGCAGAAGAGCGATGTACATGAGTAAGTTCTTGTTCTTCTGCAGGAGCTCGTAGCAGTCCCAATACATCTCGAGCGCTTGATCGTACTTTTTGAGCTTACGAAGAATGTTTCCGTTCGCGATTTGCGCGGAGAGCTTCAGATCCGGAAGATCGAGAACTTGGAAGAAGATCTGAAGATTATAAATTTCTTTGAGAGCTTCAGGCAGACGATCGAGATCGAAGTAAGCCACCGCAAGAGCGTAGATCGCGTGGCAGATATCTTCTTTGTTGTCCGTTGCGAGTGCGATGGAGAGAGATTTTTGGAAGTAGTCGAGAGCGATTTCACCTTGGTCTTTGTAAACAGCGCAGATGCCCAAGGTATAGTAAGTCTTCGCGCTCAGCTCGAAACCTTCTTTTAGAACGAGGTCCTGAAGCTTTTCTTTTGTCGCCCGGATGTTTTCGGCTTCTTCGCGTTCTGCGTACATCCGCAGAAGGTAGTTTTGCGATTTGAGATATTTCTCGAAGTTCCGGTCTTGAAAGAAGAGATCGGATGCAGTTTTAAACTTCTCGATAGCGATCGTAAAATCGCAGCGCTCGTAATAGAGCTTACCGAGTTCGAAGAGGGACTCGGCATCTTGTTGGGTGGAAGCGGTTGTTTCAGCCACGGTCGGAATTCCTCGTGTGGAAGCCAGTTTCGCGGCTTCGTTCACGTTTTCAGATCCTTAAATTTGGGCTGAGTTCTTACAAATGTGGCTTCGGGCGTCAATGAGAATGCCCGAAGAGACACAGGTTTTTTCATTTTCGGTTAATTAAGTCATCTCAGTTGAGTTCGCCGCAGAGCGCTTGTGAACTCTTTTCACGCAATCGAATGACAGATGCTTCAGGACAGCTATGACACCGGCGTCATGCAGCATTGGTCTTTTAAGCTCCGCCATCGGTTTAAACGCTCCCCGCAGTGGGCACAGCCGCTGCAATAACCCTAAGACAGAACGTCGAATTTAAAGGCGAGTCGGATTCAGAGTCTCCGGTTCGTTAAACAAAAATAATCGACTCAAGTAATCAGGAGTTTTTCATGTTCAAGGCACTCGCACTCATCACCGCTCTCGTACTTACCACTCAAGCTGCTTCGGCGGGAACACTTGCCGACCGCGCACGCTCGATCACCTTCACTCTGCAAAACGTAGAGTTCAAACTAACCAACCAAGATCGTCTTTTCATCTTGGGCTCTCTCCAAGAGATCGAAGGAATTCTGAATGGAACTCCGACACAACCTTACAAAAAGTTGGTTTGCCTCTCGAACGGCTCGACAGGTTCGTTTGAGAAATTTGCGCCGCACGATCTGAACACAAATCAAATCGTTGGTGGTTACACCGATAAGGGAGTCTGCCAAGAGTTGGTCAAACGCCAGAATGCAGGCCTTATGTGCGTATCAAACGGATCGACTGGTAGCTTCGAGCGCTTTACACCGATGGATCTTCAGACGTTTTCGAAACTCGGTGGTGAGACGACTCTTCAGAGCTGTCATCAAATCGTAGCTCGCGCGACTTACGATCTTCTCTGCACTTCGAACGGTTCAACGGGTTCGTTTGAGCGATTCACGCTCTACAGCCGCAGAACAGGCCAAGAGATCGGCGGAGAAACGAGCTTCAACAACTGTATGGAATCTCTCCCCTAATCAAGAGACGAATTAATAGGGCGAGATGAAGTCGTAGGCCTCGGATGAAAGTCCGAGGCTTTTTTATATCCGAAATCGAGAAAGAAACCTGCGCAGGAAGCCCGACCGACGCTTCGGACGCTTGGCCCGTTTCCGCCTAAAACTCTCTGCCGCCATCACGAGTCCTACGCGATCGACTTTAAGAAGATCTTTTATTTCGTCATCGGTGAGATCATCGTTCGCGAGCGCGGAAGCAGGATCTACTAAGAAGGAAGTGAGAAATGCTTCATCCACGTAAAGGCGAGCGAGTACAGATTCAAACTGCTGCGCGCTCATAGATTCCTCGCTCAGAGTTTTGTTTCGCGCGGCCCCTCGAGAGAGCTTCGCGAGCCATTTGAATTTGTTGGAGGAGCACATTCATCTCCGGATAATTTCCATCGCGCTCGATCACAACATTCAAAGGTTGAGGAGCAACTTCCGCCACGATCTCAAGCAGATGAAAAACTTCGAGCGGAACATCATGGACGTGATCGTCGAGAAGTCGTTTTCCGTTTCCCCCGAAATCCTTAGGTTCATCGATCCAGTGACCACCACTGAGGTGCACCGTTCGCACGCGCTCAAGCGGAAAGGCCCGAATGTAGTCTCCTGGCGCAAGACCCTGATTTAGGGCGTTGGCGTAAGCGTTATGAAGATCAAAAAGCAGAGCTCCATCAACCGATTGGAGAATCAACTTCGTCCACTCAGGCTCGGTCATCTTGCATCCCGGAGGTTGATAGAGAGTTGCGATGTTTTCGAGCTGCGGTTTAACACCGATCAGCCCGCTTGCCTTTTCAAAGTTCCAAATCGTGCCCTCGATGTTTGCTTCGCTTCGCGGAGGAGCTGCGAGATGCCCAATCTCGTTTCCCAAAGCGCGCACGAACGCAAGATGCTCGGACCACGCTTCGATTCCGGTCTTTTCCATGAGACGCGCCATCGCCTCGATCCGTTTGGAATCAACTTTGTGAGTCGATGCTAGGCCTAAAGCGACTCCGTGGAGAGTCACTTGAAATTGTTTAGTTAAGTATTTGAGGCTATCGAGTTTCTTCTGGTCGGCACGAAAGTAGTCGTCAGCGATGACCTCGAGAAGATCGATCTGATCAGCGTTAGCAAAAATACCAGCGGCAAGCTCTCCGCGCCAGCCAAGGCCGACGCGATCTTGCGTCAATCTCCCCCGCATCCGCCACATCCTCCCCCACATCCACCGCCGCCGCAGCTGCTACCACAACTACTACCGCAGCTTGATCCGAAGAATGAATCGACCTCGGATTGTTTCTTTGCCCGAGGATAGAGTTTCGGAATGAAAGTGAATTTATCAGCCGGCAGAGCGCCTAGTCCGTAGACGGCAGCCAACATTGTAGCCTCGTTGGTCTCTCCTCCGCGAATTAGAGTGTCGGCTCGGTCACGAAGTTGCTCGAAAAGCTGATGAAGGTGCTTCATTGCACGGCTGCCGGCTAGTGTGCGATGACCGTTGTAGGTTCGCCCGAGAATCGGGAGCATCACGACCGTGATTATGACGAGAAACTCTACATTGTGACGTCCGCTCGCAAGAGCACGTAAGATCTTTGCCAACGAGAGAACGCCGAGACCCCCGACAACAACGGCGATGATAAACAGGTGAAGAAATCGAATGGAGTCGGATAAAACTAATCCAGATTGCTGGAGAATACTTTGCTCTTTCTCGCAGGCATTTTTGACTGATTTTGCACTGGCGAGATCTGACGCATCTTTCGGTTTTTTGGCCAGTCGCAAAATTGCTTTCTCCAGAGGACGACGGACAAGCTGACTTGCCTTATCGTTCGTGGCGATTACGGAATCGTCGCGCAAAACTAAAAGACCGCGATCGACGAGTGAGAAAACAGCGAGTGCTATCATCTCACGCGCTCCACCCCGCAAGTAGGCGATCTCGTAAGGGTCGTTTAGCACCTTGTATTCGTTAGCTCGCGGCTCGACCAAGAACTGAAACGCCACCAAAAAAATGTAGGCCACTGCGCCTGCCGCTAGGTAGAAGAACAGGAAGTCAGGCCCCGGCAGGTGCATGATGTCGATCAGGCTGTCCATCAGAGGCCTCGTACCTGGAGCTGCATCTGATCAACGAGCATCATCAAACCCTTCATGACGGGAGTCGCTTCACCAGGCTCGAGTTCACGTGTTTCGCGGACGTGAGACACAGCTTCGAGCACTTTCGTGAAATCTCCCTGGACCGTCTTTGCAAACGAGCGGAGGGCCTCTTTTGGATTTTCTGGCTTCTCACCTTTCAACTCCAAAAGAGTTTGAGCGCAAACGCGAACGGGACTCGCGAAGTCCGCAACGGCGAGAATCAGCTGTTCTTCGCGTAAGCTCACCATGGCGTAGCGTTCACGCATCCGAAGCTCAAGATTGAAGAGGACTTGGCGAAGACGCTGAATGGTGGCTTCTCTAGAGATTCGCAAATTCGCGAAGGGATCAGAGCCGTGCAGAACTTGATGACGATGAAGGATGTCGTTGAACTTAACGGCAAACGATTCGCTGGCACCCATGACTTCATTTTCGAGAAGAAACATCACGCCAAGTTGAACCGTCGCACGACCGAGACGTAACTCTTCGCGAATTTGATCAACTTGCTCGAGCTCAAACTTCTTTAAAACGAGAATCACGTTTACGTCGGAGGTTGCGCGCAGTTTGCCTTCGGCCGCCGAACCGTAGAGGACAATGGAAACCAGGTTGTCTTTGAAAGCTGTTTTGCAGTTGTCGACGAAGCGTTTCAATACGTCGGTTACACGCGGAGGGAGACTCGAAAGAACGGCTTCCATGCGGCTGACTCCTAGTTGGAGTCTTTATTTTATGTGGAGCCGCAAACTGCGCCTAGGCCTGAAAAGCAAAACCCCCAAAGCCGGTGAGCCTTGGGGGTCCTGATCAACTAACTTGAATCAGTTGATTAGTGCGCTTGGAGTTCGTGTCCAGTGTACTGGGCACGAAGACCGAGAGCTTCGTCCGCGCGAGCTTTGAAAAGCTCCTTTGCGTTCTTGATGTCGAGTGCGTTTACGAGCACCTGATCGACGTGATCAACGAGCACGATCTTGAGATCTTTCAAGACTTCTTTCGGGATGTCTTTCAGATCTTTTTCGTTCTCTTTGGGCACGATGATCATCTTGATGCCACCACGGTGAGCTGCGAGAACTTTCTCTTTCAATCCACCGATAGCGAGGACGCGTCCGCGGAGAGTCACTTCGCCCGTCATCGCGACGATCCGCTTAACCGGGATCTTCGTGATAGCCGAAACGATTGACGTCGTGAGCGCGATACCAGCCGACGGACCGTCTTTCGGGATAGCTCCCTCAGGCACGTGGATGTGGATGTCGCAGTTCGCGAAGAAGTCTTTATCGAGGCCGAAGAGCGGTCCACGCGAGCGAACGTAGCTCATGGCTGCCGAGCAAGATTCCTTCATGACATCACCGAGCTGACCCGTGATCGTGAATTTGCCACGACCGGGAACGACCGCTGCTTCCACCACGAGAAGGTCGCCACCAACTTCGGTGTATGCCATACCGTTTGTGAGACCGATTTCGTTTTCTTCCTCGATCTTTCCGTAGCGGTACTTGTGAGGACCAAGAAGCTCAACGAGCTTGTTCGGCGTGACGATGAAGCCTTTGCCGCCGGCTTTGAGGCCTTCGGCTTTTGCTACTTTTTCGCCCTTCTTAACCGACTTCGCTTCCGCGAGCGCTTGTTCCTTGATCAAGATCTTAGCGACCTTACGGCAGACGTTCGCCACTTGGCGCTCGAGGTTACGGACGCCGGCTTCTTTCGTGTAGTGACGAATCAGCGTGCGAACCGTTTGGTCGGCGAAGGAAACCTTGCGGCCTTCGAGACCGTGAACCTTGATCTGCTTCGGAACCAAGTATTTCTTCGCGATATGGTACTTCTCGCTCTCGATGTAACCTTCGAGGCTGATGATTTCCATACGATCGAGAAGAGGACGCGGGATCGTGTGCAGAGAGTTCGCCGTCGTCAGGAACATCACCTTAGAGAGATCGTAATCAACTTCGAGGTAATGATCCGCAAACGTGTTGTTCTGCTCCGGATCCAAGACCTCGAGGAGTGCCGCAGACGGATCACCGCGGAAGTCGTTGGACATTTTATCAATCTCGTCGAGAAGGAGGATCGGGTTACCCGTATCGACTTTGCGGAGAGCTTGGAGAATTTTTCCAGGCATCGCACCGACGTACGTTTTACG